>JALOOP010000429.1 GCA_025454315.1 Oculatellaceae cyanobacterium Prado106
GATCGCCCCGCCCCAAAACTCCTGTTCCTCTCCGCCGGAAGTGGCATCACCCCGATGATGTCCATGTCCCGCTGGCTCACCGATACCCTGTCTGGCAGCGACATCATTTTCTACCACTGTGCCCGTACCCCTGCCGATATCATCTTTCGCCAAGAACTCGAACTGATGTCCGCCCGCTACCCCAATTTCCATCTCGCCCTTTCCATCACTCGTCCCGAACCCGGCCATCCCTGGTACGGCTTCACAGGACGGCTAACGGCAGATTTATTGAGAGCGATCGCCCCCGATTTCCAGGAGCGCACCGTCTATGTCTGCGGCCCCGAAGGCTTCATGCAAGCCACCAAAACCCTCCTCCTAGAGCAACAATTCCCTCCCCAGAACTACCACGAAGAAAGCTTCGGTGCCCCCAAAAAGCGCAAGCCTGCCCCCGCCAGTTCTCCTGTCCCCACGCCCACGCCTGCTGCTAGTGGCCATTCCGTCATGTTCTCGCAGTCTGACCGGGCGATCGCCAGCGACGGCTCCGAGTCCATCCTCGAACTCGCTGAACAAGCCAATGTCAAAATCCGCAGCAACTGCCGCCAAGGCGTCTGCGGAGCCTGCAAAAAACGCAAACTCGAAGGCCAAGTCCGCTACGACACCGAACCCGATGCCCTAGACCCCGAGGATCAGGCCAAAGGCTATATTCTCACCTGTGTGGCCTGTCCCATAGGGAGGGTGGTGATAGAGGCTTGAGAGGAGCCGATAGGGGAAAGGGAAAAGGGAGCAATGAAATCATTCCGAAAAACTTTGACATTTTCTTGTCTTTCCATTTCCCACATTGATAGCCCCACATGGATAGCCCCACATGGATAGCCATTAATATGGCTTAGACAGAATTCTTGATTCCACTAAGATTTCCCTTTTCCCTTTTCCCTTTACCCTTTCCCCTTTCCCCTACTCCCCTCCCCCCGCTGGCGTCGCCGCATACACATGAAACACGGCTCCATCATTGCTCCATCCCTGACCCACGTCCGGGTTAATGGAGTAATGGTAGCGCTCTGGATTAATTGCAGAATATTGGTAAACCGGAATCGTCAGACGAGGCTGAGGGAACTCCAGGGCATAAAACACAATGCCATCGTAGATCCATCCTTGCCCCACTGACGCTGAGGGGGAATAGCGAAACCGCCAGGGATTTTCTAAATGGTATTGATGAATTGGAATTGCATTGGGTTGTCTGCTTCCAAAGGCAAAAAAGCCAATGCCATTGCGCTGCCAACCCACCTGAATATCAGGGTTGACGGCATATTGAAACCGCCAATAACCGTTATCTGTCGCATAATACTCATAAACTGGAGCCAGGGTTGGGTTGGCAGGCATGTTTAGCTCTCCTCCGAATCGGCCTGATGTCTATTTAGAATAGGGAATCCCACCCGGCTTCGTCTGTCAGAAAACATCAGAATTTGTCGGGTCTTATGCCTGTATTCCATGCCACTTAGCAAGCAGGTCAATGGTTACGATAAACTCACTCGCGGCTTATTCCCCGTCGATGGTGTCATCGATCAATCGCGAAGTCTGAGTTTAATAGAACCGATGAACTATTTTGTGTTTCAGGTTGGCGATCGCAAAGTTTCAGAAATAGTGTATTATGGAATGCTGATATACTAGTTCGGCGGCATAGCCAAGTGGTAAGGCAGAGGTCTGCAAAACCTCCATTCCCCAGTTCAAATCTGGGTGCCGCCTTCGTTTCAGAGGTTAAGGAATCAGGCTTACCTAATCCTTACCTAAATCAACTGAGACGGTCAACTGAATATTTTTGAACCCACCCCATGAGGGGAAAAGCTGTTGCTCAGCCTTCCATGAAAAGGGGTGGTTTTGGCACGTCCACGATTTGTATATAGGGGAAATCTGTATTTATAGAAATCATGGACGCATGTACCATCAGCCTCCCTGTAAGGGTTTCAGCGATCGCCCCTCTCTACCCACTTTCCCCGCCCCACTTCCCCCCACTCCCATTTCGAGGGTGGCCTAAAATAGGGAGAGAACCGTTTTGTACTCAAGCGCCCGCCTGCCCTGCACAGGTGGGTGTTTTGCTTTTAAAACCATGCTCAACGAATCAGAACTTTCAACCCTCCTCGCCATGCTTCGGGCGATGGTGGAGCGCAACGACCCGACCGACTTACCCCTTCTGCAACTGCTAACCCCGGATCAAAAGGCGCAACTCTGGGCGATCGCCCCTCTGTCGCTACGGCAAGGCATCCACCAATTAGCGAGGGCTGCGGCGTGAAGGAAGGCGATCGCGTCTGCCTCCCATCCGGCAAAGTTGGCGAAATCCTCCCCCCAGCTTGGCTGATGCCCCATCATCATCTGGTGCAGTTCGATGACGGCACCCTGCGGTGGTGCCTGCGGGAACTGGTGCGTCCGGTCGCGGCGGTGGCTCCAGGGAATCGACGGCGGAAAACTGCATGAAAACCTATATCGGCATTGATCCAGGTGTGAGCGGGGCGATCGCCATCCTCAGTGATAGCGGCGTGACCTTTCACGATATGCCCACCCTGGAAGTCAAGAAAAAACAGACCCTCGACTATGCGGGGCTGGCTGCCATCCTTCGACCTTTTGCGGGTGGTGGTGCATTTGCCGCTGTGGAATTGGTCGGGGCCATGCCTGGACAGGGTGTAAGCTCCATGTTCAAATTCGGGCAAACCTACGGCGCGGTCTTGGGCACACTGGCATCCCTGGAAATCCCTTATGAACTGATCGCCCCTCCGGTGTGGAAACGGGCTTATCGGCTCGTCGGGTGCGAGAAGGATGAATCACGGGCGGCTGCTCTGCGACTCTTTTCGCAATGTGCGGCGGATTTGAAACTGAAGAAACATCATGGGCGGGCTGATGCTCTGTTGATGGCTGAGTATCTGCGGCGGCAAGAGGCGCGATCGGCATAGCCTCGACCTGGGCGGCTCCCATCTCCCCTTTCCCCTTTATTCATGCAACATTGCGACCTAAAGACTTAGACGGGTATGTTGCATGAATAGCGATCGCAATCTGCACCGATGGCACTGATGGAAACCCAGTAGAATAGGGTCATCCACCGATCGCACCGACACCAATGGCACGAAAAACCGATGATCTGACGATCGCCAAAATCAAGAAAGCCTACCTCAATGGTGAAGGCAGCCTATCCGAGCTAGCGAAACGGTTTGAGGTAGGCGAACGAACCGTCAAGCGCTATAGCTCAGAGCAGAATTGGGAATCACTCAAGCTGGCACGGGGGACGGTGGTCGATTCGGCGATCCGCGATCGCGTTCTGGCGGCTCCAAAGGAATTCGATCCTGATTCGTTGTTGGTGACGGCCATCATGGATCTAGCGGGTGACCTGCCTGACGCCCCGGTGAAGTCGAAGGAAAGCGGCGCGGTGGCAATGGCTCGACTCATCGAGGTCTGGAGAAAATTCCATCCGGTGACGATGGATGAGGCGATCGATCTGATTCTGGAGATTCCCGGATTCAGCCCCCAAGAATTTGTTAAAGCGCTGCGGCAACGCATCGAGGAGAAGGCGTAGGCGATCGCTCCTCAGTCTGCGACCTCAAGCTTGAACGGCGCGACTCCCCAGGAACGCGATAGCTTGACCTGGCGTTCAATTTCTGGCAACCAGTTTGCGGGAATCTCTCGCCATTGCCCCATCACAAAGCGTTGTTCTCCCTGCGGAGTTTGGAAGTGGTGGGCGGCATAGGAACCATGATCCAGCATTATTTTGACGGTCGCGGCTTGTTTCGGTGGTGTTGTGGCCTGCTGCGGCGTTGCTGTCGGCGTGGTCATCGGCCTGGTCGCGGTCTTGGTGCCGGGTGTGGCCTGGGCGATCGCCTTCCCTATCTCCCTATCCCCAACTGGTCGGGGCTGATGGCTGATAGGTACAGGTGGGTCAATCTTGGCGAGTCTTGCAAGGATATCTTCCAACTTTTGATCGATTCTGGAGAACTGGGCGATCGATTCTCCCCGCTCAATACTCGCTATCAGTTGGCTCAATCCCGAGAGAACTTCCTCGGCGCGGCCATCCCGGAAAAGGTCGTTGAGCTTTTTCACCGATGGGATTAATTCATTGAGTACCCGGATCATGTCACTCGTTTTCGACTTCATGGCGATCGCCTGCTAGCGGGGTAGGTCATCAGCTTAGCTTATCAATCATGGGTCAGGCAACGGTTTTAGGGCGTTTCAGCCTTTGGTCGGGATTCTCGATTGATAGCAATCACTAATCGGTGGGCGATCGCTCGTCTGAGAAGTGAATCTTTAACGGAATAATGCGGGTTTGAGTGGGTTACATGAACTAATTGGGATTAGTTCTTGTAGAATTAAGGGGTAAGGTTGGAGCGCAACAGAGGAACCCCAATGAAAAATAATCGGCATGGACAAGCAGCAGTTTTAGAACCAGCCCAGATCCAGAAATTGTTCGGTGAAGGATTGCTATCAGATCGTGATAAAGCGCTGTTTGGCGTTTGCCTCTACACGGCCTGTCGCATTAATGAAGCAGTGTCGCTGCTGGCAGGTGATGTCTATCAGGGCGGCAAGGTTCGCGACGAAATTACCCTGCGGAAGGAGACAACCAAGGGACAGCAGTCCACCAGAACCGTCCCGGTCTGCCCTGAGCTACGGGCAATCCTGGAGGGTTATCACAGTGAGAAACAATATCTGTTTCCCGGTCGGCATGGTCGGGGCCATCTCAACCCTAAGTCTGCATCGGCTATTCTCAGCGAGGCTTTTGACCGTGTGGGGATTGACGGGGCATCGACTCACAGCTTCCGCCGGACAACAATTACCCATATGCACAACAGTCGGGTACCCATCAAGCACATTCAGGAAATTTCAGGGCACCGAACCCTATCGGCGCTGCAAAGGTACATCGATGTCACCGACGAAGACAAGAAACGGGCGATCGCTACCTTGAGCTTCCAATAGATCCCACGGGGCAAGGCTGGTTCGTTCGGTTCGTTCGTCAATGCTGTATACGATCGCCCCTTCCCACGAACGAACCGTTCATCATGGTGGATGGTTTGTTGCTGAAGTTTGGCGATCGCCTCATCCAACTGCTTGATCTGCTGTCCGCGTTCGACCAATGCTTTGACTTCTGGCAAGCGCTTTTTGCTGATGTATTTCCCCACTGTTTGGCCATATTCCCGTAGGTGGAACTGGGTAAAGTTGGGGCGGTTTCCTGGATGAGATGCAGTGATGTATCCCAAGATGTAACCGTGTTGTGCGATCGTATTGCGTTCGTTCGTCAATGCTGCGAGTTGCTCGTCAACGGGTGTCATTCCGCGTCCTCCCTTGTCCAGTTGGTAAAGTTCACAGTTGCCCCATCTTCCAACTGATAGAGCAGGCGTTCAATGCTGCGATCGTCAATGTCCAGATAGAGGAGTTTTTGATTGGCCTGTTTGCGGCTAGGTCTGGGTCTGTTTTGCCCTGGTAGAAGAGAGGCAAGGCGATCGATTTGGTCAGCGCTTCCGATTAGTCTAATTTGCATGGATTGCGGTTTCTCCTAATAGTTTGAACGGTGAAAGATTGAGCGGCCTAATTTTGACACACCCTCTGACACACCCCTTGACACACCCTACCTGACACACCCTCTGACACACCTGACACACCCCTGACACACCCCCTGTGTCAGGTCTTTTTTTAGGGGTGTGTCAGGTGTGTCATGTGTCAGGGTTAATCCTCAAATAGTGTTAGCAGATATCGAAATTGAGGACGACTTAAACCTTTCCGGCTGGCGTTGAAGTTTGAGTACCATTTCGATCGCTCTACCTCGGGATGTTGGCTGATCCATTCCTCCAATTGCATAGCAAGCCGATAGATTTCCTTGTCAGGAAGATCGGGCTTTTCAATTGTTGATTCATCAACTTCGGTTTCAGTTTTTTCAAGTTCCCGAATAGACGTGGGGATAGTCGCGGTTTTGTCATCAGGTAACGCCCGCTCTAGTGCAGCGATGCGATCGGCTTTGTCAGTCGGGCGAACAATGGCAATCCTCTTGTCACGATTCCAGGATGAGAAGTTCTCAAGCTCAATCATCGGATACCAGCTATTGGTTGCTCCATCGAAAACAGCGCGATCGCAATCAGACTGACGGATCAAGCTATCAGAGCGCATTTCTAAAATAATAATTAAGCAGTTTCATGCTGTTCACCTAAGCGTTGCAGCATCAATCGAATCATTGCACCTTGGATCATGGCTTCGC
>JALOOP010000430.1 GCA_025454315.1 Oculatellaceae cyanobacterium Prado106
CAGCCACTTGAACAGGCTAATTTAGCCTCATTTGCTCAGTTCTCTGGGCTGAAAAGTGCCTCAAACCCTATTAACTTCGTACCCCCCCTGAATGGTTACCTTAACACTAAGGGACGTTCGTTGATGAAGCAGAAAAATGAATTAGACAGAGAAATGAAGTAGAAATTGGCGGCAAGGGGAGAGTCGGATCAGCAGGAATCAGGAAGGGGCAAAGAGGATTCAAGGAAGATTCAAGGAAGATTCAAGGAAGAACGATGGAATTGGCCATTAACCCGTCTAGGTCTACCCTTTCCCCTTTTCCCTTTCCCCTTTCCCCTTGCTAAACCTACCTCCGCCGCTTCCGCTTCGACGCTCCTCCGGGGTTGAAGCCGAAGGGGTTGAAGCCGCCCATAAAGAACGGGTTGCCATCCTCGTCGTCCTCGTCGTCCTCGTCGAAAAGATCGTCGAGTCCTTCGAGGGCGGCCATGCGGCTCATGCTGTTCATCATCATTTGTTTGAGTTCGGGCATCATGCGGCGCAGTTCGCTGGGGGGAACCTGGTTGCCGAGCTTTTGGGTGATGATTTGCTCGAACATTCGATCGAGCGCCATCGGGTCGAGGGCGTTACCGTTGAACAGATCTTCGGGATCGGGGAGAACCTCTTGGACGGCTAGGAGGTCTAGGAAGGAATCTTCTTCGCGGAAGGCTTGCAGGGCTTTTTCGTCCTGGATGCGTCGGGCAATCTCAAAGCCTTGCTTTCTGAAGGTTTCGTAGCGGTCAGAATCGGCAGGGTAGCAGGTGGCTTTGGCCAGTAGGAGCAGCGGATTTTGGGGTTCGCGGGTGAGGGCGGCTTCGAGATCGCTGAGGAGGAATTGGGCTTGAGCCGCAGTGCTGGAGTAGCGGCGGACTTGCAGTTGCGCCTGGGCTAGGGCATTGCCGGGTTGGGGCGATCGCGCCAAATACTCCCTCAAACTTGGCTCAACCTTTTTGCGATCGCGCTCCTTCAACACCAGCACCACCAGATGGTTCGCTGCGGCCTCTAGATTCTGATCGGCCCAATCGAATAGCTTCAGCCGATATTGGTTGATCAGCGCCACGATGCCCTTTTCGCGTTTGGCAAACAGCAGCAGGGAGAGGGCGATCGCAAACAGGGGTGTCACTTGCTCCTGGGGCGAGAGGGTGTCTAGCAGCTTGTTCCAGTCCTGGGTGGCCTTGGCTTGGTTAATGGCGACCTTACCCCCAGAGGTCATAGCCCCCTGCACTGAATTGATCAGGATTTGACAGGCTTGGATCACGGGAGAATGGTCTTGGATATCACTGAGGAGCGCTTTGAAGGTGGCATAGTCGTGGGTCAACAGGGCTTGTGACCAGAGCGGGAACTCGATTTCGCTGGCGGGGTTGAGGTCATCAAACTGTTTGCCAAATCGCCGCCGGACTTCCTGGGCTTTGTCGGGCTGATCCAGGTTTTGCCAAACTTTGATCAGGCTGAAATAGACCGGTTCAAAGGTGCAGCCCTGTTCCAATGCCTGAGTCAGGAGCGAGGCTGCGGCTTCTAGGCGACGCTCAAACCAGGCCATCAACCCCCGTCGCCCAATCACTTCGGCCAATCCAGGACAAAGGCGTTCAGCGGTGTCTACTTCGGCGATCGCGGCTCGGGTTCGCCCCATGACCATATAAACATCAGACAATAGGCAATGCGCCTCGGCTTGAACCTGCTTCAGGCGATCGGTCGTCCAGCCTTCGGGGAGGTTACGGGCGATCGCATCAAGCCAGCGCAGCAAGCGGGTGAGGAGCCGCTGTAGCTCCTGTTCGTCATCCAGGTTTTTGAAGACTTCGACCAGGTTGACCGCCAGTTGAGGGTTGAGTTTGGCAGGGTCGCGCTGTTCCGAGATCAGGGGTTGCCAAAGGGCAGCAGCACAGGCCATAGCGTTCTGCTGGAAAGCCTGTTGGCCGGAGAGGGTGAGCAGGTCGGCGCGCAGGGTGGCCAATTCGGGGAAACGGCTAGAGCGAGTCGAGAGCCTCAGTAGGGCATGACCCGCTTCGTGGAAGTCGCCCCGATCGATGAGATCCAGCATCGAAATCACCTCAACCAGTTCCTCATAGATTTTGATGTCTTGATAGCCCTTGAGATCTTTGTTGGGCATGAGAAAGCCATCCAACCAGTCGTTGTTTTCCTGTCCTTCGCCCATTGTTATGGCCTGGGTCAGTTGGAACAGTGCCAACCGAAACAGCAGGGGATGCCGGGTGTAGCGGGGTAGGGTCATGAAGGACAGAGACAGGGACTGTGGACGGCCTAACCCCAGTTCACGAGCGGTATTTTGCCAATTGCCCAGCAACTGGTCAGTGTAGATTTGCCAGATATCGGGGCGATCGCTCGGCAATATCGGGGCTTTGACTTTGTTGAAGCAAGACCGCGCCTCCTGGAATTGTTCTGCCTTCAGCGCCAAGACACCTCGCAGCCAATGCTGATGCGCGGCGGGAAAGCGTTTGGCCTGCCGCTGGAGCAAATCTTCGACAGCCGCCGTGTCGCCCTTGAGGAGGAGGAGTTTGGCATAGGTGATGTTGAAGTCTTTGGACAGTTTGTCCTGTTCAAAAGCAACGCGAATCTTTTCCAGGGCTGCATCTAAGCGATTGACGGCCAGTAAGCATTTGGCCAACCAATAATAAACTGCGCCCGTTTGTCCAAGCTTCAAGGATTGGTTGAGGGAATTTTCTGACTGCCGATATTCTCCCTTCTCAAATTCATGCTGGCCTTGCAGCATCCAAAGCTCGGCTTCGGAAGGCTGAAGGGTGAGGTTGGGCTGGGCTTGTTTGGCTCGTTTGATTTCGTCGATCGCCTTGCGATAGTGGTGCTGCTGGACGAACGATTTCACCCGAGTTTGCAGGTCATGTTGGGCTGTATTCTGAGTAGACGCTGTCTGTGAAGCAGCCGGGGACTTGGGCGCGGGGGAAGACGTTGAAGAAGTTCGTTGAGTGCCTCGCTGCTTTGCCATTGCTTTTGTCCTAGAGCCGATTTGCAAGGAAATGATCTTCAGACCTAAGTTCTACGGTTGGGAAGAGGACAATTTCTAATTTTGTCCACAGGTCTACAGTGATAAGAGTTGCTAAAACTCAAACCTGTAGTCCGTTTTTAATCAATTAAGTTGACCCAAAATGAATTTGAAGCCCTATTCTACCGCAGTTCACGAGGAAGAGTATGGAGTCAGATGAAGCGGATTGTAAGGCATTGCTCACCGTTTGCAAATGGCCGTTCGTGGATGATGAACCTCGGCCAGTTCACCGCCCCCTCTATCCAGTTCTCCCTGTTTAAAGAATGATGGTGATAGCGGTTCGGCGCTCTTGTAAAGAATCACTGCCCCATCTCCCGTGATCTACAAGAGAAGCTGCTGGGAAATCTAAACTATGTTTTAGGAGGAGGCTTTTGATTCACCATGATTCATTGGCCGATTCCTGATTGCTTAAGCCTCTTTCCAGCCAATGCCTGGTGCTTGGAGAACCCCCTCATGAACACAACCCTGAAATTTACTGCTGGCCGCAATATTGCTATGAAGGTGCCGCCTCATCTATACGAAGCAACGGTTTGTTTTTACCGAGATGTGCTTGGCTTTGAGGAAATCACAAACCATGCCCCGTCAGTCGGCTTTAAATTTGGAACCAACCAACTTTGGATAGACTGCGTTCCCGGTCTAAGCCAAGCAGAAACCTGGTTGGAGATTCTCACCAACGACCTGGCGATCGCCTCGGAGCATCTCAGCACAGCAGGCATCGTCCGCCGAGACGAGATTGAACCTTTGCCCCAAGGCTTTCAAGCATTTTGGATCTCTAGCCCAGCCTCGATCATTCACCTGATTTGCAAAGATACCGAATCATGGGCATGAAGATCATGAGCATGAAGGGGTTGGGAAAGAAGAAGGGAACACAGGTCATAAAATTTTCCCTCTTATTCATCCACCCATCTACTCATCCACCCATCTACTCATCCACCCATCTACTCATCCCCTCTTTCCTAAAAACCTTCTTCTCTAACTCCCTATCTCCTCGAAATGCGTAACTTCTTTAAGACCGTTTTGGCCACGTTTGTCGGATTAGTCCTGTTTGTTACTCTGGGAGTTGCGGGTTTGGCCGCTTTCTTCGTGATTCTAGCAGCGAACTCCCAGGATACGGAGCCAAAGGTGGCCGACCAATCGATTTTGACCTTTGATCTGTCTCAGCCCATTACCGATTCTCCAATCTCGGCGGATGCTGGGGAAGTGATTGGGGCGGCGCTGTCGGGAAGCAGTACGGGGGATGGGGCGATCGCACTCCGGGCTGTCCTGCAATCTTTGGAACAGGGGGCGAAAGATCCGCGCATTGTGGGGCTGTACTTGAAGGGCAACATGGGGGCAGGGTCGGGCTTTGCAACGCTGCGGGAAGTGCGGCAGGGATTGGAAAAGTTTCGGGCATCCGGCAAGCCGATCTATGCCTACGATGGTGAAACCTGGAGAGAACGGGACTACTACCTGACCTCAGTGGCCAATCACATCTGGCTGCATCCCACCGGACTGTTGGAAGTGAACGGAATAGGCTTTCAAACGCCTTTCTTTGCTGGAGCGTTGCAGAAGTATGGCGTGGGCATTCAGGTGCTGCGGGTGGGCAAATACAAGTCAGCGGTGGAACCCTATATCCGCAATGGCAGCAGTCCGGAAGATCAGGAGCAAACGCGCAAATGGTTGATGGATCTGTGGAATGAGTTTTTGAATACGACCGCCAAGAGTCGGAAACTAACTCCGCAGAAATTGCAGGCGATCGCCGACTCCCAAGGGCTACTCTTGGCCGACCAGGCCAAAACCGCCGGACTGGTCGATCGCGTTGCCCATGAAGATGAACTGGATGCGGAACTGAAAAAGCTGACGGGCGAAGAGGCGGACGAAGAATCCTTCCGGCAAATTAGCCTGGAATCCTATGCCCAGACCGCTGAAGCGGAGTTGGCGCGGTCTTCCCAAAATCGGATCGCGGTGGTGTATGCCCAAGGCTCGATTATCAGCGGTGATGGAGGAACAGAGTCGATCGGCGGGGATGGATTAGCCAGCTTGCTGCGAGAACTTCGCAATGATGAAAGCGTCAAGGCGATCGTTCTGCGGGTCAACAGTCCCGGCGGCGGTGCCACAGCTTCGGAAATGATTGCGCGGGAGGTCTACTTAACGAACAAGGTCAAGCCTGTGGTCGCGTCTATGGGCAACTTTGCGGCCTCCGGCGGTTACCAAATCTCCGCCTATGCCACCCGGATTTTCGCATCTCCGACCACACTAACCGGATCAATCGGTGTCTTTGGCGTGTTGCCCAACTTCCAAACGATCGCCAACAACAACGGCATCACCTGGGATGGTGTTAAAACAGGCCGCTTCGCCGATATCCAGACGATCTCCCGTCCCAAGACTCCTGAAGAAATGGCGATCGGCCAGAAGGTCGTCGATCGAATTTACGATGAATTTCTCACCATTGTGTCCACCTCCCGCGAGCTGGACAAAACCAAGGTGGCTGAAATTGCCCAAGGGCGCGTCTGGTCTGGGTTAGCGGCCAAGCAAATTGGTCTGGTCGATGAACTGGGTGGGCTGGAGGATGCGATCGCCAATGCGGCCAAGGAAGCCAAACTGGGCGACGACTGGGAACTGGAAGAATATCCCCGCCGCCGTTCCCTGGAAGCCCGTCTGGTTCGCCGTCTGTTTCAATCCCAAGTAGAACATCAAACTGCCACCGATCCCCTCACCGCCGAACTGCAAAACTTCAAGGAAGACTTTGAAAGCCTCAAACAACTGGACGATCCGAGAGGCGTTTATAGTCGGTTGCCGTTTGTTCCTCGGATTGAGTAGGGGAAGGGGGAAAGGGGAAGGGGGAAAGGGGGATCTGGGAGGATTCGTAGAATTTATTCATGGAGCAATGGGAAATGCTCTGGAACGCTCTCTTGGTTTGACCTGGCTCTGCTCCTGGATCTCGCGCCCCCCAGCCCCCAACTTTGGGGGAGCCGAGCCTTTCAAGAAGAATCCAAGAGTCCTCAAAGTCCACCAAAGTTGGGGGATTTAGGGGGCGAAAATCCTGGAGCAGAGGGCGATCGTGGGCTTCCCCTAGATCTCGCGCTCCCCAGCCCCCAACTTTGGGGGAGCCGAGCCTTTCAGGAAGAATCCAAGAGCCCTCAAAGTCCACCAAAGTTGGGGGATTTAGGGGGCGAAA
>JALOOP010000431.1 GCA_025454315.1 Oculatellaceae cyanobacterium Prado106
ATGATCAAAGATTTCAATTTAGACCGTGAAAGCATGGATGCCGATCATTGCAAATTCGTCAGTATCTCTTGATACATTCCGAATTTGGAATTGCTGTCATTGATTGGGCAAACGCAGGGGCAGATCCATCGTTCCAGGGATAGGGGAAGACGATCGCCCCTCGCTGATTGGCAATGTCGATACAAGTTGAAAATGAGAGGACATCAATCAAGATGACAACATCACTGATCGGTGCTAACCGCAGCAAGCCCTGTTTGCCCCACTCACATCGGATCTCAAAATCGACCTGATCAAAGGTCATCCCTTCAGCCCAGCCGTCAGATCCTCATGAGCTTTGGCCAACGCTTCAGAGAGTTTGCTGGCATCGCGACCGCCTGCCTGTGCCAGATTTGGTCGGCCACCGCCGCCGCCGCCGCAGATTTTGGCGATCGCCCCAATGAACTTCCCAGCCTGCAACCCTTTCTGGTTGACTCCAGGACTAAAGGCCGCCACCAAACTCA
Source organism: Oculatellaceae cyanobacterium Prado106 (assembly GCA_025454315.1). Classification (GTDB taxonomy): domain Bacteria; phylum Cyanobacteriota; class Cyanobacteriia; order Elainellales; family Elainellaceae; genus Prado106. Next base: position 501 of record JALOOP010000431.1, read on the forward strand.
CTTTCTCCGGCTCCGGCACCGATCCCAACACGACCGCACCTTCGCCCAGCTTTTGCAATAGGCGTTCAGCGACTGTTTTCAAGGATTCGGCATCGACGCCAGGAAGTTCGGTGACGAGGAGGCTGAAGTTGCCGAGGGTTTCGGCTTGGCTGAGGAGTTGATCCGATTTGGCGATCGCCAGTTCTGCCTTGGCTGCTTCCAGTTGCTTTTGGGTGGTTTTCAACTCGGTTTGTAGAGCGGTGATGCGATCGCCCAACTCCTCGGGTTTGACCTTGAAGCGATCGCCCAATTCCCGCACCACTTTATCTCGCACATTGAGATATTCCAGGACGGCTCCCCCAGCGACGGCCTCGATGCGGCGGATGCCCGAAGCCACCCCGGTTTCAGAGATGATTTTGAACAGGCCAATTTCGGCGGTGTTGCCCACATGGATGCCGCCGCAGAGTTCCATGGAAACGCCGGGAAAGTCGATGACACGCACCTGGTCGCCGTACTTTTCGCCGAACATGGCGATCGCGCCCCGTTGCTTGGCTTCCTGAATCGGCATCACTTCCACTGCCGCACTGTGCGCCTCAGCAATCCAGGTGTTGATCTGGGTTTCGACCTGCTGCAACTCCTCGGAGGTGACAGCACGGGAGAGGTTGAAGTCAAAGCGGAGACGATCGGCAGCCACCAGCGAACCCGCCTGGGAAACGCCAGGGTCAACGATTTGCTTGAGCGCGGCTTGCAGCAGGTGGGTCGCAGTATGGTTCGCTTGAATCCGACGACGGCTAGACAGGTCGATTTGTGCGGTTAGGGATTGACCTAAGCGCAGAGTGCCCCGCTCGATTTTGCCGAAGTGGACAAACAGGCTGTTCTCTTTTTGGACATCGTGGATCTTGACGATCACCTCATCGCCGGAAAGGTAGCCGCGATCGCCAATTTGCCCCCCCGATTCTGCATAGAAAGGCGTTTGATCTAGCACCAGTTGCACCTCGCTCCCGGATTCCGCCTGTTCCACGGCCTGTCCATTCACCAGCAGCGCTTCCACCTGGGCAGGACTGTGGGTTTGGGTGTAGCCGAGAAACTGGGTTTCGTGGAGATGTTCCGCGAGTTGGTCGAGGGTGGATTGCACCGTCAGGTCGATGGTGTCCTGGGCTTCGCGGGAGCGTTCCCGTTGTTTTTCCATCTCCTGTTCAAAGCCTTGGGCATCGACGGTGAGTCCCCGTTCTTCGGCAATTTCCTGGGTCAGTTCCAGCGGGAATCCGTAGGTGTCGTACAGGGTAAAGGCATCGGCTCCCGAGATTTGTCCCTGGCTGCCCAGTTTAGCCGTCAGTTTAGCCGTGATATCGTTGAGCAGCTTTTCGCCCCGCTCCAGGGTTTCCCGGAAGCGGACTTCTTCAGCATGGAGTTCGGCTTTGATCACCTCTGCTCGCTGGCGCACCTGGGGATAGGCAGATTCTGAGAGCGCGATCGCCGTTTCCGCCACCTCGGTGACAAATTCCTTTTCAATGCCAATCAGCCGACCATGGCGCACCACCCGCCGCAGCAACCGCCGCATAACATAGCCCCGTCCTAGATTGGAGGCAGTGATGCCATCGGACACCATATGCACCACGGAACGGACATGATCCCCAATGACTTTGAGGGAGACTTTGGTCGGTTCAGAGGCTTGGGCATAGTCGATTTTGGCGATCGCCGCTGCTGTTTGAATGATCGGGAAAATCAGATCTGTTTCGTAGTTATTGGGCACCTGCTGGAGAATTTGTGCCATGCGCTCCAATCCCATCCCCGTGTCAATGTTTTGATTCTGGAGGGGGGTGAGTTGACCGTTGATATCGCGGTTATACTGCATGAAGACGAGGTTGTAAAACTCGATGAAGCGAGTATCGTCCTCCAGGTCAATGTGGGCATCACCACGCTCAGGGTGAAAATCGTAGTAGATTTCAGAGCAAGGCCCACAAGGCCCCGTTGGCCCCGAAACCCAGAAATTGTCCGCCTCATCCATACGAATAATTCGCTGGACGGGCACCTTCACTTGGTCGCGCCAGATGGCAAAAGCCTCATCATCTTCGCGAAAGACGCTGACCACCAGCCGCTCCGGCGACAGCCCAAAAACTTCTGTAGAAAGCTCCCAGGCCCAAGCGATCGCTTTCTCCTTGAAGTAATCGCCAAAGCTGAAGTTGCCCAGCATTTCAAAGAAGGTGTGGTGCCGCGCCGTGCGCCCCACATTTTCAATGTCATTGGTGCGGATACATTTTTGGGAGGTGGTGGCACGCAAAAATTCTGCCGGGCGCTGCCCCAGAAAGATCGGCTTAAAGGGGAGCATCCCGGCGATCGTCAGCAGGACAGTTGGGTCTTCTGGTACGAGAGAGGCGCTGGGTAAAATTTGATGCTCCCTCGCCTGGTAAAAGTCTAAAAAGGTTTGCCGGATTTGACTGCCGCTAAGAGGAATGGACATGGGAGTTTCTACGGGACGAGAGGAAGATGGGGGTGTTCTGTTTTACGTTTCTGTTCCACTTTACGTTCTGCCATACAGGAATCTCGGCATTCATTTGATTTCCCTCTAGACTTGGGTCTCATTGGTTTAGAGATTAATCGATTGTGGGTACCTGAATGAGCCTATGCTGTATACGGGATGCATCGTAAGTCCAGAATCGGCGGAGGAAAATTTATTTTCTCTCTTTAACGATTCTTATTGAGCCGTTGTCCTGATTTTTGTGTAGCAGTCTGTAATTCTAAAACAATCTTGTTGCCTAACTTTAATTATGTCGCCGGATTTACCGACTGCATGGTAATCTCGTATTTTTTTTTGAACGCTCTGGGCAGAATTTAGACTTCAAGCTGCCTTTGCAGCGCATCGCTGTTCTCACCGCTCCAGCGGATTCCCTTAGAATTGGGAATTTTCCAAGGTTACTTGGGTCTTGATGCATCCCCATGCACTGAGATGCTTCGCAGGTTCGGAGTAGAGATTTTCTCAGGTTATCGATTTCTTCGAGTTTTCGACTTCTTCAGGTTAGCGATTTCTTCAAGTTTGTGATTTCTTCAGGTTCGTGACTTCTTCAGGTTCGTGACTTCTTCAGGTTCGTGACTTCTTCAGGTTAGCGATTTTCAGGTTTCAGGTTCAGGTTTCAGGTTCGCCATCCGTCTCATTCAGCCCGCATTCATCTCCGATCGCTAAGCTCCCATTGCTATTGCCCAGTTTATTTAAGGGTTAATTCGCGTACCTGCCGCGTCATGCCCCTGGTTGCTTCGCTCCGGTTGTTGATTTCGGTAGTGGATGTTTTCCTCATGTCACTGATTCAGTCCGATACCCAGCCTAATTCTGGACGGCACTTCGTCGCTCAGGAATTGCCAGACGGTGAGCCACTGTCTGCGACTCCTCCTAACCTGCCCCGAAGCCAACCGCCACCTTTCGAGTCCACTATTTACAGTTCAATGGGTGCCTCAATTCTGTTGGTTGGAACGGAGGACTTTCGATCAGCCCTCCTGTCACATATTCAAGCATTCGTTCCTTCGACCCTGGAGGTCGCTGAGGATGCGGTGGAAGCGATGCTGCTGATTCAGGCGCAACAACCTGACCTGCTGCTGCTGCAAGCCCAACTCATCGACCAGGAACTCTGTCGCCAAATCAAGGCGCAAACTCGCCTCGCCTGGATCTATTGCATTGTCCTAGACGATACCCAGGATGATTCAACTGATTCAACCGCATCCCTATCCCGGCAAGTCTCAGCCCTCGAAAGCGGCGCTGATGCGTTTCTGTGCTTCGATCTGCTGACCAACGAGGCCGATCCCATTGGGCGACAACTGCTGCAAGCCCAGATTCAAGTCGGACTGCGGCAAGTGCAAACCCACCGCGAACTGATGCGAACCAACGATCTGCTGTCGGCAATCGCCCTCTCTGATCCCCTCACCGATCTCAACAACCGCCGCGCCCTGGAATGGGAACTCCCCCGCCAAATCGGCAATGCCCGCAACCGCAACCAACCCATCAGCCTAGTCATGCTCGATGTCGATTTCTTCAAAGGCATCAACGACACCTATGGGCACTTGGTGGGCGATCGCGCCCTGGAAATCCTGGCCACCCGCCTGCGCCACAACCTTCGCATCTACGACACCCCCTTCCGCTACGGCGGCGAAGAATTCGTCGTCCTCCTCAGCGACACCGACCAACCCGAAGCCGCCATGATCGCCAACCGCATCTGCCAACTCATCCGCGAACAACCCTTCGCCGTCGATACCACCCTCAACCTCCGCGTCACCATCAGCGCCCTCCTGGAGCGCGCCGATCAGCGGTTGCTCCAGGCTAAGGCGGAGGGGCGCGATCGGGTGGTGAGTGGAGATTAATGGGGATATGGGGAGATGGGGAGGGAGGAAGTAGGGAGTAGGGAGTGCCTCTGCGTCTCTGCGTCTTTGCGGTTGATTAGGATTGGGCGTGAGTGGATGGATCGCGTGAGTGGATGGATCGGTAGATGGGTAGATGGGTGGATGATGAATGGATCGATAAATAGCCGTCCCCTACTCCCCACTACTCCCCATTCCCCTTCTTCTCTCCGTCTCTGCGCTTAAAACAAATTCCCAGACTATCGCTATAATCGTCTGATTTCGGATTATTTTTGCGTCTTAAATGCGCTTGGAGCCACAAGGTGCCTGATATTGTCTACTTACTCTTGCTACTCATTGCCCCAACCCTTCTGGTCTGGAGATGGAACTGGCTTGGGGTCTGGTTGGGTGCCCTCACACTCGCAGTCGAGATCGTGGTGCTGATCCTGCTAGAACAACGCAACAACCTCGCCAACCTCGACTGGGATGACTTCCGACTGATGATCGTCGGTAGCATCCTAGGGCTGCTTTACTGCCTGTTTGTGATCAGTTGCAAATCCTGGTATCGCATGTTCCGCTCCCGATAAATCAGTCCAGCCAGCAAGAACTCTGGGAGGAACCGCTGCACCTTCCCAGAGCATTCAGAGCGATGTCAACGAACTCAGCAAAGCTTCTGTTCACTAAATTCTGTTCACTAAATTCTGTTCACTAAATTCTGCTCACTAAATTCTGCTCACTAAATATTTAAGCGTTGGTAGACCTGATCGAGTTGCTTCAAATGATGCTGGGGATCAAAGCAAGCCTCAATTTCCTCACCCGATAGTTGCGCCGTCACTCTGGGATCAGCCGCGATCAACGCATGGAAATCCCCCTCGGGTTTGTTCCACGCCTGATGCGCGCAAGACTGCACGATCGCATAAGCCTCCTCCCGACTCACGCCCTTCTCCACCAGCGTCAACATCACCCGCTGACTGAAGACTACGCCGCCGTAGAGGTTCATGTTGCGCTTCATATTCTCGGGGTAAACCAAGAGATTCTTAATCAAATCAATGGTTTCCACCAGCATGAAATGGGTCAGTGTGCAGGAATCGGGCAGAATCATCCGCTCCACCGAACTATGGGAAATATCCCGTTCATGCCAAAGCGCCACATTTTCCAACGCTGCCACCGCATTCCCCCGAATAATTCTCGCCATCCCGGTCAACCGCTCCGATCGAATCGGGTTGCGCTTGTGGGGCATCGCCGAGGAGCCTTTTTGTCCCTTCGAGAAAAACTCTTCGACTTCCAGGACATCCGTCCGCTGCAAGTTGCGAATTTCTACTGCAAACCGCTCAATCGAGGCCGCCAGTAAGGCCAAAGCCTGGACAAATTCGGCATGGCGATCGCGCGACACCACCTGAGTCGAAGCGGTATCCGGCTCCAGACCCAGCTTTTGACAGGCGATCGCCTCCACCTGGGGATCAATATTGGCGTAGGTACCCACCGCTCCCGAAATTTTGCCGACTGCAATCCGCTGGAGCACTTGAGAGAGGCGATCGCGATGCCGCAATACTTCAGCCAGCCAACCCGCCAGCTTAAAGCCAAAGGTAATGGGTTCCGCGTGGATGCCATGCGATCGGCCAATCATCACCGTCTGCCGATGTTCTTGCGCCTTCTGCCGAATCGCCTGAATCAGCACCTCCACCTGGGACAGAATCACCTCCAGGCTGGCCACCATTTGCAGCGCCAAAGCCGTATCCAGCACATCCGAACTGGTCAAGCCCAGATGGATATAGCGCCCTGCATCGCCCACATACTCATTCACATTCGTCAAGAAGGCAATCACATCATGCTTGACTTCTTTCTCAATTTCTAACACCCGCTGCGGGTCAAACTTAGCCTTGGCTTTAATCGTTTCCACTGCCTCAGCCGGAATATAGCCCAGTTCTGCCTGAGCCTCGCACACGGCAATTTCAACCTGCAACCAGGTCGTCAATTTATAGGATTCTGTCCAAAGATCGCCCATTTCGGGCAAGGTATAGCGCTCTATCAAGGTTCCGAGTCCCAGAATGCATCCGCTCAATTGTACAACTCGGCGTCGGCATCCAGATCGCGATCGCCCCCCAACTCTTGCACTTCTCTAGCAGTTTGCGTCTCCAGGATGGACAGGGTTCGACGACTGGTTCAACGACTGGTTCGACTACTGGTTCGACTGCTGGTTCGACTACTGCGCCTCAATCAGCTTAATGCGCCATTTGCCATCCTGCTGCACCAGCGTATAGCGAATCTGCAAATTCTGTGCGATCGCCCCTGTTCCTTCAGGCTTACCATCCGCAAACGCTTCTTTCTTCTCGCTCACCAGAGCCTCCACAATCGTCTGCTCCGGATCATTGGGATCAATCTCGACCGAATTCACGGTGACACTCGCATGTTCATATTTGACATGGGTGTTCGCGATTTTCTCTTGTTGCGCCCAGCTTTGCCAATCAGCCAGCGCTGATCCCGTCAACACGGTTTCAAGTTGGTCTGCGGCATGGGTTTCGCCCATCGCCAGGGATTTGACCTTGAGCCACTGCTGGATTAACCCTTGGGCACTATCAGCAGTCAACGCGCCTGCGGGGGCTTCGGCGATCGCAGGCTGCTGTGCAAGCAACCCTCCTAGAGCAACCTTGAGCGATTTTAGTTGAGGAGTGGCGGTACCTGCCGCTGGACTTGCAGTCGCAGTTGCCGTATTGCCCGTCGTCGTATTACCAGTCGTCGCATTAGGAGATGCCGTTGCATTGGGCGATGGGCTAGTAGTCGCGCCACCCGTTACGCCACTGGAGTTTGCCGCGACCGAGGGCTGAGTGGCTCGACTGCCAAATATCCGAGTCGCCAGGAAAATCAGCAGCGCAGTCACCAAGACTCCTAGACCCGCTAGCAGCAGCAAGCGATCGAGTCTGGGCGATCGCCCTCCCCGAGTTCTCCGCACGGGAGCCTCTCCCGCCGCGACATAGTGGACGGGGTTGCTGGGGGGACGGTTGCGATCGCCGCGTGATCGGGCAGTTTCTCGGGGCGATCGGCCTGTTCGCACCATTTCATCCTGATCTGCCCGAGTTGCGCCTCTTGCAGTGTAGGCATCATCCGCGCCATAGGCAGCATCACTCACTAGTTCAGGCGGTTCCACGAGCGCAGTGCTGGAATTGCCGTTGGAAGAATAGCCGGAATAGTCAGTCGTAGTGCGTTCTTGCCCCAGGGCTTGAATCTGAGGCTCAGCCACAACTGAACGCTGAGAGATCCCAGAACGGTAGGTCGAGGCGTAGCTACTGCTCCACTGGGCGCTGCCTTCGGGTTCTGCGGGCAGTTCCTCCAGATAAGCCTGAACATCTTCGTCGGCAAAATATTCCTTCAGCGAAGCCTGCTTCCGCGCCAAATCCAGAAAGTGGGGAAAGACCTCGTTTTGCAGCCAGCGCTCACTGTAGAGGCACAGCCCCGGCAGCAGATCCGGCGAACCATGGGAATGATCCCGGATAAAGGCGATCGACTCAAATTCTTGACTCAGTTCCAGGGCACGGCTAGCTTCTTCGGTTTGTCCCAGCAGCAGCGCACAGACCGCCTGCTCCAGGTGAACATCCTGCCGATTGCCCAGACGGGTCAGCATCTGCTTAGCCCGACGCACCAAACCGGGCTGCCGCTGAGCAAACCCCCGCGCCAGCAGCGAATAAACCGCCAAATAGGTAGCAACCGCCGAAGGCCGCCGCGACTCCCGCTCAAACAAGGCATGTTGTTCCGCCGAGGTCATGTAGGTGCGAAGCTGCTGAATGAAGCGCAGAAAGTCATCCATGCTCAACCCAGATTGGTCATCGCCATTGCCATCAATGCCGCCCCGTTCCTCCAGCATTTCTCCCAAAAGCTTCAAGCCCTGTTCCCGCTCAGCCTTATGCTGCTCAGGCAAAGCCAAGAGTTCCAAGATTCGATAAGGCCGCAGCTTGAAGAGATCCGAGGCCATTTCGCCCCGGATATGGGCAAATAGATTGGATTGCAGCAGCAGGTTTTGGCCGATTTGTAGCGATTCAGCCGCTCCCTCATACTGCCCTTGCTGCCACTGTTCGCGCCCCAGTTCCAGGCAGGCAAGCGCCACGGTCAAGACAATATCTGACTCAACAATGGCGGGGTTTCCCAGGTTTTGCAGTTGTGGGTAATGGTGTCCGCCCTGCAAATAAGGCCGCCCCAACTTCAGCACCAGTTCATACTCGCCCATCTCAAGCAGGATGGGCAATGCACCAATGAACTGCTGTTCTTGAATGTCGATCGAAGTGGTGTAGGGATCAAGCGGCTGGGATGCCCCATCGCGTCCCATCGTCGGCAACCCCTGATCGGGGAAGTCTGCACCGGGACGGCTCTCCAACAGCTCGTAGGACTTGGCCAAAAAGCTAGTGTCATACTCTTGGCGCTTGGCCGGGTCAGAGAGAACGGCATAGGCTTCATCCAGAAGCTGTTTGCGGGCATCGATCGCCGCCTCAGAAAACTCGCGTCTGGGCAATTGCAGAGTGCGATCGCGATGAGCCTGCTGCAACTGCTCAGTCGTAGCCTGAATCGGCAACCCCAAAATTCGGTAATAATCTAGCGGAATTCGCACGATTCCATCCCCCGCAACAATAAAATGCCAAACGAAAAAACATCAACCGAAAAGACATCCAACCAAACAAGGCTCAACAAAAGATCAATCGCAGCATTAGTAATACAGAAGTAATACAGAATTGATTTCGAGCCATCTTGGTAAACACCCTGAGTCAGGGGTTCAGTCAGGGGGCGGCCAACCCCGTCATTTTCCAGGTTAAGCCAGCCCTTAAAAACAGATTCCTCAGCATAGACAAAAAAAGAGAAACCCTGACATAAGTTTTCGCAACTTTAGAATTCAATTGAGTTTAATTAAATTTACCTTGGATTAAATTTACCTCAGCTTATGTTTTTAAGTTCGTTTTCCGCCAGATTGATGGATTTTTCTAGCTCGAAATAGAACTTCAGTCCCAGCTAGAATCTACGTTCGGCGGTTTACCCAAGTCTGATCCAAGCATCCAATCCGGTTGCAGATGCCGACTCCACCCCGTCTCCGCTTGAATCCTCCCTGCCAAAGTCGCCTCCATAGATTTACCTATTTTCAACCATGACTTCGCTGTAAACAACTTGCATTCACAACATCATAATTGTGAATTCGATGACATCCTCTCTTAAAAAGATAAAGTTAATCTTTGTATCACCCTTTCCATATCCCTGCTGTGCAATCGGCTTGTCCAATCGGCCAATGCGATCGCCCCAACCGCCTAACCCAAAACAGTTTGAGCTTAATGCTGCAACCCATTCTCCAGTTAGCAGCACCAGAATTCCGACTCAACACAGACCGGGTTAATCCCCCCAACCAGCCGCTTCATTTGCACCCGATCGCACCCCCAAGCCCAGACCAATCCTTCTAAATTGACAGGCTAAATTGACAGGCAAATCTGGATAATCCCCTCCAGTATTGAATTGCTTTACCTGAACCCAAAAAAGTTGCTTAGCCCTGGAAATCACTCGAGTTTCTAAAGTTCATCCAAAACAGAGGATTTTCCGCTACTAAATGGACACTTGGATAAATTGTTACACTCTACAGTCCGTGTTTCCCTCATCCGGGAACTTATCCCAACAACTTTCTAAGACAGAACTCGCTCTAGCCCCTAGTTCAACCGCAAATCGCCAAAGATTGCCATAGAAACTTGCGCGTTTTACACGCCAATTCCACAGGTTTCTCCAGGATTGCGACTTAAACCATCTAGCCGCTTCCCACCCTACCTACACCCTATCTACAAAGCTAGGGAGCCAAATCTCTCTGCGTCTCTGCGTCTCTGCGATTCACCTTCCAAATCCCAGTTTCCCTCTCGACGATCAGTCTGTACCCGATCGCCTCCCACTTCTTTCACTCCACGCTTGAAGCAGGGGGAATTGCCAGATATGCTCAATAGAGGGTAGAAGTTTAAGAATTGCTAAACTT
>JALOOP010000432.1 GCA_025454315.1 Oculatellaceae cyanobacterium Prado106
GCGTGTGGCTCAACAAGGTTGACCGCATTGATTTGAGAAAGACTCGTTTGAAAAGGACTCGTTTGAGGAAAACCAGTCTAACAATTTGGGTACTAATGCTAGAGAGTCACTCTACAAATGGGTGGCGATCGCGCGTCAATTACGCAACAGCCTCAGTTGTGATGCCCTCCACAACCTATGGCAATGCCCTGGAAAAGATTCTGCGGGAGACAAGCCCTGACACAGACGGTCATTCATTGATTGCACCAAATACAAACCCCACGGTCAATTAAAAGAACACTTCTCTCTCCGTATTTTTTAAGTCAGAGTATATTATGATACCTTGAATGTCAGTCCCAATCTGGCCTTCAAAAGCTGGCCTTCAAAAGCTGGCCTTCAAAAGTTGTCATTCAAAATGCTTTTAAGGGCATCCTCAAGGAGTTCAGAAGAGTCATTTATTATTTTCGTGATAGATTAATAAACCTGTTCAGGGTTATGAAGCAGGCATTGTACCGTTCTATCTTCTTTTCTTAGAAGTATAGATAAGCCATTTTCAAAGGTATTCAGGCAGTTTTCAGTCAATGGTGTTGTGAATCATGCATTTATCCGATCAGAGCGATTGGAAACAAGTTAGGGCGGCCTTTCAAAAGATTTGGGGATACCCAGACTTTCGATCGCCCCAAGGGGAAATTGTCCGCTGTCTGTTAGCGCGTCAAGATTCCCTGGTGGTCATGCCCACTGGCGGCGGTAAGTCCATTTGCTTCCAACTCCCAGCCCTCCTGCTAGAAGGTGTCACCCTGGTCGTGTCGCCCCTAGTCGCGCTGATGGAAAACCAGGTGCAGGAATTGCAGCAAAAGAACCTGCCCGCCGCCGTCCTGCACAGCGAGCTCTCCACCGAACAACGGCAAAAAGCCCTGTGGGAACTCGACACCCAGCGCCTCCGACTGCTCTATCTCTCGCCCGAAACGCTCCTCAGCCAACCCGTCTGGGATCGGCTTACTCGGCCTGAACTCGTGGTCAACGGCCTCATCCTCGACGAAGCCCATTGTCTAGTGCAATGGGGCGAAACCTTCCGTCCCGCCTACCGTCGCCTAGGAGCCGTGCGCCCCGCCCTGCTGAAGGACAAGCCCCCCGGCACCCGCATTGCGATCGCCGCCTTCACCGCCACCGCCGACCCTGCCGCCCAGCAAACCATCCAACAAGTCCTAGGACTCGATCGCCCCCAGCAGTTCCGCCAAAATCCCTACCGCGCCAACCTCAAGCTCTCCGTCCAAACCGCCTGGACACCCCGAGATCGCAAACAAAAGCTACTGAACTACATCCAGGCTAGACCCCAACAAGCAGGCTTAGTCTACGTGCGAACCCGCCGAGATGGCGAAGCATTAGCCGCATGGCTGACCCAGCAAGGATTCCAAACCGCAGCCTATCATGCAGGATTGGGGGCTGGCGATCGCCGCAAACTGGAAACCGACTGGATTGAAGACCGCCTGCAATTTGTCGTCTGCACCAGCGCCTTTGGCATGGGCATCAACAAACCCAATGTCCGCTGGGTCATCCACTTCCACGCCCCCGTACTACTCTCTGAATATGTCCAGGAGGTAGGTCGTGCCGGACGCGACGGCAAACCCGCCGAAGCCCTAACCCTTGTCAGCGAACCCACCGGAATCCTTGACCCAGAAGACAAACAGCGGCAAAAGTTCTTCCTCGACCAGGCGCACAAACAGCAGCAGGTCGCCCAAAAGCTATTAAAGCAAATCCCCCCCGAAGGCGAGGTTACTGCTGTTACCCGAGAGTTTAAAGACAGTGCGATCGCCCTCTCCCTGCTCCATAGCATGGGTCAACTCGAATGGCTTACCCCCTTCCACTACAAACTCCAGCCCCAGACCACACCCTCCACCGCCAACGACCCAACCAAAGCCGCACAGTACATGGACTGGTATCTCCGCACCAACCAATGCCGCTGGAAGTTCTTACTCAATGCCTTTGGCTTTGAACAGGAATGGGAAGCGTTTGGTAAACGGCGGGAATGTGGACACTGCGATCGATGTTTAGCCAAGGGGTTGTCGCGATCGCGGTAGGCTAGTTAGGACTAACACTCAGATTTTTAAGAACCAATCCGTATCCACTTCAATCGATTCAATCATCGTGATTTTCACACCCAAACTTAATTCCTTTAAGCGTTGAACCAACTGTTCCCCATCGATTAAATCAGTGGGCGGCGCACCATTGGCAAAGACATGACTCCATTAAATATAAATCCCTTTTCTAAAGACGAACCAGGTAACAACCCATGTGTCTTCAGTTGACCTGTTCAGTGAGAAGAGAATGAAGAAAAAAGTGAGTTGAATCAGCCTCCAAGTTGTAAAGGAAGCCCCAAAGTAGACCAGAAACCTGCTGTTTGACAAAGCCAGTACAATGAAGAGACATTCGCTTTCTAGACGCAAAGATGTCTGAAAGTTTCGCCATCTCGAAACCTATCCTGACTATGGCTGCCCTTCAGCAGCGATTTGGCATCGTGCCCAGTTCTGATCCGCAGTTCTTCTCAGAATGGTTCAACAACTTACCTCCATTAACTTTGGGCGAAACTGAGGCTCTCGACCAAATTAAAGCCCGCTACGATCGCCACCGCAACCAAGGCGCACTAGCCGAAGGCACCATTATCCAACTTTTGATCGCTCCTTTACTTACCTGGGCTGGCTTATCCGATGAGCCATTCTTTGTCACCACAGAACCCAGCCTGCAAATTGAACTGGAAGACCGGGACGAAACTCTGCGCGGACGCATTGACACCCTGATTATTCAACAACAATTCTGGGTATTAGTGATCGAATCCAAATCGACAATCGCCTTCTCGATCGCCCTTCCTCAAGCACTGGCCTACATGATGGCTAATCCCCATGGCGATCGCCCCATATACGGCCTGATTACCAACGGCGATGAATTCATGTTCATCAAAATGCTCACCCAAGGATTACCCCAATACGATCTTTCCAATGTCTTTTCCTTGCTCATTCCCCGTCGCAATCAACTCTACGATATCCTTCAGATTCTCAAGCAAATTCGGCTGATGATGCTTCAGCCTTGATGGGGGGACAGAACGCGAACCAAAAGTCTATTTTTCAGGATTGCCCGATGGATTGGGCGGACACCAGAAGAGGTTTTGGCTGGAGATGCCGAGGGATTCCAGGATGCCTTTGAGGAGTTGGGTGCAGTATAGCCAGTGATCCAAGTCGTCGTACATGCGATCGGGGTTAAACTCCAGATTGTAGTGGAGCAGGTTGGGGATGTCCTGGAAGGGATCGGAGGATTGGGGGGAGAGCAGGAGGAGGGTGAAGGGTTTGCCCTGGGTATGTTTTTCGAGTTTTTGCAGCAGATCTAGAACACCGCCCCGATCCGCCCAGCCCGTGCGGATAAATAGGGCTTTGTCACAGTGTTGCAGGGTGTACCAGAAGCGGTGGGCACGGGCACTGTAGCGGCTTCGCATCCGGTTGTGGATGGGTGACATATCGCGCAGAGGGCTGTCGGTGTCTTCGACTTCATGGGCAAAGGAGAGTCCTTGCCATTTGTTGTGATAGATGCGGCCTGCGTTGTGGCTGTAGTGCAGCAGAGCCGGGTTCCACATATCGGTGAAGCGGCTTTCAATGATGTCGGCAATGTCACCGATTAAGGTGGTACGAGTCAGGTCGAAGGGAAAGGCAGGGCCGTCGTACTCCATTTTGTAGAGCATCATACGGACGGCACAGCGATCGCCCAATGGCACGATTGCAATGCGGTTGATCTCTTCCAATGCACACTTGTAGGTAAACCGCAGCGCCGAAAACGCAGGCGCTTTCACCCGGCTCTCCATGCCCTCAGATCCCACCATCAGCGTCCGGAAAGGAGCCTCGGGATGATGCGGATCATGGTAGACACCGGGAGGCATAGCTTTGAGGGCATGGCGCACCTCTCGCCACATGGGATGAACATTGTAGAGTTGATTGGTTTCGTTAATCACCCAGAGATTATGGTCATCTGCTTTCAAGATGCCAAGATGCCCATCGTAGAACAGCATCTGGGACTGATTGGGGGCAAACAGCGGCAGAGTGGAATGATATTCCAGATCGGCACCGGGGGGAATTTCCAACGGGGTGGCAATGCTGCCGTCCGCCTGCGCTGCAAAGGAGGCAGGCACATCCGCCTGGGGTTGTGGGGTGATGTAGATGCCGGGGGCTAGGCCAGCTTTTTGACGGAGAGCGGTTTGCAGGTCTTGCCAGTGGGGCGCAATCTGGTACGGGTAGGGCGAAGGATTGATAATTCGCAGACGCTTGGCCTGGGGTTCGGCGGTAATCTGGAAGCCTTCTGGATCGAGGTAGATGGGGATGGGGTGCGGTGCGGTCTGGGTCAGTTCGGCGCGGGTGAGTTGGAACAGGCTAAGGTCGATCGCCTCGTACATTAGCCGATGCCCCAGCCCGTTGGGATGGGCGGGATCGTAGGAGATACCCGGTTTCCAGCGGCCTTGCCCGTCGTCAAGAACCGCCAGCCAGTCCAGCAAGGGCACATCCCAGCGAGTCATACGCTGATGGGTGTCGTAGAGCAGCCGGGTTTGTTCAGCGCCATAGTCACCGTGGGGATAGACGCTGCCCAGGATGGGGCGGGCACCGATGTCGCGAGTCATGCTGACCAACTGCAACAAGCCGCTCTCAAATCGACGTTGCAGGGCAGGACGCTGATGGGGGGCACAGGTTGCCAGCCCTTCGTTCCCTAAAGACAGAGCAATGATGACGATATCGGGCTGTTCAGGCACCACCCTATCAGAGAAACACTTCAAGGTACTGCTGATATTAGCTCCCGGTTCGGCCAGGTTGACCAATTGGTGTCCATGACTGTGCTGGAGAGTTTCGCCCAATAGCCCAGCCCAGCCGTTGAACTGCCAAGCGCGATGTCCAAAGGCGACGGAACTGCCAATGACAACAATCTTGAGTCCGTTGGCAGTCACTGGAGGAAAAACTCGGGGACGGGGCGGCTCCAGGTAGCCAAAGGGCTGCGGTTGGGGATAGCCAAAGGCTCCGTCTTCGACCACATAGAGGGAGTCGGGCGGCATCGGTTCTGCGGGAATCCAGCGATCGCCCCCAAAGCGCTCCCACTGCGCTGTCCCATTGGCCGCAAACCGGACATACTTATAGGTGATGCAGGCAGATTCACCCGCAAGCGGCGCAATCTCCAGGGGATCGGTGAACCAGAGGGGGTAGCGATCGCCCGCTGTCTTCAACCGCACACACTGATTGACATCCCATTGACCCAGTTCAGGGACTGAACCAACCAGCCCAATGGACTCACCCATCTGGGTTTCTGCGAGGATTAGGAAGCGGTACTTCATGGGGAGGGGAGTGGGGAGTGGGGAGTGGGGAGTAGGGGGATGGGGAGATGAGGAGATGGGGGGTAGAGTCTTATTCTGTTATTTCATCTTCTCATTATCGATTCATCTCATCATCACTGTGTCCTATCTTCTCTGCACGGGTTGGTACAGATGGGGGGGGATTGGTGGAGGGGGTGGGCGTTTGCGATCGCCACAAAACAAGCCTGCTGCATGTGTTTGCAGAAGGTTAGGATAAAACATTCTGGGTCAACTCGACGGTATCACATTGACCTTTCTGAAAGGTGTTTTAGACAGCACGGAAGCCGGGGAAGTTTGAGAAATGGGGATTGCGCGATCGCCACCCACCCTGAGCGCACCTCAACGCTCTACGGATAATATCAAGTCCCTTCCAGGCATTAAACCGTATTGGAGATAAGGTTTTAGGCGTTGAAAAATAGTGTTTTTGCGCGACTTCGCCGCGCAAAAACACTATTTTCGATAAAGTGTATTGAGGTTGCGCGCCCAATGAGTCTTGAGTCTGGAAACGCTAGAACAAATGATGTCTCCTCAGCCAGGGGCGCATCAGGAGTGGGGATTGAGGAAGATTGATTGAGTGTATTGTGGGAAACGGGTCAATTCTTAGCTAATGCTTGGATGAATCGGACGTTGCTTAATCTAGGGATGAATTTGTGTGTGGCGGCTGCGCCGCCACACACAAATTCATCCTATCAATCACCAACCTCGATGAATCGCTTAATTGAACAATTATACGGTTCTTAGGCTGTAGGATTTTCAATGGTATTTTATGGGCTTTTCGGTTTGTCTTGGAGCGGAATCAGCCCAAATTC
>JALOOP010000433.1 GCA_025454315.1 Oculatellaceae cyanobacterium Prado106
TTTGTTTGAATTTGAAAGTCGGTAATTGTTCCAAATGTAGTTCCCTTTGTTACTCCATTACAAATCATTGTTGTATCAACTGTACCATTATTATTTTCCTTTGGGCGGGATTCCTCAATGAATATACGCGCCTCGCACCAGCACTTGTCGCGATCCAGCCAGATCTAATAATCACGGATTGGATATCACCCGGGTATAGCGTGAAAGAAACAGATGCTTTCCAGCACCTATCGAATGCTGGCCGATAACTTGCTGCAACGAAATCGAGTCATTGAAGCCCAGCAGGTTTTAGATTTGCTGAAGGTGCAGGAATTGGAAGAATATTTGCAGAATGTCCGCCAAGATGACAGTGGCACTCCGCTGTCGCTGCTGCCCTCCGAGAAGCAGGTGATTACCCTATACGACCAGGCGTTGCAACGGGGCGATCGCTTTGCTGCCTTCCAGCAGAATTCTACAGTTTTGGAACAGGTGAGCCAGTTGCAGCGCGAAGCCAAGACGCAAACGCTGCATTTAGAACAATTGATTCCCCTACAGAATCAACTGAAACAGGTTAAAAACGCAGCATTCTTTTATCCGCTAGTGTTGGCCGATCGCTTGGAGCTAGTGCTGATTCGCTCAGAAGGGGAGCCAATTCGGCGATCGGTGGCGGTGGATCGGGCGATGTTTGAGGGGGCGATCGCAGAATTTCGAGAGCAAATTGCGAACCCTCTGAGAAACAAATCTAGCGCAGCACAGCAGCTTTATTCCTGGTTGATTCAACCGCTGGAATCCGAGTTGCAAGGCATTGAAACGCTGCTCTACGCTGCCGATGGACAGTTGCGCTATGTTCCTCTGGGAGCGCTCTACGATGGTCAGGAATGGTTGATTCAGCGATTTACGATCAATTACATTACAGCGGCTTCTTTCACCGATTTCACGACGACAATCACGGCGAATCAACCACTGCGGGTGCTGGCCGGTGGCTTTAGCGAAGGCGAGGTGCAGTTTCAAATTGGCAGTCAATCGTTTCGCTTTGCAGGATTGCCCAATGCGGCCACGGAACTCCATAACATTGCATCGCATGTTTCCAATACCACCAGTTTTCTAAATCAGCAGTTCAACCGCGAGATGATGAACCATGTTAATGAGTATTCGATTTTGCATTTCGCCACCCATGCCGAGTTCGTTCCCGGCTCACCGGAAGAGTCGTTTATTTTGTTTGGCAATGGCGATCGCGTCACCCTCCAAGATATTGCAACCTGGCAGTTACCCAATGTGGATCTGGTGGTGTTGAGTGCCTGTCAAACGGCGGTGGGCGACAAGTTTGGCAATGGGGAAGAAATTCTAGGACTAGGCTATCAGATGCAGCGGACGGGGGCTAAGGCGGCGATCGCATCCCTCTGGTCAGTCGATGACAGCGGCACCCAGATGTTGATGAACGCTTTCTATGCGGCGCTGACTCAGCCCAATATCACCAAAGCCGAAGCCTTGAGAAAAGCCCAAATTGCCCTGATCACAGGTGACTTTGCATCACTTGGAATTCCCAATCCTGAACAGACGGCATCCATTCATCGTCCCTACTATTGGGCACCGTTTATTCTGATTGGAGATGGAGTTTAGCATTGTAGAAGATGACAGACTGCGAGATCGCTAGAAAACGATCGCAGTCTGTTTCACCGGATCAAACTCAAAGCGTTGCTCATAATTCGTTTCGCCGTACACGTTGAAACTAATCGTGGGTTCATCGCCGATCGCCTCGACTTGGTGAATCGCCTCTGAGGTGAGTCCTAGAATGTCGCCGGGGAAGAGGAGATGATCTTGGGTGGGGGTGATGTGGTCGGCATGGGTGGAGGTGGGCGATCGCTGCCAGAATCGATTCTTTTCCTGACCATGCAGCAGCGCAACAACGCCCCAGGTGCCATGGTTGTGGATGGGAGACACACTGCCTGGACTCCAGACCACGGTTTGCACGGTGATGGGATAATCGGGTTCATCGTAGAGCATCAGCACAGACCAACCCGTGACCGGATCGGGGGGCGAAAAATTCATGTGGAGCCATTCGGAGTGAGTGAGCAGGTGACGGACAAGGGGCAGGATGAGAGATAGTCGGGTGGGCTCGTCGGGAACGCGATCGAGAATGTCTTCGAGATCGGTGAGAAACCGATAAAGGCGATAGGGTTGTTTAAGGTTGAGCTTATGGGGAGATCCGGTCGAGAAGACAGTAGGAGATGACAGGGGTTCGGGATCGAGACTTTCGAGATCGAGACAATGCCCTGCTGCGGTGACGAAGTAATTTTGCCCAGTCATAGGTTTGCGATGGATTACTAAACGGGATGAAACTCGGGTGTTGCTGGAATCTTGAGATGAATGTGTGGCGGTTGCTCTGGCACACACCCATTCATCCTATCAATCACCCACCCTGAAACTCGTTTTATTATCCAGTTATTATCCAGAACTCAGACGATTTTCAGCAAATTCTCATTTAAGCCAGCTTGAATACAAACAACTTGGAAAAAGCCACTTGAGCCAGCCATGCCACGTCTCAAGACTCCAGCCTGATTTTCCACCGATCCCAATTAGGAGAAATGATATGAAAGTTCATTATTTTGCAGCGATCGCCACCGTTTCCCTGCTCAGCCTCGGTTCCCTCACAAGCTGCACCACCAGCCAATCCCCCACCAACACAGGCACCGAAGTCAGCCCCGCCGCCAATCCCTGCGCTTCCAAGACAAATCCCTGCGCCGCCAAAGAAAACCCTTGTGCGTCTAAGGCTAATCCCTGCGCGGCCAAAGAAAACCCCTGTGCGTCCAAGGCCAATCCTTGCGCTGCCAAAGAAAATCCCTGTGCATCCAAGGCCAACCCTTGCGCTGCTAAAGAAAATCCCTGCGCTAGCAAGCAGTAATTCACTTGAGTTTTGTCCTAATCCTGTTTAAGGTTTTATCCTTTTCAATTCATTTGTTTCCAACAAAGAGGGGTTCCTGAGATTGACTCGGGAACCCCTCTTCTATTTGGGAAATTGATGAGATGGAAGATCTTTTACTTTTGAATTTGGCTGCTTAGGACGGTAAGACTTTGAATCAGTTGGTTGAGACGAGTTTCCAGGGCTTGCTTTTTGCCGAGGAGGGTGCGGAGCTTTTGGTAGCGGGCGATCGCCAGACTGACATAGGGCACCTGCTGCATCGGACAGGGGCGCTGCCAGAGTTGGCCGTCCGCATCCAGACCACAGAGGCGATAGTCGGCGCGGGGGGATTCTTCGGAGGTGGGGGTTGCGGAGGATACGGTGAATGAGGGGGAAGGGGTCTGGGAGGTGTTGCAGATTTCTTCGACGTAGTTCATCAGGTGGTCAATTTCGGCATGGCGCAGGGTGGCAACGCTGACGGAAGGCTTGGTGGCTTCTGCGGAGGGGGGTTGTGAATCTGCTGACTGTGATTCGAGCCAGCCGTCCACGATGGGACCTTCTAGATACACCGCTTGAATCTGAAGAATGATTTGTTCTAGCTCTAATTGCCAGGACACCACTTTGGCTTCAATTTCCTTGAGGAGATTGACGGCCAGGTTGGGGTTGACCGCATGGCGATGGCGGCTGATGGCGGCTGGTTTTGTTTTGGGCAGGGAGGGGACTTTGCCTTGCTTAGCAGAAAAAGGCTTCAGCATTTCTGACTTCAGCACCTCAGACTTCAGCACCTCAGACTTCAGCACCTCAGACTTCAGCACCTCAGACTTCAGCACCTCAGGCTTCAGCAGCTCAGACTTCAGCATCTCTGGTGTGTCGTGGGGAGAGGGCTGAGCGGTTCTGAAGGCGGTGGAGTCTAGGTCAGCGTCGAGGGGGCTGAGCAGGGGGGAGGGCTGGGCAAAGTCAGCAAGACTGGCTTCCATGCTGGCTTCAGTTGAGGCCGTCGGCAAGGGGAAGGGCTGAACCGTGGACAGGGAGGCTGCGGATAGGTCGGATGAAGGTCGAGGCATGGACGAATTTCCAGTCTGATTGAGGGGTGGATTTGGGGGCTGGTTCAGCGTTGGGGCTGGGTCATCCCGATGGGAATTGAGATGATCCAGCATCGCCTCAATTCGTTGCAATCCAAGTTTCATCATGGCCTCATCCCCCGCAGGTGTAGAATCTTGGGAGCCGTGTGGTACGGCGTTGTTTTTGGACTAAGAACACCGTTTACCCGAAATCTCAGCATGGAGGGCACCGTGGGAGTACGGCTTGCACCAAACCTCCCGGAAATTCCCTCCGTACAAGTACGGTTTACACTTAGATTCTAAGCCAATTCTGGATGAAATGGGCTGAGAAGGCTGTCACTTGGTAAATTTTGCGGACATTATAGCGGCATTTGCTGGGGCTGTCGAAGCGAGATTATTAAGTTTTTTTGCTCTGAATGATTAAATCTTACAGAATTCTAAATTGATCCAAAAGAGTAGCCCTTAGCTCTGATCAGGTATCCCGGATTACCCTCTAGATTGTAGCGGTGGAATGACGATCGCAGCATCCCCAGATTGCTCCCTGGATACCACCCTAGATAGCTGGCTGTCATTCTTGGCAATGTTTCATCTTTCTGGTATCAATCCGTACATCACTCGATCTAAATGCTCTCTCCAAAACATCAATCGCCCTTCACCCTCAGTCTTTCGCGCTCCGTCTTCAATCCTTGAAATTTTTCTCTCTGAAATCGGGCAGATGGGGAGCAAATTTAGTCTAAACCTGACTTTGGAAGCCAACATGACCAAAATTTCGCTTGTTACAGGCCCCGCACGCTCCGGTAAAAGTGAATGGGCTGAAGCTTTGGCCAGCCAATCTCAAAAAACCGTGGTCTATGTGGCCACGGCTCAAATGAACCCGAGCGACCCCGAATGGCAAGCCCGCATTCTTCGCCATCAAGCCCGTCGCCCTTCGTCTTGGAAAACTCTGGCTGTGCCGATCGCCCTGGCGCATACCATTCAATCTGCGATCGCCACCGAATGTCTCCTAATCGACTCCCTCGGCACCTGGCTAGCCAATTTGATCGAACAGGACGAAGCCACCTGGCAGCAGGAATCCCAGCAGTTGCTCACCAGTCTGCAACAATCCCAGGCCGAAATTATTATCGTGGCTGAAGAAACGGGATGGGGCGTGGTTCCGGCCTATCCGCTGGGGCGCAGCTTTCGCGATCGCCTCGGGACTCTGACGCGGGACGTGGGGGCGATCGCTCAGGTCGTCTACCTGGTGACCGCAGGCCATGCCCTCAACCTCACCGCTCTCGGCCAAAAGCTACCGCCTGCCCCAACCATTGAACCTGCCATTGAACCTGACATCGAGCCGTAAAGCTTGAGCTACAAAGCTTAACGTTTCTTACGGATTTCTAGCCGTTGGTGAATCGATCCAATCGATACCATGGATAGAGGGATATATCTAAGGATTTGTCTGTTGAACGGCTTCTGACATCCCTATTTGGGTCAGCATTTTTTGTTCAACACATTGTTCAACCCCTTGTTCAACCTCTGATTCAACGCCCTATACGCTGGTTCCTGATACTATGGCCTCTCCCGATCAAGTGAAACAATACCTTGCCTTCTGGTTCCAACTGGGCAAGCACCTGATGGTTCGCAATGGCCAGGAAGCTTACCGTCCCTCAGTGGTGGTGCAGGGCGATCGCTACAGCCCCGAGTTTGAAGCCTGCTGGCAACGAGCGATGCAGCTAGAAGGCAAAGACTGCTACCTGGAAGGCACCCTGGAATCCCTCGACCAACTCCTCTCCCCCGGCTGGGAAATCACGCTCTGTGCCCGCTGTGATGTTCCCGTGCCCACCATCACCCTAGGTGTACCACCCCTAACCTGTCCCTGTGCCGATCTGCCCCTCTTCCCAAACCATGAGGTGCCCCCGCCCCATCTGCCTGCCGACCCGCAGGTGCAGTTGACTCGGATTCGCGATCGCCTCCTGCAAACTAACTCAAAAGACAAAACTCCTTGAAGTGAAGCGCAGAGACGCGGAGACGCGGAGAATTTGTCTTTCTGTTGCATGTCCTGATGGAAAGTTCAGGTTCTAATCTTAGAGAAACGGAATCTCCTACAACTGCATAAAATAAAAACCTTGAGGAGATCTGTACAAAGTGCAGTGCCCTTAAGGTTTTTTGCTGACAATATTCTGAGTTTTGTTGAAGAAATTTCGAGAGGGAACGC
>JALOOP010000434.1 GCA_025454315.1 Oculatellaceae cyanobacterium Prado106
GGGCAACAGTACGCATAGAATCAGAGTAGGATATTCGTTCATCTACCAGTTTACAAGAATCTGGAAACTGGGTAATGATTTTTGCATAAGGACTTACAAGTCCTGGTGGAATCATCTAAAAATTAGCCTCAAAATTAACTTACTTTTAACACTGGTGATGATTTTCAGTGTCATTCCCTGTAGTCTGCTTCTATCCCAGCAATTGCAACAGCAAGCTCAACGGTCGATCGAAACTCAAGCCACACAGTTCATGCAGACCATGAGCGCAGTACGCCAATATACCCAGGAACAAATCCTTCCCCTCTTCACCGCACAAACCCAAGATGCTCAACAATTCATTCCTGAAACCGTTCCCGCTTATGCCGTAGAACAAATCTTCGCAGCACTCCAGCACAACGCCCCCGAGCAACCCTTCTCCTACAAAGAAGCCGCCCCCAACCCCACCAACTTGCGCCACAAAGCCGATGAATTTGAAATTCAACTCATCAATCAGTTTCGCCAAGACCCAGCAACACAGCGCATCTCTGGCTTCCAAGATCGTCCCGAAGGCCGAGTCTTCTACCTGGCACAGCCAGTCGTCATGCGCGATCCAAGCTGCTTGCAATGCCATTCCCGTCCGGCGATCGCCCCACCCAGCCTCATCTCCACCTACGGCTCCCAGAATGGCTTCAATTGGCACCTTAACGATGTTGTGGCCGCTCAAATCGTATCCGTCCCCGTAGACGTAATTTCAGCCTCCGCTCACCCATCGTTCTGGCAGGTGATCTTAGTCGTTCTCGGCATGTTTGGGATATTGCTGATTCTCCTGGCCATTCTCCTGCAAAAGGTCGTTGTTCAAAGAATTCGACGACTCTCACGCACCGCACAGGCTATCAGCCTTGGAGAAACCCAGGTCACTTTTGAGGAAATATCCGAGGATGAGATTGGGAAGTTGGCGATCGCCCTCCAACGCATGAAACACAGCCTGGAAATTGCCCTCAATATCCTAAACCCTTCAACCTAAACTCTTCAACCTAAACTCTTCAACCTAAACCCTTCAACCTAGCCATCACGAGGTACAGCCATGAGAACTCGTCCGGGTTCGCGCCGCTCATTTTTGACCCGTTTGTTCCTATGGACTCTGGTAGGATGCACTACGACCGCTCAAGTTAATCGAAATCTGGTTCTCGGTTTGATTAGCCATGGACAAGAAACAACAGTCCTGCAACAGTTTGCATCCTTGCAGGAACAGATGGGACAAAGGCTCAAGAGTCGCATTCTCCTCGAACCCGCCTTCAGTGAATCCCTTGCGATACAGCGTCTCCAGGATTATTCCTGGGACTTGATTTTTGCGCCTCCTGGGTTAGCCGCGATCGCCATTTCTCGCCATCAATATACCCCCCTCTTTCCCCTAGAATCTCTCCAACAGTCCCAATCCATTTTCCTCGTAGCTCACCAGAGTCCGATTCAATACCTCCACCAGCTTAACCATAAAGCGATCGCCCTAGGGCAACCTGGTTCTGCCACCGGATATTACCTCCCCCTTTACAACCTTTACGGATTAACCATCGCCAAATTCAAACTAGCTCCCACTCCCCAAACCATCCTGGACTGGATTAGCAATCAAACGGTCGATGCTGGAGCCATGTCCCAGACCGACCTAGAACAACTCATCCCCCATTGGCAGCAATCCGCTTATCGCGTCATTTTTCAAGATTCTCGCTCCATTCCCCCCGGTGTTATTCTCATGAGTCCTCGCATTGAACGCAATCACCAGGAAAAAATCCGCACCACCCTTACCCAAATTCCTTCTGAAATTCAGCAGGCGATCGGCTATAGCCCCACTGCCCCCGTCCCTGACTATCGATTCATGATCGCTATTATGGAACGAGTCCAGGAGATTACTGGTAACCTGCGGGAGAGGGGAATGAGTGGATGAGTATCGTACTTTGGAATGAGAAGCTACTCCGACTTTAGCAGGGGAGAGATAGCGGAAAGTCCAACTAAAGCTTGAAAATGGTAAACAAGACTAGTTTAATGCTGAATTTGGAGGTATGAATAAATGAGTCGCGTTGGAACTTGAACTGTGTCTTATTTCGTGTATTATTCCTGCATCTATGCAACCCTACAAGGAAAATGGCAACCTTTTGAATCCTGGATTGGGCTGCTGATTTGTTTGAGTACTGGATTGGCCTATGGGGTGTTGCGATTGATGCAGACCAATGCTCAGAAACAAGCTCAGATTCAAGTTGCTCACGCAGAGTTGACCGACTGTTTACACGAACTGGTAGCCTTGTCCGGAATTCGCGATCGCAACCGTATTGCCTTTGAGTTTTATGATGCACTCGGTCACGCGATCGCCGCCCTCCACATCCAAGTCCAAGCTGCCTATAAACTCCATTCTGTTCATCCAGAACAGTCCCAAGCTGCCCTTGCAGAAGCTTATCAATTGAGCGGTTCCATTCTTCGAGAAATTCGCCAAACCGTTCACACCCTGGCTCAAGATACTCAGCCAGAACTACCCCATCGGAGAGCAATCCCATGATCCAAGTCCTCTTAGTTGACGATCAAAGCCTGGTTCGGGATGGTCTTCGAGCCATGCTCAGCCTCGAACCGGATCTGACCATTGTGGGCATGGCCGAGAACGGCGAAGTGGCGATCGAACAAATTGCACTGATGCAACCAGATGTTGTATTAATGGATATGCGAATGCCTGTCATGAATGGCATTACAGCAACCCAACTCATCCTCCAGCAGTTTCCGCAGGTGCAAATTCTAGTCCTCAGCACCTACGACGATGACCAATACATTGCTGAAGCGATGCGATCGGGAGCCAGAGGCTATCTGCTCAAAGACATGCCCGTTGAAGAATTAGCCGATGCGATCCGCTTTACCCATCGAGGCTATACTCAGCTTGCCCCCGGACTTCTAGAAAAAGTTTTAGCACCTCCACAACCCGCAAACTCACCCCAAGAAATTGCAGAACTAACCAGTCGAGAGTGTGAAGTGGCTCGTTTGGTCGGGATGGGAGCAACCAATCAAGAAATTTCCCAGCAGCTTTTCATCTCAGAAAGTACCGTTAAAACCCATATTGCTAGTATTTTTAATCGTCTCAATCTAAAAAATCGATCGCAACTTGCTATCTATGCGAGTTCCGTCTTCAAACCTCAGCACGCTTCAAAGACCTGAAATAGGCAGATTTGTCGTGAAAGAATTAGGTCTGAATATTTAAGAAATGTCTAAAAGACTGCTCCAAATCCTCCATGACCGACAGATCGATTAAATCGGTGATGTCTTCATCTTCGTCTAGGCTGTCTATTTCATCGAGTGTGTCCAGTTCCTCGAACTCATCATCGTCGGTTGGGCTGCTGGAACGGATAAATAGGCCACCCATGATGGAGGTGTAGGGTTGGATGAGTCGCTGTTGGTCTTCGGGGAGGACAGCGTGGATTTCTTGGATGAGTAGGTCAATGCCGTATTCCACTAGTTCCCACTGCACCTCAATGCTGGGGAAGACCAGTTGGCACAGGGGGAGGAGTTCGGTGGCGATCGCTTCTAAATTTCGCTCTAAGAGACACAGGCAGAGGTAGCCCTGGAACATGACCAGATCGCGGAGGGAAGACGCTGCGACTTTGGGCGTGTTGAGGGTACCGCGTCGGCTGCGGTGTTCGGGGAATTGTTCGACGGCTCGACGGTGGACTCGTTTGGCGATAGTTTGGCTGAGGGGAATCAGGGCGGCAACGACCTGAAACAGGGGCGACTCCGGGTCGTGCTCTTGAGCCGCAGCACAGATGCGCTGCCAGGGAATGCCGACCTGTTCTTCGACAAATTGAAAGTAGGGCTTGAGCCAGACTCGCTCATAGGGGGTGCAGGTTCGTAGCACCGCCAGGGTTGTGAAATGGAATTGAGTGGTCAAAAAACCGATCGTGCGCGCGTCTTTGGCAATTTGATGCTGTTCTTGCAACTGGAGCAGTTGGGTTTCCATCATGTCTGATAGATCCTCGACGGGCAGTGGGGCGCTGAGGGTGAGAGAGCTAGCCTGCTGGGCGTAGAGGGTGAGGATTTCCTGGTAAACGGCTTCAACGTAGATGGCAAGGCGACGGGCTTCGTTGAGGTTGACGAAGTTGGCGGAGATGGAGAAGAGAGCGACAGCGTTGATGGCACCAAGCTCACAGTAGAGATGGAGCGATCGCTTGATTCGCAGTGCCGTTTGGGTGCGATTTTCTGGGTATGCCGCCGTAATATATTGTTCTAGAACGAGCGGGTCGGAGGTTTTGGAGAATTGCTGTAGGTCAGTGCGATATCGATTGGCCCAATGCTGCACCAACGCCTGTGAGGTCGGAGTAGTCTGAATTCGCGAAGGTTTAAGCATAGGAGGGTTAACTGCGTATTTATACGACAATCGCGCAAGCTTTGAGTATCAATTGAATCTTTGATTTTGCACAATAGCACAAAATGGAGGGGATGGGGAGATGGCGGATGGACAGATGACGGGAGCAGATGGGCAGTAGAAGGATAGGAGAAGGACAGGAGAAAACAAGGAGACAAAATTCCAGAGATCGGAAAGTGTGGCTCTGATCCACGTCCCAACCCCTGGAATATGCTGTCTAATTGCTAGAATATTTAAGTTTATGGACTATACAACTCGAAAAACGTCCTTTTGCTCAATCTACATCTCTCGATCGCGCTAAACTGACCAATCCTCAATCCTTAAGCCTGGAACTTTCTCAAAATCTCGGAGATTGCGAGTCAGGAGAATTCCTTCATGAGCCAGGACAATCGAGGCAATGCGAAGATCTTGAGTTCCAATCCAAATGCCCATACTCCTGAATTCATGAAACTTCTGATCTGCATTGAAGTCGTACTGTAGAACAGGTAAGTTGAAGAACAAATCATAGGTCAGTTGTAATCTTCGATAACCTGCAACTAACGCCTCAGATGTGCTGGCTTTACGAATCTGAGCCAGTCTGCCAGCATATTGCTCCTCAACACTGATGACGGTGACCATTAAGTGCTCTGTAAGATTCTGGCGGCTTCTCAAGATCCGATCGCAAACTTGAGGATGACGACGCTCATAAAGACTCAGATGATCTGTATCCAAGACATACTGGGTCATGCTTCAACCTCTTGCTCATCCGCCTGTCGGCGATAGGCAGCCACTTCTGCCAAAAAATCATCAAATGTAGGATCGTCCGTGAAGAGTCCCATGTGCTTAATCCAAGGATCATCTTCTAGACCAGAAGTCTGGGTTCTAACCTCAATGGTGACAAATTCACCGATCGCCAACTGCTCCTCTAGCATGGCCTTGGCTTTGGCGATCGCTTCTTCCTTGGTTTGTCCTTCTGCTGCGACACCGGGTAAGTTCACAATTGAAGCCACAAAATGCTGCTCTGATGGGTTTTGAACAAATACCTGGTACTGCATGGGTCTTTCCTTGGCGATTATAAGGAGAGAATTACACTAAGGATAGTGTGACTCTAGAGAATGAACGAGTCTGGTATCCTCCTTATGATATAGCAAAGTTTGGTACGACTACCCCAAGTCTGGGAAAGGCCGCCCAGTCACCTCTCAACCCACCTGAAAGCTGAGGTGTGATCCTCTAGTATTTGCGGCTTTACCCTTGCTCCCCCCGCATTTCATCGACATCTAGTAAGCCAATCAGCATTCCAGCGATCGGGATCGACAAAAACACGCCAACCAATCCCGCGATTCTAGCGCCAATCAACAGCGCCAAAAACATAATCACCGGATTCATGTTGACAGAGCCTTGCATAATCCGAGGCATGAGCAGGTTTTCTTCGATCTGCTGGAGAACAATGCATCCTACTAACACCTTTAAAGATAAAAGAATGCCCTGTGGCAGGATGATCAGACAAACCAAGGTAATGCCAATGGTGGCTCCGATGCCAGGAATCAGATCAAACACTCCGGCGATCGCAGCCAACACCAGCGCATAGGGAATCCCTAGCAAAATAAACACGAGAAACGCAGAAAACCCAAAGAAAATCGACAATAGCAACCGTCCCCAAAAGAAGCCCAAGAAATTCTTTCCTCCTGTAAATTTTTCATTGATGCTTATGCTACATCAGCCGAAAACCATGACTTTTGCCACTGGCCATTGAGTTCCAGGATTTTGAGGACTGCCA
>JALOOP010000435.1 GCA_025454315.1 Oculatellaceae cyanobacterium Prado106
CGTAGCGTTCGTTGGCAAAGTCTCCCTTGACAGGCATCGCTTGTTCCAACCGATTCAACGTGCTTTTCCCGGCTAACGGCGCACATCGCTCATGCCCACTCTCCAATTTCCCGACCGCAATCCCAAACATCGCATCTTGTCGTAAAACATCGTGGTCATTGAGATCTTCATAGCCCTGCACCAATCCATAGAGTCGCTGCGCTAGCAAATCTTTTAACTCATGTTCCACTCTCGTCGGTTCTCGCTCATCTTGAAAACAGGTAGCCAATCGTTCGCTCACTCGGTAATGTTGATCCAGTTGGGCAATGAAAAGTAACCCACCGTCCTGTGTCAGATGACCACCGCTAAAATCAGCCACAACTTTGCGACGGGCAAGTTGTCCAAAGGAGTAGAATTTTGAGTTACAATCTGTTTTGGTCGGGGTCATCATGGTAAACCGCTAGAAGCTTTGTGATAATTGCATTCTCGCAGTTTATTGACCCCGTTTTTTATGAACTTGTGAGAAATTTGGGCTGAGCCAAAAGTATCAGTCCGCACCACATCAGCAAAAATCCTAGTCCTCGGAAGAACCACAGCCAGAGGAGATACTCCGATTTTAAATCGGCGACTGCCGCCTCAAAGTTGCCGGAGGCTAAGCGGAAGAAGCTTTGGTTTTGATAGGGGGCGGGGATAAGGCGATCGCCCTGTAATTGCCCCAGGACGGTCACGGTGGCGTTAGTGGGCAGGGTGGCATAGCAGATTCTCAGATCGCCGACCTTGGGAGAAGCGGGGGTGCCTGCGCCTTGGAATAGGCTGTTGCCCATTAATTTTGCGGGAGTGGGCAGGAGAATTTGGGGGGTGAGGGTGAGGCGATCGGGGGGGAGGCGGATGGTGCCCGAGGTGGATATAACGCTGCGACGGGCATCGGTTTCGCAGGAGTAGGGGAAATTGGCAATCTCGGTGAAGTTAGCCAAGTCGAGTTGATAGAGGCCGACTTTGGCCGTGGGGGCTTTGAAGATTTCGTTGGCGATCGCTTTCTCAGGATTGACATAGTTGGCTTCTTTGAACCGACTGGAGTCTTCGGGTTGATCCGTCCAGGTGGTGCTGTAGCGATAGGTTTTGACCTGGGTTTGGGAACCTCCGACATTTCTGCGGGTGTCTGTTCGGATGGTTTCCTTCTAGGCAAACATTTCGACGGTACGGGCGAGGACGACATAAGCACCCGGTTTGAGATACAGGTTGTCGCCGAGGAGTTGGGGGGTGGCGATCGCTCCTGTCACGGCTACGAATTTCCCTTGAGCTTGGGGGTTGGGGGCGGTTGCAGTAATCACCTGAGCGCTTTTGGCCACCTTGGAAAAATCAGTGCTGCCTTCGTTAGCAAACAGCAGGACAAAGGAACCTAGAAACAGGAGCAACCCAAAGAAGCAGGCAATTAGAGAACCCAGCAGGCTTTGCCCCCAACCCCTGACCGATACCTCTTGATGTTGATAAATTTGACTAGGATCTGGTTCGTTTTGGCCTGATTCGGCCTCAGGAGGTTCAAAGCCCATGGATCTCACCTTAATTCGATAGTTCTGAGTCTACCCAAATTAAAATTCGGTTCATCCTGAGCGCGTTTCGATCCAGTTTCTCAAAATTTTTGCATTTGGAGTGAATGGGGCGATCGCAACACAATCCCCAACCGCCCGTCCTACGGGTCTGTCAGGACTGAAGTCCTGACTACAAACAGGCTTGTAGTCAGGACTTATGAAAGTTGAAGATTAAATCCGGTAATTCTTGTGGGATAGGCGTCTCGCCTGTCATAGAGCGCGGACAGGCGAGACGTCTATCCCACAAATCCTCGATTATTTTCTCAACTTTCATTAGTCCTTATTTGCTGCAAGCATCGACCCAATACATTCGCCGATGGGTGCCCTAATTTTTAGGTTCTGGCTGATTTCTATGCAATTTTGTGATTAATCTGCGTTAAACGCCATTTGCCAAAAATCTCGCTCCAATCGAGCCACTTCGAGAAAAGCCACTTCAGCCTGCTGCTGCACCTCGGGTGAGGCGGTCTGCAAGGCGCTGTCTGCCTGGTGCGCCAGGACTTTGACATATTCGGTAAAGCCAGGATTGCCCCAGCGATCGGCAAATTCATCGTAGGGTGACACCATAGCACCGGGTAGCTGCCAGCCCTGGTTGTAGGCATATTCGATCGCCCAAAAAGCAGTAGCCTGAACGGGGTAAGGGGCGATAGCCAACCTTGCCATATACTGGCAATATTCGGCACAACTGGCCTGTTTTTCTGTCGCTAAATCTAACTGTCGTTCCTTGGCTTTTTCCTGAAACCACAGGAGTTCGGCTTGGAGAGCGGTGAGTCCACTCAGTAAGGAATTGAAGTGTTCCAGTGGAGCGATCGCCAACAGGCTCGCCGCCATGCGCGTGAACTCTACAACAAATAAATAATCCTGAACTAACCAGGTGTTGAACTGGGGCGATCGAATGGTGCCCGATTGGCATTGGCTGAGGAAGGGATGCACGGTTGCCGATTGCCATGCTTGGGGGTGAGCGGCAATCAAAGATTGACAAGTTAAAGACATGGAGAAAAGATAATTCAGAACAATGGACAAAGAATCAACCTACCATGCAACCTGGCATTTTCACAGTCAAGCACAAAGTTAAGAACGTTATTTCCCGTGACTTAGATCTGAAGAGCTTGCCCATGTCTATAAATTATGGCTCTGCTGGTGAATTTCAAAAGGTTCGCAGACGTATGTTTCATCCCTCAGACGCATGAAAGGGCTGCGCTCCTGACTCGCCCACGAATGAATGATATCGGTAACGATTTTCAAAAGCTTTGCGGATGCATGTTTCATCCCTCAGTCACCTGAAATGGCTGCGCTCCAGACTCGCCCGCGAATGAATTGCGGGCTATTAAGCAAAACCCATTAAAATAGGTTGAAAGGCATGTCCAAAGAGCTTTCCAGCCTCCGCAGTTCATTTCAATGGACTTTGGGCTAATAGCCCGTGATTCATCTACGGGCGGGCTGGAAACGTAGCTGATTCAGGCGATTGGAATTCGCCACCGATATCATTCCTCTACGGGTGGGATAGAAACGAAGCCGATTCAAGCACTTGAATTTGCTAGTAAAACTATTAATTCGCGAACGAGTCTGTTAATGTTCTTTGGAACAGGAGCAGGATACAAAATACGAAATACAGTCTACTGTCACTAGAGTCTACTGAAAGTCTAGATCTAAAAGATTTAACTGTTGATATTCCCCCGAATCTTCGCGGACTCTTCGCTTGGAAGGCGTTTTGCGGCGTGGCTTGGTGGGTTTGATATTGACATGCGCCACGAACCAGGTGCGGAGTGCTTGGGCTTGCTCTAAATCGAGGGCATCCAGATCCAGGGGCGGGGGAAAGAGTGTGTCGGGTAAGGATTGTGCCCAGGTGGTTTCGCTGGGATGGCGATCGCTCCCAAACGGCGTTAGATCTCCCGGCAACCTGGCCAAATAGGGCAATACATTATCCTGATGCAAAAACAACTGCCGCTGCTGCTCCAGTTGCTTCACCCGCCGCTGACGTGCGGGCTTATACTGCAAAATGGCGCTGGGATAATTTGCCACTTTGCCAGGAACGCCCAGCCGCTCCGGTGCAAGATGCGCCACTTCCGGCACCCAGCGTTTAATGAATGCGCCGTCGGGATCACAGCGATCGATCGCCGCTTGCTCCGGGTTATAGATCCGCGTCCAGGTCTTGTCCACACAATGGGTGACACCCGCCTGCATCGCCCACTGGTAATGGTCAATGGGGCAATCTCCGTCGATCAGATGCCGCATAAAATGCAGCGCCCCATACCGCCAATCCATGCCCAACAGATTGCTCAAAAAACTGGCGTAAATGGCTCGTACCCGAAAGTTTAGCTGTACCCATCCCCCAGTTGCCTGGAGACAGCGCGCTGCTGCATCAATGATGGGAAACCCCGTTTGTCCCTGTTGCCACGCCTGGTACAGATCTTCGTCAAACTCCCAGCCTTCCTGGTCAAAAACCCTGTAGAGCGATCGCACCTCCAACTGCGGCAAATAGCGAAATCGCTGGGCAAATCCACTGCCCCACCTCAACCGCGAGATCAACTGCTGCCGACTGCGCTCTGCCCTTGGATCGAGCAAGACCTGCTGCTGAGCAAGCTGCACACATTCACGAATCGAAATCGCCCCAAATTTAATATATGGACTGAGTCCCGTCGTCGCCTCGGCACCGGGATAGGACAGTTGCCAATAGTAGCGATCGACCTTCTCCACCCAAAAATCTTGCAGCAGTTGACGAGCCGCTGCTGTCCCGCCCACTGGAATCGGCTTACTATCGCCCACTAGACCCAGTTTGTCCAGTTTGGGCAAGGGTTCGCTGGGGATTTCGGGGGGCACTTGAATGCGGCTTGGGGTGAGAACCAAGCCTTCCTGCATCGATTCATACCAGAGATTGCGATAGGCAGGGTAGGGCCTCAATTCCGGTGTTCCGGCGATCGGCTCAAACCAGCGAATCTTCATGTCCTGCTCGGTCAACGCCTGGTTTAATCGAGCATCCCTCACCCGTCCATAGATCCGTTCATAGTCAATGTACGCATAGATTCCTTCGGCCTGTGTTTCTCGAATCAATTGGGGAAGAATTTCAACAGGGTCGCCCGATCGCAAAATTAATCTCCCGCCCCGTTCCCGCATTTCTGCATCTAGGCTCTGCAAACATTCCAGCATGAACGCCACTCTCGCCGAGGCGGTTTCGGGATGGTGCAGGAGGGCGCGATCGAAGATAAACACAGGAATCACCGCACCTCGCAAAGCGGCTCGATAGAGCGGCGCGTGATCGGTGATGCGTAAATCTCGGCGAAACCAGACGATCGTGCGATTCATTGCAGCAGGGCGGGTTCAATGCAGTATTTATCTATTATGACGAACTTTAAACCTGATTAACGGTGATGCATTGCGCTTGGCTAATCGCAAAATCCTTGCAGACACCTGATTTTATCTTTCAAGAACCCGGAATGGCTGCGCTCCAAGCCCGTCCGCGAATGAATTGCGGACTATTAGGCAAAACCCATTAAAATGGGTTGAAAGGCATGTCTAGAGAGTTTTTCAGCCTCCGTATTTCATTTATGAAGGTTGACAAATTATCTAGGAAATTCCTTTTCAGGAGCGCCGAGTTTTCTAGGTTTTAGTTCCCCGATTGATTAGTCTAGATACTGGTTTGTAAGGACTGAAGTCCTTACTACAAGCCTGTTTGTAGTAAGGACTTCAGTCCTCATCCCTGTAAGCATCGCCGAATTAGAACTTGGCGAAACCCGGCGATTTTAGGAAGGAATTGATTAAGTTTCATCAATGGACTTTGACGACTAGCCCGTGATTCATCTATGGGCGGGCTGGAAACGAAGCCGATTTAAGCACTTGTAATTCTCCATAAATTCATGGCTAAACAACGCCTCGACACCTTACTGGTGGAACAAAATCTCTGTGAGTCGCGCCAACAGGCTCAGCGGCTGATTCAGGCTGGCGAGGTCAAGGTGAATCAACAGGTGATTGACAAACCGGGGATGATGGTGGAAACCTTGGCCGCCATTGAGGTCAAAGCCCGATCGCCCTATGTCTCCCGAGGCGGCGAGAAATTGGCCAAAGCGTTGACTGCCTTTGAGATTGGGGTGGGCGATCGCATCTGTCTAGACGGCGGCATTTCCACGGGTGGCTTCACGGACTGTCTGCTGCAATCCGGTGCCCAGCTCGTCTACGGCATCGATGTCGGCTATGGCCAAGTCGCCTGGAAACTCCGACAAGATCCGCGTGTCATCCTGCGAGAACGCCAAAACCTTCGCCATCTCAAACCGGAAGACCTCTATGAACCGGATCAACCTCGTCCCGATCTAGGCGTGGCCGATGTTTCGTTCATTTCCCTGACCAAGGTTCTCCCCGCGCTGTGGTCGCTCTTGGTGCCGCCGCGTGAGGTGGTGCTGTTGGTCAAGCCCCAGTTTGAGGTCGGCAAAGACCAGATCGGCAAAAAAGGCGTGGTGCGAGATCTGAAGGCACAGGCAGGGGCGATCGCTCAAGTCCTAGAAGCGGCAAGGGCGATCGGCTGGGGCTACTGTGGCCTCACCTGGTCACCTTTAGTC
>JALOOP010000055.1 GCA_025454315.1 Oculatellaceae cyanobacterium Prado106
GTTGGTAGAGAAAGCCAATTGGCCGCTCCGTTCCACTTCGCGACCTCGCTATCCATCCCCACCTTAAGAAGGATGGGGAATTCCGCGATTTCGTTAAACAGGTGGGTTGAGTTCAATCACTTCGCGGTTTTGAATCCGATATTTCAGGCTGCAACTGGGGCAGGTAACCTCGGTTTCAAAGGTTTCAACTTCGGGAAATCGCATCAGCATTTGGCCGCAGCGACAGACCGCGCCAATGGAACGGGCGGGATGACCGATCGCCAAATGAAAATCAGGGATGGATTTGGTCACCAGAGATCCCATGCCAACCATTGCAAAACGCCCGATGGACAAATCATTGCCAATAGTGCAACCTGCGCCGATCGTGGCTCCGGCTTTGACCAGGGTGGGCAGGGTATGCTCATCGGGGTCGGAGGGACGGAGAGATTTGAGGTCGCTGGTGGTGGCTCTGGGGAAGCGATCGTTGGTAAAAATAGTGCCTGCGCTGATCATCACGCCATCTTCAATGGTGACGGCATTGCAGATGTAGACGAAGGCGTTGATTTTGACGCGATCGCCAATCCTCACACCATAGGCCACATAGGTTTTTTCGCCGATGATACATTGTTCGCCAATCTGGGT
This sequence comes from Oculatellaceae cyanobacterium Prado106, assembly GCA_025454315.1. GTDB lineage: Bacteria > Cyanobacteriota > Cyanobacteriia > Elainellales > Elainellaceae > Prado106. The sequence continues at coordinate 622 of JALOOP010000055.1, forward strand.
GGAGTGACGAATGTGAACGTTGTCCCAGACAGAGGTGGCATCGCCGATGGTGACGTTGTCTTCAATCAGCGCGGTAGGGTGAATGCGAGTTGGCATGGGCGGGGAGATGGAGTAGAGAGGTGGCGAGAAGGCTGTGATCAAGTGAGGTCGGTCACAGGTGATTCATCATTGAAGGTCATGCGAATAAACGTTGCGAAACTCATCGGATTCTTGTGGAATAGGCATCCCGCTGATCTCAGGACTTGGACAGGCAAGATGCCTATCCCACAAGGGATACTGGAGGATGAATAGGCTCTAGGCTGCTGCGACTTTGCTAGTGCTGCGCGTGATGTCAGCGGCAATGGGTGTCCAGCGGCTTTGGTGTAGGGCAGCGTAGGCGGCTTCAATGGCGGCTACGGAGGCGATCGCATCATCTGCCGTAATCAACAGGGGTTCTTCCTTGAGGATGGCCTTGGTGAAGTTTTCAATTTGGCTGCGGAAGGCTTGAACTTTGTTGTAGCCTTGGCCAAACACAACCCAGTCTTGTCCTGAAGTTTGACGATATTTGGACTCTTTCCAACCCACGGAAATGGTGCCTTGAGAGCCGTAGATCCGGATGTAGTAGTCCAGTTCTTTGTTGATGCTCCAAGAGAGGTCAACATTGCCAATGACACCGCTGCTGCTCTTGGCAAAGATTCGCACCGTGTCTTCTACGGACAAGCCTTGAACCCGCTTGCCTTCCACGACTTGTACTTCACTCAGAGGCCCGAGGAAATAGCGAAGAATGTCCAGGGAGTGGGTGCCGTTGTCGATCAGCACGCCGCCGCCGCTGACCATGGGTTTGGAGTTCCAGCGATTGGTCATGTCCACCCGAGAGGTGAAGGCATTTTCAAATAGGACAATTTCTCCCAGGATGCCGGAGGCAATGATGCTCTTGGCCTTGACCACATCTTCGGCATAGCGAAACTTGGAGGCCATGGTCAGGATCACGCCGGATTGCTCCGCAGCTTTTTGCATTTCCAGGGCGCTTTTCACCCCAATGCTGAGGGGCTTTTCGCAGAGGACATTGACTTGGCGCTCTAGGAAGTAGATGCAGATTTCGGGGTGGGTAACCGGGGGAGTGCAGACAATGACGGCATCAAGGGCGTGAGCCTCGGCCATGGTTTGGTAGGAGTCAAAGCTCTGGCACTTAGCGCGTTCGGCCATGGCTTGGGCGGCATCAGGGCGAACATCGGCGACGGCGACGAGTTGGGCAATCTCACAGGTTTCAAAAGCCTGGGCGTAGGCTTGAGCAATGCCGCCTGCGCCGATTAGACCAAATTTGAGTTTGTTATCTGTCATGGTATTTTCCAGGTTTTGAGTATTTTCCAAGTTTTGAGGTTGAGCTTGCAGGGAATACGACCGCGCCAGATGGGGATGAATTGCTCAACAAGTTTTCCTTCAGACCGTTTTTGTGATTCTGGATGGGGGCTTAGGATTAGAGGTAAACTTGAGAGTCAGACATGAGCTTGGGGATCAGATGCATGGGGTACCGTTTGGGTCGGTAGCATTGGTTTGTGGGCTAATCACATTTCGACTTGGGCTAGTCCATTGGCCAATGCCATCGACTCCGTTTGTTCCGATCTCAGCGTTCCGATCTCAACGTTCTTATTTCAACGTTCCGATCTCAGCGTTTCTGTCCTTACCTTGGATTGACCGATCGCCAATTCAACCCAGTTTTGCCCAGTTTTGTAGATTAGGTGAGCGCAGCGTAACCCAACATCACAGCCGTAAATCTCGATTCAATGTCAGGATCAACGAATGCAATTCAAGCGCTCTAGTGGGATGTTGGGTTGCGCGTTGCTCCACCCAACCTACGAGTTTCTGGTATTCCCGTAGGATTGATTCAGGGAAAACCCAACAGTCGATATCAGTGAAGTCGATATCAGCGCAGCAGTTCAGTGACGTTCGATGGACATTCTGATGAATGTTTCTGTTGACGTTCCCGTGAACGTTCTAGTGAGCGAGTTGCGCGACGGCTTGCTTTACGGCATCGGCGATGTACTGGATATGCTCGTCGGTGTAGGCTTCGTTCCAGGGAAGAACCAGGACTTGCTCTAAGCCTGAGAAGGTGCCGGGGAAGCGATCGCGCCCATAATCCACCGCCTCAGCTTTGGCCAGGGTGAAGGGGAATCGAGAGTTGCCAAAGGTGCGCTGTTTTTCAAAGATTTCGCATTGGAAGGCGGGCTTTTGAATGTACCGGGGAGCGGAGAAAATGCCTTTCTCTTCTTTGAGCTTTTTGGCCAAGCCCACTGCGCCTTCTGCAATGATATTGCTATCGACACGCAGGCAGTATTTCCAATAAACATGGACATCGTCAGCGGCGTGATGCGGTGTGGCAATGCCTGGAAGACCCTGAAGTTTTTCGGTGAGTTGGGCGGCGGTGGTAGCCCGTTTGGCGACGATGTCTTGCAGCTTGCCGAGTTGGGCAGCGGCGACTGCACCTTGCAGTTCGGACATGCGGTAGTTGAGGGCGATGAAGTAGTGGTCGGGCTTGGGATCGCCGTAGCCAAAGGCTTTGTTGATGTAGAGGAAGAGACGACGGGCGATCGCATCATCATTGGTAACCACAATGCCGCCTTCTCCGGTGGTGATGTGCTTGCCTTGCTGGAGGCTGAAGCAACCGACGGTACCCATGGTGCCTGCAAATTGTCCTTGGTGTTGAGCCAGGAAGGCTTGGGCGGTATCTTCAATGACGGGAATACCGTGGGCGTTGGCTAAGGCCATGATCTCGGTCATGTTGCAGGGATTGCCAAACAGGTGGGTGACGATGATGGCTTTGGTGCGCTCGTTGATGCAGGGGGCGATCGTCTCGGCGGTGACGTTGAGAGTGACGGGATCGACATCGACGAAGCGAGGAATAGCACCCTGGTAGAGAATGGGTGTCAATGCGCCCATGTCGGTAATGGAGGTGGTGATGATTTCATCGCCGGGTTCGGGGTCGATGGCGGCGATCGCAGTGTGAACCGCAGCAGAACCCGAGGAACAAGCGTAGGCATATTTGACACCGATCATTTCTGCAAAGCGATTCTCCAACGCTTTGACGAAGGTGCCTTTGGTGCTGGTGAGGGTGCCGCTGAGAATGGCTTCGGTGACGGCAGCGATTTCTTCTGCGCCTAGAGTGCGTCCTGAAGCATCCTGGTCGGAAGGCAGCTTGAGGATGGATTGGGTGGGAGGCATCATACTAACCATGTTGTTATCTCCTGGTTTCAAATAAAGGAATGAATTCGCAGTGAATTCATGAAAGAACGCGATTTGACGATAGTTTGAATTCGCGGCAAATCCACCTCAAACTGGAACGATCAAAAAAAGCTGGTCTGAATTCTGACCTGAGATCTAAACATCTAAACTCGGGTTCTAGAGAAGAGTTCAGGTTTTAGAGAGGGAGGCTGCGATCGCAACTCAATTGCCCAGACCAGAACACAGAAATCAGATCTTCAAAAGTTTTCATCCAAAAAGAAAGGTTTTGCAATCATTGAAAACGCTAAGAACTCGTGAACTTTAAGAACTCATGCACTTTAAGAACTCATGAACCGTGGGAATTTATGAATTGTGCTGAGCCTCGAACTGTGCTGATAGAAGAAGCCCACCATCGCATCCTCTATAGAAGGCGAACTTCCGAACCTTGTAGGTTTGCATTTAGTTTCTGCATTGCTGAAGGTATTTCAAGAAAGTTTTCACGTCAGACCCGTTTTACCCGACCTGCCTATTCAGAAAAAGCAGTGAAGCAGTATCAAGCGATATTCAAAGATCATCGGATTAAACAACTATTTGATCAACCTTTATGTCTAATCAGTTTTTTTCCTCTCAAACCCATTGAACTGTGGCATCATCCCACTCTATGGATGAAGTTGAGTTTCAACTATGGTGTCATGGATAAACGGGTGTCGTAGATCAATGATGTCGTGGATGATTAAACTCGACAATTCTAGTGCAATAGCATCCTGCTTATCCATAGATAAGGAGAAAACCCTAATCCCAGCATTGCCCTGTTCTATTTCTGAATTTCATCGACTCAATGATCAACTCTCCGACAGAGGAATGAAGCCGTGCCAATGCTGTCCTTGAGCATGACACAATGACTACAGCAGTGACCTGGGCTAATCCATGACACAAATCAGTAGAGGAATCAATCCGATACCGCCTCTAACCCCCCAATAAATCACTAGGGGACATCCCATCTGGATGAGTTGAATGACAAACAGTCCCCAACTTCAAATTGGGGCAATTTGTTACTGAGAGACGCAAAGACTGATTCTAAAAGCTACTTCTTCGTTCACAGAAAGAGCTAGAGGCAGGGGGCAGAATAGGAAGCCCCTACCTTTGCTTGCTTTAGCAGTCCCCAAGTTGCTTCGTCTATAGTGTGAACCCTAGCCAACAGGGAAGGTTGGATAAACCTTGGACATAAGCCGGATTCATCCTACAACAGACCTCTTCATGGATGAAGCTACTGAGGCAAGGACATTGCCCCCTAAGCACCACTTTATGAGAAGCTCGACAGAAGCTTAATTGGACTGCGATCGCCCACACACAATGCCTGAAAGGATTCCTGATTAAACTAATTTTTGATCCACCCCTAGCCCTTCCCAAAGGAAAGGAGATTAGTCAAAACCTTTGGACGAGGCTAGGGGGAGAGCAAAAGTGTTTTTCACTCAAGCAGCAGGTGAACATAAAAGATAGATCGCTGAATCATCGCCTTGAATTTGAGTTCTAGCCATTTTGAGTTCTAGCCATTTTGAGTTTTAACCATTCGGAAGCTCCTATGCTTTGCAGATTATGTTTTGCTGTCAAACGCGAATGGATCAGATTGCGACTGCTCCATTACGAACGTCGGCTGGATGCGCGGTAAATGGCAGTTCCCAGATAGAAGACCTCTTCAAAATAGCGCTTATTCTGAACGGCCAATACGCCTAAACTGAAAAGCTGGATTCCCAACATTAACACCATACCGCCAATAATAAAGGTATGGGGGTTGTTTTGGAAAGCGATCGCGATCGCATGAGTCGGACTCGGGAGGCGATCGCCTGTGGGAAGGGAATCGAACAAGACCTGATAGCTTGTCCACCAATGAATCAGCATCCAGAAAATAGAATACAACGCTAGCCCAAAAAAGAACAGACTTGGAATGATAAAAAACATCACTGGGCGAAAGACAAATCCGTAGTAAAAAGTCGCCCAGATATGGCGAAAGATCCTCATGCTGGATTTGCGTCTAGGCGGCTTGGGCTGGGCGTTATCCAGGGCTGGCTCAAGCCAGTGGAGATGAGCTGGAATTTCTTCAATGGGCGCGTCCAATAGCATTGCCTTATGCACTACTTCTGGATTAATATCCATTCCTTTTGATCGCAAATTCAGCATCTTCAAGAATTCTGCGTCATAGACTCGCACCATACCCGTTAGCGTGCTGATGCTTTGACGAGCGGCGATCGACAGAAATCGATTTGCCCAAACGCTGAGCATGAGCCGCATCCAGGGGACATTGGAAGCTTTTCCACCTCGCATGTAGGGAGAAGCGACCACAATTTTTGCACCGGACTGGCGTATCTTGTCGAGCAACCGTTCGACGTGATCCGGCGAGTAACTCAAATCGAGATCCAGCGTCACAATATAGTCGCCTCGGCTTTGGGCAAAGCCCGTTCGCAGTGCCTGTCCCAGCCCACCGTTGCGTCTGTGATGCACCACTTCCACCTCGGGGCGAGTCCGCGCAAAGGCATCGGCAAGTTCCCCGGTGTTGTCGCGGCTGCCGTCGTTGACCACAATCACTTGCCAGCGATATTCGTCAGTGAGTCTGTCTAGGTATTGGCAGATCTCTTGCAGGTTTTGAGTGAGGATCGCGGACTCATTGTAGGCGGGGAGGACGATCGAGACGAGGGGGCGGAGTTCGAGGGGGCGATCGCTGTCTAATGATTCCAGTGTGGCGATCGGTTCGTACTGTCTTAAACCATTTTGCCTGGGATCAGGCTTGAATCTTGAGCTAGGGGCTGATTCTAAAACCATTTTCTAAACCTCTTATGAGAACCGCTGAAGGGAATGCGACAAGGATGAGTTAATAAGGGTGGCGAGATAGAAGTTCTGAGGAAGAACCAATCTAAAAAAAGCTTCTTCCAAAGCTTCTTACAAGGCCATGTGATTGATATCTTCTTGGAAAATGCAATGAACTGACTGAGTTTTTGCAAGTAAACTACTGGACTCTACGGCATTAACGAATCGTTCTTAAGGAGTAGATCAACCCGATCGGCGATCCCATCTGCCTAGAAAGAATTTAAGAACTAGATTCCCTGAAAGTCAGGGTAGTGACCACATCAGTCCTGGAACGAAGTGAACTATAGGAAGCAGGAAAGAGTCAGGACTTTGGGATAACCACAAAATGATTCGATAAAATGATTCGACCATGTCTCAGTTCGTTATGTCTCAGTTCATGATCACGTTTATCCTAAAGTTGATATCGCTTCACCTGAGATAGAAGATACCTGCGTCAAACATTCTTGAGTAAACGATATTTTCCCGATTGACTTTGCCCAATTGACTTTACCCGATTGACTTTGCCCAATTGACTTTGAATGTTGACGACAGCAATTGAGCGTCTTGATTTTTGAACTTCTTGCTGCTTGAGATTATGCTATCCCATGCAGGAGCCTAAACCCAGATGCCCCAAGATAAGCTGATCCCCGTGATCAAAGATTGGAATAGACGCACAGCTTGCTCAACCGAAAGCCTCACCCTTCAGCAACACGACCCTTCAGCAACACAATTCCAGCAATGTAATACGGCCAAAATTGATCATTCAACACGCTTGATACCTACTCTCTATACCTTATGCAACTAAATACACCAATTTGACAACCCTATTGTCCGATTTTAATTTGACAACCCTATTGTCCAATTTTAAACGGCTGAATCCTATCTTTAAATTTTCAACCTAGCTGATTGACCCAGTTAAACGCTTGCCCCATTGCCTCAATTCTAATGAAAACAAGTGAAATAGCGACATTACATCAAGTGCGAACCCTAAGCATTCGGGGATCGTCTCGCAACCATAGGGAGAATCTTAGGCAGCCGATCATTTGCAATGCACTTTACTTTTGTCCAATTCTTGCCAATGAATCGTAAATTTCGTAAATATTGAGGATTCTTCGTCAGTCTGCTTCTTGTCTAATCTCTTGACTAAATTTGTTCTCTTACAGCAGATTTCATCTGAGCAAGGTACGGGCTGCAACTCGGATAAATGACCAGAATAATGCACAAATGACCTGTACGGGAATTTACTTAGCCCAACAAATTACACAAAAAACATGAAGATGTCAACAACACTTAAGTAAAATTACTTAAGTAGAACCTCAAATCAGTGGTGGTCTATACATACAATTCCATTAATTTCATTTATAGTTAGCAACTATCCGAAACAACTTCACACAAAATCCACACAAGATTTAATATCCTCTGGTTTGTGTCCCAACTTTATGAACTTTTTGTAAAGTTGTGAAAGAAAACATGATTTAATGGTTCGTGGATGTGCTGAAATATACATACAAGCGTTTTGGGAGGGATGTAATGTGACGGATGAGACAGGTTTGCCTGAGATTTGACTAAACTCATTTGACTAAACTCAAGAGTTGGCAGCATTTCTGGGTAACGCTTAGCAATCCTAGCTGGAATACAGGCTCTGTCGCTAAAGTTACTCTGTCGTTAAAGTTACAAGGTTCGAGAGCTACAAGGTTCGAGAGTTATAAGGTTCGAGAGTTATAAGGTTCGAGAGTTATAAGGTTCGAGAGTTATAAGGTTCGAGAGTTATAAGGTTCGAGAGTTATAAGGGCAAATTGCACATTTAATTAACGACCAGTTCAATAAGCCGCCAGATCAGCATAAGGAAAAGGAGCAGGATAGGTTGCAGGATCAATCTGCCAAACAAAATTTTCGATTTTGGTCTGACCGTTTGTCTGTCTGACCGTTTGTCTGACTGACCGCTAACCTATTTGAACGCTTGTCTGTCCGAACGTTTGTCTGTCTGCATTTCTGGAGGAGCTAAAGGAAACTTAGGCTCCCAAATTTCGTTTTGATGGGTCTGTTTGGGTGGGTTCGTTTCAATTTGAAACGGTGCCTATGTTTGGGGTTTGCATCTATCTCAACAATTTACGTGAATTTCAGCTTTGTCTGTTCTTATGGAAACCAAAGATTATTCTGAAGAGATAGATGTTCAGCGGTACTGGCTCGTTCTTAAACGGCGCTGGTTGCCTGCTGCCGGTGTTTTAGCCTCGGTGGTTTCTCTGGCGACTGCCTTTGCACTGATGCAACAACCGGTTTATCGGGCGGAAGGACGGCTTTTAATTAAGTCGAGCCAAGCTTCTGCATTGACCGGATTAGGCGAAACCTTGGGTCAATTAGAAGCGCTGGGTGTACAAAATAGCCCCCTGGATACTCAGGTTGAAATTATTCGTTCAACCCCGATTGTCCAAGAGGTGATCAAGTCTCTCAACTTGAGAAATGACCAGGGTGAACCCCTAGAGACTCAGATTCTAGTCAGTAAACTGAATATCCGAGGTGTTACGGGAACAGACGTGCTTCAGATTTCCTATGAGGATGAGAACCCTGAGCGCGCGTCAGAAGTCGTCAATAAGCTGATTGAGGTATTCCTCAAAAACAATGTTCAGGCCAACCGAGAAGAGGCGGTTACCGCTCGTGAGTTCATTCAGGAACAACTACCCAAGACAGAAACAGCGGTTCGGGATGCTGACTCTGCCCTCCGACGCTTCAAAGAAGACAATCGCTTGGTTTCCCTAGAAGCAGAGGCGGGGCAAGCGGTCGAACTGATTGCCAATTTAGAAGGGCAGATTACCCAAACTCAGGCTTTGTTGGCGGATGCTAGTGCGCGATCGCAACAACTCCAAAGCCGCATGGGCATTGATTCCCGTGAAGCCATTGCGTTTGCATCATTGAGCCAAGCCCCTGCGGTACAAGAGGTGTTTGGACAACTTCAAGAGGTGCAAAGTCAACTCGCGGTTGAGCAAACCCGCTATCGCGCCGGACATCCCACCATCGTGGCTCTAGAGCGTCGGCAGGCGGCACTCAACCAACTCCTCCAACAAAGAATTAGCCAGGTGGTTGGTAGCAATCAGGCGGTCACCTCTGGTGATCTCCAAATTGGCAGCTTACAGCAGCAGTTGATTGCCCAATTTGTCACAGCAGAAGCCGATCGCATCGGGTTAAGCCGTCGGGTCGCAACCCTATCCAACGCTCAGACGCAATACAAGCAGCGAGCCGGAGTGCTGCCTCGATTAGAGCAAACCGAGCGAGAACTGGTTCGCCAACTGGAAGCGGCTCAGTCCACCTACGAAACCCTGCTTGCTCGACTCCAAGCCATTCAGATTGCCGAGAACCAAACCATTGGTAATGCCCGAGTCATTTCTCCCGCCTTGGCTCCCCTACATCCCGTTGGCCCCCTGAAAATTGTCATTTTGGGCGTTGGAGCTTTGACTGGGACTTTACTCGCGATCGCCACTGCCTTTGCCCTTGATTTGGCCGATCGATCCGTCAAAACGGTTAAAGAAGCAAGAGAAGTCTTTGGCTATACGCTGCTGGGCATCATCCCCACCTTTGGCAAAAACGGTAATATGACCACCTATGCTGGCAACTTGGATCAGCCTGTGCCGCGCGTGATTGTCAAGGATGCACCCCGCTCACCCATTGGCGATGCTTATCACATGCTGCAAGCCAACCTCAAGTTTCTAAGCTCTGACCATGAGCTAAGAACAGTGGTTGTCACCAGTTCGGTCAGCAACGAGGGACGCTCAGAAGTAGCCGCGAATCTGGCCGCTGCGATCGCCCAAGTCGGTCGGCGCGTGTTGCTCGTTGATGCCGATATGCGTCGTCCTGCCCAACATCACATCTGGGATTTGATGAATGTCGCTGGACTCAGCAATGTCATCGTCGATCAAGTCGCTCTAGATGCGGCGGTTCAGCAGGCCATGCCTAATCTTAGGGTTTTAACCTCTGGTGTCATGCCGCCCAACCCGATCGCCCTGCTCGACTCCAAGCGAATGGCCGCCCTCGTTGCCACCTTCGCCCGAGACTATGACTTTGTCATCTTTGACACGCCCCCCATGGCCGGAACCGCCGACTCCGCCGTTCTCGGTAAAATGGCCGATGGCACGCTCATGGTAGTGCGACCGGGTGTCCTAGATAATGCCAGCGCGATTTCAGCCAAGGAATTCGCCAAGCAGTCCGGCCAAAACATCTTGGGAATGGTCATCAACGGTGTTAATGTGCGCCACGAGCCGGACAGTTATTTTTACTATGCTGGCGAACATCCCGAAACCCAACCCACACCGGAGCCGCCATCCCGAGGCGCGGGGATTCCGTTTCGCTTGACGGGGAGACGCGATCGCTCCTAATCGCATCCCATGCGGTACATGATCGTAGGATGCGTTACGCGCCGTTAGCGCATCCTACGGTTCTGTCCAAATTGTTCGATGAATCTCAAATGACTATTCTCCAGGCTCATTAAGTTTATCAACCGAAGAAATCATCTAACGATTCACCGCATATCCCCTGAAACATCCTATTTCTATCCGCTAAACTATCAACACTAATCATTTGAATAAGAGATATCTTTTGTTCTGGCTCATCAGGAATGTTTGTTCCGAGTTTTCCATCTCAGAAGTATGCTGATCATTTCCATTATTCATTCAAAATTATTAGGAGCCTGCATTTCATGGTTATGCTTGGTTGTCCTATCACTTGATCTCAACATTCATCTCAAGACTTGTCAGGTTGATTACGCAATATTGCTGTTGAATTGACATTGCGAATGGCGATCGAATGGGTTAAACTTCAAAGCTTTGAACCTGATTTTATTTTCTGTGTATTTCCCCTCCTGAGCGGATTACGTCGGTCTTATTCTTCTTGGGCTGAGGGTTGATGTCATCCCGTTTTGGCGAACTTTGTCCATCCTCAGAGAATCAAAAGAGAATCAAAAGAGCATCAAGATTTTCATCTGAATTAGGGTTTAAAAGGAATTAGAAGGTTTAGAAGGAATTGATCAGTTCGACCCTTTTCTAATCCGTTGAGCATCGGCTGTTGATGAATTGGCTTTTGAATTAAAACTTTTCCAGAATCTTTACTTGCTTAACTCAGAACTTATGCTGAATTCTTTCGGTTTGTGGCAGACTTTGCGATCGCTCCCTCTCCTCTCCTCTGCTTTACTGTTCACCCCTGTCACAATCACAATTACAACAGTCACAACTATCACAATCACAACCGAATCTGCCTTGGCTCAGGTTGATCCCTCCCGTAGAATGGAAGATCTGCCTGCCCAACCCCTACCCAGAGCCAACCCTAGCGCGCCCAGTCCAGCAAGTCCCGTTCCGCCATCCGTTGCGCCATCCGTTGCGCCCCGTCGTGGTATTGGCGATCGCACTCCCTCTAATTCAACGGCAACGGTTCAGTCTGGCTATTTGCTAGGGGCTGGCGATCAAATTGAGATTACCGTTTTTGGATATGAGGAATATAACGGACCGCGTACCGTTCTTCCCGATGGATCGGTGACTGTGCCCCTGGCCGGATCGGTGATGGCCGCTGGCAAAACTGCCGATCAGTTCGCCGCAGAATTAACGGCTCGGCTCCAGCCTTTCCTGGTCGATCCCTATGTTACGGTCAGTCTTGCTTTGCTTCGTCCCATCACCGTCAATATCGCTGGAGAAGTCTATCGCCCAGGCCCTGTCCAACTCCAGAGCCTGTCCACCCAGGAAATTACGAATCCGCAAAATGAAATCCAATCCCCAACTTTGAGCGTGGCGCTAACACGGGCAGGCGGCATTACCCAAAATGCAGATATTCGCCAAGTGGTGGTTCGCCGTCAGCAGGCTGATGGCACTGTTCAACCGATGACCCTGAACCTGTGGGAGTCGATTCGTTCAGAGAATGGCGTGCCGGATCTGGTGTTGCAGGATGGGGATTCCATTTTTATTCCCCGAGTTGCTGCTAACGATACGACGATTGATCGGCGTCTTGTTTCCCAGTCCAGTTATGCGCCATCCACCGTGCGAGTGCGGGTGGTAGGCGAGGTCAATGCCCCAGGTGAAGTGCAAGTGCCGCCCAATAGCTCGATTTCGAGTGCAGTGGCGATCGCCGGTGGCCCCACGGAAGATGCTCGGCTAAGCGAAGTCGCCTTTGTCCGAATGGGCGAAACCGGAGAGATTGAGCGCGAAATGATCGACCTTCGTAACCTCACCGATACCTACCAAATTCAAGACGGCGATGTGGTGATTGTGCCCAAGCGGGGTTCATCCTCGTTTATTGATTTTGCCGGTCGGGTCTTGAGTCCGCTGGGCATCTTTTTTAATCTTTTCTAATCTCTTTTAATCTTTTCTAATCTCTTTCAATAACCATTCCGTCTCAAATTCACCATGGTGTCATGATCCAGTATTTGACTAAATTTCTGTACGTATTAGGAGATGCAAAGGGGAAACTATTCCTTTTGTTGGCTCTATTCATCCTGGTTTCTGTGATGGAAGCCTTTGGAATTGGTTTGGTGGGGCCTTTTCTGTGGGTCGCCTCAAATCCAGAATCACTGCGTCAGGTTGCCCTACTGGATCACCTCTATACCTTCGTCGGTGCGCCCTCCAACGAGCAGTTTATCCTGATTCTAGGGCTGCTGCTGGTTGCGCTATTCTGCATCAAATCGCTGCTTTATTATTTTGCGCGGGCTTACATCTATCGCTTTAGCTTTCACCAGCAGGGCAGACTGATTACTCGACTGCTAGATACCTATCTGTCTGTTCCCTATACCTTCTACTTGACCCGAGATACGGGCAGCATCATCAAAAATATCATTGTCGAGGCACAGGGGTTCTGCTATCGTTCCATGCTGCCCCTGCTGGAAGCAACGGCCAATGCGATTACTACGCTATGTTTGATTGCACTTCTGGCCAAAGCCGATATGCTGCTCTTGGTGATGATCCTTGCCGTTTTGTTGCCATTGTTTCTGTTGTTCTATCAACTCCGCAATCGAGTACGACAATGGGGCAAGGATGAGTCCGAAGCCTATCATGGCATGATCCAAGTCATTAACCATAGCTTAGGTGGCATCAAAGAAACCTTTGTCATTGGCTGCAAGCCCTACTTTCAGGAGCAGATGGATCGGCAGGTCACCCGCTATGCCAATGCTGCCAGTAAGGTTTTGACGTTTCAGATTTTGCCTCGCATTTCTCTAGAAACTTGTCTCATTGCCTTCCTAGTTTTATTTGTTTCGGTCTATCAAATTTTCTTTCAGCAAGACAGCGATCATCTGATTTCAATTTTGAGCGTTTTTGCCGTTGCGTCGATCCGGCTGATGCCAGCGGCTAGCCAGTCATTAGGGGCGATCGGCCAAATTCAAAGCGGTCGTCACGCGCTCGATTTGCTCTACACCGACCTCAAGACCGTTCCCCAACTGGTCAAACCCGAGGCCGCTCATCGCCCCTCCGTATCCACACAGAAGTTCTTCGATCCATTCATCGATCCATCCTTCAACGATTCACCCAAGAATCAATCCAAGAACCAATCCAAGAATCAATTTAAGGATCAACCCAAGGATCAATCCGAGTGGCATTCTAAACGTCATTCCAAAGATTCATCCCCAAGTTCACGCAAAGATTCATCCTCAAGTTCATCGAGAGCTTTATCCAAAAATTCAGTCAAGGATTCCCTTAAGCGACGACTCCGGGGCAAGGCTCAAGCCCCTCTCGCGGATGCTCAACTTGCGGATGTTCGAGCGATCGCCCCTCCCTCCCCATCCCCCACTCCACCAACCATCCAGTCCTTTCCTTTCAAACATAGCGTTGACCTTCGAGGGGTGACCTATCATTACCCAGGCATCACACAAAATGCGATCGAAGATATTTCCCTGCACATTCCCAAAGGCCAGTCGATCGCCTTCATTGGCAAGTCTGGAGCCGGGAAGACCACACTAGTCGATGTCATTCTGGGACTTCTAGAAGCGACACAAGGCGATATTTTTGTAGATGGTCAATCGATTTATCAAAATGTCCGAGCATGGCAAAACCTGGTGGGCTACATTCCCCAATCCATCTTCCTGGCCGATGAATCCATCGAAAAAAACATTGCCTTTGGAGTACCGGACGATCGCATTGATCCCCAGCGGATTGACCAAGTTATCCATGCCGCGCAACTCACTGAACTCATCGAGCATCTGCCTGAAGGTTTAAAGACCGAAGTGGGAGAACGAGGCGTTAGGCTCTCGGGTGGCCAACGGCAGCGCATTGGCATTGCTCGGGCACTCTACCACGAACGGGAAATCCTGGTGTTAGATGAAGCCACAGCCGCACTCGATCAGGAAACTGAAAGATTGGTCAGTGATGCGATTCAATCCTTGAGCGGTTCAAAAACCCTGATTATCATTGCTCACCGTCTATCGACGATTCAACAATGCGATCGCATCTACCTCCTAGAACGAGGCCGGATTGTTCAGGCAGGCAGCTATCTAGAGGTGGTGGGTGAAGAATCGGTGGTTGGTTAAGCTGTTGATTGGCGAAGCTTGGGATTGACAAGGTTTGGGATTGACAAGGTTTGGGATTGACAAGGTTTGGGATTGACAAGGTTTGGGATTGACAAGGTTTGGGATTGGCGAATTTTGGGATTGACGAATTTTGGGATTGGCGAATTTTAGGGTTAGTCAAGTTTGTGTTTCGCTAAGCTGCTTAACGTGAAGCGATCGCCAGAGAAATTCGGACGTTCAATGGATCGAAACATGGATCAAACTTTAGGGAAGAACGGTGTGAGGATAGAAGAATGTCTGAGTATCCATCGCTTGAGTATCAATCACCTGAATACCAATTCTCTAAGGAGCAATTAAAGGATCAATTCTCTGAATATCAATCCTTTGAATCCCAATTTTCTCAGGATCAACCCTCTGAATATCAATTAAAGACTCCGGTTGTATTCGTTATTTTCAAACGGGTTGAGACCACAGAGCGGGTCTTTCAAGCAATTCGGCAGGCGCGTCCTGCTCAACTCTTTGTCATCGCCGATGGGGCAAGACCCGATCGCACTGGCGAACTAGAAAAATGCATAGCGACTCGCGCCATCCTCGAACAGGTTGACTGGGACTGTGAAGTGCTGAAGGACTATTCTGCGGTCAATCTGGGCTGTGGTCGCCGCTTGCCAACCGGGTTGGACTGGGTTTTTAGCCAGGTCGAATCGGCGATTATCTTAGAAGATGACTGTGTGCCCCACCCCAGTTTCTTTCGCTTCTGTGACGAACTGCTCGATCGCTATCGCAACGACACCCGTATTACTTCAATATCCGGTCAAAATGTCCAAATGGGGCGATCGCGAACCGCCGATAGTTACTACTTCTCCCGTTATAATCACTGCTGGGGATGGGCGACCTGGAAACGCGCCTGGAAACACTTTGACCCATCCATGACCCTATGGCCGGAGGTCAAGCAGCAAAATCTGCTGCACCACATTCTTCAAGATGACAGCGCTGTTCGCTATTGGACTCGCCAATTCGATCAACTCTATCGCGGTGAATTGACCACCGTTTGGGACTACCAGTGGACCTTTGCCTGCTGGCTGCAAAGTGGGCTTGGCATTCTTCCCAATGTCAATCTCATTTCCAACATTGGATCTGGCCTCGACTCCACCCATTTTGTGGAAGGCAGCGATTCCTTCACCCATCTGCCCACAGCGGCGATCGAGTTCCCCCTCCGTCACCCTCCCTTTGTCGTTCGTCAAACCGAGGCCGACGCTTTCACCCATCAAACCCTTTTTCACCAATCTATCCTCGAACGTCTACAAAAACGTCTGCAAAAACAACTGCAAAAACAACTGGCAAACACGCTCCCATGAAAATTCTCCACCTCAGCACCTACGACATCAGCGGCGGCGCAGCGCGTGCCGCCTATCGGTTGCATGAAGGATTGCAGCAGAGGGGTGTGCGATCGCAAATGCTCGTCCAGGAGCGCAGCAGTGACGATCGCCAGGTGATTGCTCCCCAGTCCAGCCTGATGCAGGGCATTGCCCGGAGTCGCAACACCCTCGATATCGTGCCGCTCAAGCTGCTGCACCGCTGGCAGCGATCGGCTCCTTTCTCCGTCCAGTGGCTCCCAGAACAGGTGACCGCGAATGTCGCCAAACTTCAGCCCGATCTGGTCAATCTCCATTGGATTGGCGGGGGCTTTGTCCAAATTGAAACCTTGGCAAAATTGCGATCGCCCCTGGTTTGGAGTTTGCATGATATGTGGACGTTTACGGGCGGCTGTCACTATAGCGGGGAGTGCGATCGCTATACCCAAAGCTGTGGCGCTTGTCCCCTTCTGCCGCAGCAAAACGCCCAGGATTTAACCCGTTGGATCTGGCAGCGCAAAGCCAAAGCCTGGAAAAATACCAATCTCACCCTGGTTGCCCTAAGCCATTGGTTAGCCGATTGTGCCCGCAAAAGTTCGCTGTTGCAAAACCACCGGATTGAACTGATCCCCAATGGACTCGACACCGAAACCTATCGACCGATCGCCAAATCCTTTGCCCGTGAACTCCTCAAACTGCCAGCCGATAAACAATTAATTCTCTTTAGCTCCATCAAAGCCACTAGCGAAAAGCGCAAGGGATTTCACCTGCTGCAACCCGCCCTCCAAAGTTTGGCGCAAGCAGGCTGGCAAGATCAGCTAGAACTGGTCGTCTTGGGCGCAGATGCACCCGAACATCCCCCCGATATGGGATTTAAGACGCACTACCTCGGCACCCTCAAGGATGATCTCTCCCTAGCCATGGCCTATTCCGCCGTCGATGTGGCCGTTTTGCCCTCTTCTGAGGACAATCTCCCCAATGTGGTCATGGAAGCCCTCGCCTGTGGCACTCCTGCTGTTGGCTTTGAGATTGGTGGATTGCCCGATTTGATTGAGCATCAGCGCAACGGTTATCTAGCAAAACCATTTCAAATTGCAGATTTGGCGCAAGGCATTGCCTGGGTACTGGAATCAAGCCGCCACGCCAATCTTTGCCAACGCGCCAGGGAAAAAACCGAGCAGGAATTTACCCTCGCCCTGCAAGCCAAGCGCTATGAACAGCTTTACGGTGACCTGTTGATTGATCATGACCGATTGATGAATCCTGTTGCAAAGGAGATATTTGCTTGAATCCTGCTGTTGCTCGGGCGATCGCTGCCCTCCTTCAAAAAATTGAGTTTATCGGCTCCTTGTTCATCTTGGTGATCGTTCCGACCTTCCAAACGCAGCCTCGATGGATTCAGGTTTCGGTGAGTGCCCTGATCTACGTCTTTATTTTTGGGCTGACCGTACAGTATGGCAAGCGAATTCTCTATGCCTTGACCAAAGACAAGATCCTGCTCCTGTTTACCCTACTCGCCTTTGTCTCACTCCTCTGGACGGCTGATCCAAGCTCGACCTCCGACCAACTCCGGTTTTTGCTGAGGGCGACGCTGTTTGGGGTATATCTGGCGGTTCGCTATCCCCTGCCCCAGCTCATGAACCTTTTGTCCTGGGTGTTTCGCTTAACCATTGTCCTCTGTTTTGTGGTCAGTCTGGCCTTTCCAGAGGTGGGACAGCAGGATTATGAGGGCATTCAAGCCTGGACAGGCATCTTCACCCACAAGCAAAACTTGGGTGCCTACATGGGGTTAGCAACTGCGTTTTTTGTGAACCGTTTGTTTGCCAAAGAGGGAAGTCGCTGGCAATCAATTCCCTGGCTGGTTTTGGCGTTTGTTCTGGTTTTGTTCTCCAATAGCGCTACTGGTTTAGTGATTGCGCTGATGTCGGTGTTGCTGATGCCGCTTTATCGACTGATTCAGGTCAAGGGCACCTTCAGAAATGTCGTGCTGATCTTCTCTCTGGCGGTGCTGGGGGCGATCGCCACCCTCGTCATTCTCAACTTCCAACTCATTGTCGTGGATTTTCTGGGCAAAGATCCCGGTCTGACCGGACGCATTCCCCTCTGGATCATGTCCATCAACAAAGGCATGGAGCGTCCCTGGTTGGGGTTCGGCTATAGCGGCTTTTGGAGTTCCTATGTGTCCGATGTGGTGCTTTTCAACTCTTGGGCGGTCACCGATCCCGGCTTTCGCGAACGATTGGTTCCCTTTCACTCCCACAATGGCTATGTCGATCTCTTCCTGCAACTGGGTTTTGTCGGGCTAATTCTCTTTGTTCTCAGCTTTATCACCCTAATGGGACGCATCATCAATCTGCTCCTGAAAACTCGTTCCATTCACTATTTCTGGATGATGCAGTTTGCTGGCGTGTTTCTCGTCAACAACTACTCCGAAGCGCTCAATATCCTACACCAGTCCTTTCTTTGGATTATCTATGTTGCGCTGTCTCACATCACGGCGTTAGAAACCTACCGCAGCCGTCATCACCAGCCTGCTGTCTCGGCAGAAGCTGCTCCCCTTCAAACGTCTCTAATCACTCAAAATCCCCGGTGAAAACGCGATGACAAATTCTTTTGTTCAAACTCCTAACCCCCTCCAGGCAAACGATCTCCAAAGTGGCGATCGTTTGGCGGTCGCCACTTCCCCCAATCCCACGCCTTCTTCGGCTTCCCCCAAACTGCCCCGCATTTCGATTGTAGTCCCCAACTATCAGGGCGGTGCCACCATCGGCCAAACCCTCCAAAGCCTGGTTGATCAGAACTATCCCGATCTGGAAATCATTGTGGTGGACGGCGGTTCTACCGACCATAGCGTGGAGGTCATTCAACAATTTGCGGAGCAGATTACCTGGTGGGTCAGTGAACCCGATCGCGGTCAATCCCATGCCATTAACAAAGGTTTTTCGCACTGTACCGGAGACATTGTCAATTGGCTCTGTAGTGACGATCTCCTAGCTCCTGGTGCCCTGATGACCATCGGACAACAGTTTGCAGAATTTCCAGAGATTGATGTGCTGGTGGGCTGCTGTCGAATTGAGTATCTCACCACGGATAATACCGTTGAACCCCTCAAGGAAACGAGTTTCTGGATTTCTCAATTGCAGCGCTTTATCCCATTGGGGACACTTCAGCGATCGCCCACCGACGATCGCGCCTACATCCGCTCCACCACCCTGGAACAAATCCAACTAATGCCCGCAAGCGTTCCGATTTACCAACCCGCTTGTTTCTACCGACGCAGTCTAATCAACCGTTCTAACCCCGTTGATGAACGCTATGTTTACACTATGGACATTGAACTATTCAACTACTTTCACGCGCAGGGAGTCTCCTGGAAAACCATTCCGGATGTCCTTTGCATCGCCATTATTAGCGGCCAAAATAAATCCAGCGTCGCTGGCGTTAAAGCGACCTACGAACTGGAGCAAATCTACACCACCTACGCCCAGGAAAAGATTCCCCTCACCTACTGGCACCGTAAGCTGCGCTACCCTTTGGAGCGTTTCTTGAAGCTGCAAAAGGGCAGTCTTTGGGTCTATCTGGTTGGCCCACTTTGGATCGTCATCACGCTGCTTTTGGCTCCTTTCTATGGGTTAAAGAGAAGCTTTGCCCTTCGCTGGACGGCTTGGGTGTAGCGTTTTGAAGCAGTACCCGATCGCAGTTTCAACTCTCTGTTTTTCCTCCTGCTTTTCATTCATCCATCCATTCCTGAAAAAATCCTGAGATCTCACTGTGATTTTTTGCAAAGATACTAAAATGCCTTCAGCCGTTCAAGCCTTTGCTGACCTTCACTGCACTGACATTCACCTGGTTCATTGATCCCCAATCTTTGTCAGCGAATGAAACAGCCTTCAAAAACTTGAAGTGAGACATCAGGTTCCAAGCAATGAATCAAGATCATCAATATCAACGCTCCAATCATCAACTATCCAATCATCAACCATCCAACCATCAATCACCCAATCACCAACCACCCAACGATCAACGCTCCAATCATCAACGATTAGGCCGCCGCGAATTTCTAGCCGGTTTAGGCACTTTAGGCGCGCTAGCGGCAGCCAGTCCTGCATTTGCGAGGGATTTTTCCGTGTCAGGTGAGAATTCTTTACGAAGTCGAGCCGCAGCCAAGGGGCTGATCTATGGCGCAAATCCGGGTGTATACGCTGTTTATCAGGATAGCGAGGTGATTTCTGCTTTTTTACAAGAGAGCGGCATGTTGGCCTGTGACACGTTTTTTTGGATGAATACGCAACCGGAAGAAGGCAACTTTAACTTTTCCAGAGCCGATGCCTTTGTGCAGTTTGCGATCGACCATCAGCTTCGATTTCGCGGACATACCCTGGTCTGGTATCGACTCAACCCGGATTGGCTGAATGCCAAACTCAGCGACACAAGTACCCCTTCTTCTAAAGTGGAATCCCTGCTCACTCAGCATGTTTCAACCTTAGTCGGTCGGTATGCAGGCAAGGTTTACATTTGGGATGTGGTCAATGAGGCGATCGAACCCGATCAAGGTCGAGCCGATGGTTTAGCCCATCATCCCTGGTTCAATCACCTCGGCCCCGATTATATTGAAATGGCCTTTCGCACCGCCGCCGCCGCTGATCCCAATGCCCTACTGGCCTACAACGATGGGGGGCAGGAGTATGATTTGCCAATCAACGAGGCCAAACGGGAAGCGGTCTTGAAACTCTTACAGAACCTCAAATCCAAGGGTGTGCCCATCCATGTCTTTGGCCTACAGGCTCATCTCTACGGCGATGCTCGGAATTTCAATGCCCAGAAACTCCGCCAATTTCTCGCCGATGTTGCCAGCCTGGACATCAAAATCATGATCAGCGAACTGGATGTCATGGATTATATGCTGCCTGCCGATATTAGCCAGCGGGATCAGCAGGTTGCTGCGGTCTATGAGGATTTTCTCAATCTGGTTTTGGATGAGCCGAATGTGATTGTGGTGAATAACTGGGGCATTAGCGATCGCTACACCTGGCTCTCCGAGCAAAGTCCCCGTCCAGACGGTCAAGCCGTCCGTCCCCTGCCGCTTGATGACCAAATGAACCGAAAACCCGCTTGGGCAGGGATCGCACGCGCCTTCGACCATTGTCCACCCCGTTGATAATCCCAATTTTGCGATCAGGAGTTTTATGAAAATTGCTTACGTCACCACCTATGATGCCCGTCAAGTGGGTCAATGGGGCGGCGGCACCGCAGCGTTTATGACGCAGGCATTCCAGCAAGATGGCGTGGATGTGGATTTTGTCGGCCCCCTGGTCGAAAACCACGAATTTCTCAAGTTTAAGTGGCGCATCTATCGCCATCTAATCCGCCGCGACTTCATGATCGAGCGCAATCAGGGATTTGCCCAAAGAGCCGCTCGTGAGGCTGCGCTGGGCATTCAGCAAGCCAAAGCCGATGTCATTCTCGCGCCCATTCCCATTCCCGTTGCCTACCTCGATTGCCCCCAGCCGATCGTCACCTGGAGCGATGCCACCTTTGCCGGACTGCTTAATTTCTACCCCGAGTTCAGCAACCTCTGTCCAGAAACCCTGCGCGATGGCCACCGCCTCGAACAGGCCGCTCTAGACCGCTGCCACCTGGCGATCTTCTCCTCCGACTGGGCAGCAAAAACAGCGCTCACCCACTATCAGGTTGATCCGGCCAAGGTCAAAGTTGTCTGCTATGGCACCAACTTGCCCCCACAGGATCGCGATTTCGCCACCATTAAAACAGCGGTACAAAACCGACCGAGCGATCGCTGCAATCTCCTATTTTTAGGCGTGGACTGGGTTCGCAAAGGCGGCAAAATGGCGGTTGAAGTTGCCCGATCGCTGAATCAAGCTGGACTCAAAACCACTCTCACCGTCGCCGGATGTGATCCTCTAGAACACCCCATTCCCGACTTTGTTCGACCGCTGGGCTATATCCCCAAATCCTCCCCAGCAGGCTTACAGCAAATCAGCCAACTCCTAGCCGAATCCCATTTCTTGATTTTGCCGTCTCTCGGCGACTGCACACCCATGGTATTCGGTGAGGCCAACGCCTTTGGTGTACCTTGTCTCTCCACCGATGTAGGCGGTATCCCGAGCGTCATCCGAGAAGGTTACAACGGCAAAACTTTTCCGCTCCAGGCCGATCCCGCCGACTACTGCCATTACATCCTGGATCTGTTCTTGCACTATGACCAATACCAGGATCTGGCCTTGTCTTCGTTTCAAGAACATGAATCGCGGTTGAATTGGCGATCGGCGGTCAAAACCGTTCAGAGCCTTCTGTCCTAGGCGGTTCATCGCTGAAGTACTTTATGTCTTAATAGTTTCGTCGATTTGAGCTTTTTGGGTTGCGATCGCCAAGACGACAAGGTATGGTGTTTACGTAAGTTCCTTATTGTTTGCATCATTGTTGGCATTGGGTTTTCACTCGGCAAGCCTTTTGCAAGCCCTTTTGCAAGTTCTGTCTTCTAGAATTTGAACGGCTAGAACTTTAGGGTAGGAGATCTTGCTTTACCTTCTAGGGAGTTAGATCCCGGGTTCCAATTCTTCAAGAATTCAGCTCTTTAAGAATCATGCTTTGAGTCCAACATTTTGAGAACAATACTCTGAGAAGAATGCTTTGAGAAGAACGCTTTGAACTCCATTTTGAACATCACCCTCCCATCATCGATTTCTCTCATCATCAATTTCACTGATACTTGCTTAAACTGATACTTGCTTAATTTGACGCAATTTAGTTTGACGTAATTTAGGTTCAATCTGTGAATTTGAAGTACTGTGAATTTGAAGTACTTCCGAACTTCCGCTTGATCAGGATAGCAAACCTTGTTCCTGACTTCATCGGTCTGTTTGATGTTGTGCATCTTCCTAATCGTGAGCGGATGAATGGACGGTGAGTCCGCAATGAATGAGAAATGACCGGAGCATGATTGACAAGCATCATTCACGGCTTCAGAATCATTGATTCCATCACGGCTAACCGCTAAGCTCATCCATTGAAGTTTATCCACCTAGGTCATTGCTTCAGAGTCCTTCACTCTAACAGGAACGCATTTCCTAGACCATGGGCTGGAAGGAATAGGTGGCGATCGCATTTCATTAATCTCATTCCACTAATCGCATTCCACTAACGGCTTTCACGAATTCAATTTTGGGTCTGTCTCAGATTCCCTTTCCCAGATTGAATTCATTCTCATTTTTTGGCTCTTTTTTGGGTCTTTTCTGCTCTAGGGTCCGATTCTTCCCTTCTGATTTTGTCTTTTGATTTTTATCGAGATGAGCGTCATGCGTAAACCAGTCTTAACGATTTTTTACCAATTTAACCCTTGGAATCCCACAATCGGGGGAATTCAAGCGTTGGTTCGCTATTTTATCAAATATACACCCTCAGACTTCACTTTGCGCTTTGTTGGGACGAGTAGTGATGCCAGTACTCCCATTGGTCAATGGCAACCTGCCGAGCTAGAGGGGCGATCGCTTCAGTTTATGCCCTTGTTCTACCTCGAAAACGACAACATCAAGCAGACGATTCCCACCTCGGTGCGGTATACCCAAGCGCTCATGGGCAAACAGCTTGAATCTGATTTCATGCATTTTTATCGGCTAGAACCCACCCTGGCCACCCGTAATTGGCAAGGCGAAAAAACCCTCTTCATCCAAAATGACATCCTGCAACAGGTTGCAGCCAGCGGGGATAAAAACGCCATTCTCTGGCGACGATTCCCCCAGGCGTACTTCATCCTAGAACGATTGCTCGTCAAACAATTTGACTATGTTCTCTCCTGCAACTCAGAGTCCATGAAACTCTACCAGGAGCGCTACCCCGAAATCGCCCATCGCGTTTCCTACTTCCACAATGTCTTTGATGGCGAAGTCTTCTACCCGCTGTCTGCCCCCGATCGCGAATCCGCTCGAAAACAGTTAGCACAGCGGCTCAATCTGGCGGAAGACACGCGCTTTGTGCTGTTTGCAGGGCGACTCCATCCCCAAAAAGATCCTCTGCTGCTGATCGACAGCTTTGCCGCACTCAAGCAACCCAATGTCCATCTCCTGATCGTGGGCGATGGAGATCTCGCCGAAGCCGTCCGTGAACGGATCGCCCAACAAGGCTTAACGAACCGGGTAACCCTGCTGGGCGCACTCCAACAATCTGCCGTCGCCGATCTGCATCGCCTTGCCAGCGCTTGCATTTTGACCAGTGCCTATGAGGGTATGCCCTTTGTGGCGCTAGAAGCCTTGGCCTGTGGTACGCCCCTGGTCACCACTCACTGTGGAGAAACGCCGAGTTTGCTCACAGCCACCAGCGGCGTGATTACCCCCGATCGCACCCCGGACGCGATCGCCCAATCCCTAGAACAAGTCCTGAACCATCCCCATCAGTACCCTGCCCAAGCCTGTGCCCAGGTGGCTCAGCCCTACAATGCCCGTCATGTCGTTCATGCAGTTTGTGAATCCATGCTGCATCGCTGGGCAGCCCCTCGCGTTGTCCACTCCGCAGCTTAGACATGCCTGCCCAAAAAGGCATTCTGGCTCAACAAAAAGACATTCTGGCTCAAAAAGACATTCCTTCCAAAAAGCGGCCTCTAGAAATCGATTCATGCCATAGGAGAAATTGCATTCATGAGAATTGCTGTCATCGGTGCAAGGGGGATACCTGTCCCAGCAGATCACGCTGGAACCCGTTCAGCCAAAGGTTCAAACGATGAATCATCTCAGATTCGCGAACAGGTCACCCTCGCCAGCGCTGCAACGAGCGGCATTGAGCATTACTGCGCTGAAATGTATCCTCGCATTGCCGCCCAGGGACATACCATTGATCTGTTCGCCCGCGCATCCTACACCCAGCAATCCTGGTATCACCAATCCCTATCCCAGGGCATTCGCACGATTTCCCTCCCCTGTCTCAATCTCCGAGGGGCAGATGCGTTCATTAGTTCGGCTTTAGGGGCGATCGCATCAATTTTTGCCCCCTATGATATCGTTCATTTTCATGCCCTAGGACCATCCTTGTTTAGTGGGTTACCGGCGATCGCCAGTTCCTCTAAAGTGGTGGTCACCTGCCATGGACTGGACTGGCAGCGTGCTAAATGGGGCAAACTGTCGAGCCGTCTGATTCATCTGGGTGAAAAAATGGCTGTCCGCTACGCTGATGAAATCATCGTAGTTTCTGAAGCCCTACAGGACTATTTCTGGAAAACCTACCAGCGCAAAACCGTTTATATCCCCAATGCTCCAGCCACCTACGAAGCCTCCGATCCGACTGCTCCCTATGTTCATTCCCTCGGGCTAACGCCCCAACGCTACGTCGTTTTCCTAGGACGACTAGTTCCTGAAAAAGCGCCCGATCTGCTGCTCAAAGCTTTTCGCAGTCTGCAACCCGCCGGGTGGAAACTGGTATTCGTTGGCAAAAGCAGCGACACTTCCTCCTTCACCACCAACCTCCTGAGTCTCGCAGATCAAGATCCAAATATTATCTTTACTGGTGAACTTTCAGGATCGCGTCTAGCCGAAGTAGTGCGAGGCGCAGGGTTATTTGTGTTGCCTTCCAGCCTAGAAGGAATGCCCCTATCGATGCTGGAAGCCATGCAGGAAGGTGTTCCGGTTTTAGCTAGTAACATCCCGCCCCATCAGCAGTTGGTCGGGACGGATCGGGGAGTCCTCTTCCAAACCCATAGCCTAGAAGATCTCATCGATCGGCTTCAGTGGAGCATCGAACATCCCCAGGAGATGACAGCCTTTGCTCAGCAAGCCCAGGAGTTCATTCGTCTAAACTATCGCTGGGATCGCATTACGAACGATACGATTCACCTGTACGAGTCCTTGGCTCAGCGATCGCCATCCTCCACTGCCCAGCCTTCTGGTTATCATCTTTCGCGCCATAAGTCGCATTAGGTGGGGAATAGGGAGTGGGGAGTGGGGAATAGGGAGTGGGGAATAGGGAGTAGGGAGTGGGGAGTGGGGAGTGGGGAGTAAGGGTGGAGGTGTTTTTGAGGGGGAGGGGAGGGGTGCAAGTTTTGTGTTCGATTTGTGTCCGATCTGATATCAAAAGAATCAGGACTTAAGTCACTTTTCTTACACATTAGTGTTGTAAACTCAGTACTTAGTCGTTACAATACATTCGCTTGAATCAGTGCATCGAGCGGATTGTTGATAGATCACTGAAGTGGAACTCAGTTATTTCTGGAGCCGCTTCTTGAGTAGAGCTAGTGCGAAACCTAACAGACTTCAATCGGATTCAATCCAAATTTGATTTAACTCAAATCCGATTTGATTCAGCAGTGAATGATTCCATCTCTACTGCTTAAAACCCTTATTCCATCTGATTTCTGTTGGGTTTCGCAATTGCTCTACTCTTGAAAGACCGACTCGGAAATGTCTGATCTCAGAACATCTACTATCAGTTCTCAGAACATCCAGTTCTCAGAACATCCAGTTCTCA
The DNA here is from genome assembly GCA_025454315.1 of Oculatellaceae cyanobacterium Prado106. GTDB lineage: Bacteria > Cyanobacteriota > Cyanobacteriia > Elainellales > Elainellaceae > Prado106. Next base: position 26,953 of record JALOOP010000055.1, read on the forward strand.
GAACATCCAGTTCTCAGAACATCCGGCTCTCAGAATATCCAACTCTCAGGACATCTACTATCAGAACATCTAAACAAAAAAGCCTACCTCAAAGACCTCTCTCAGCGAGACTATCCCAAAAGTGAGCTTAGGAGCATCGACTTCCCAAAAACTGCTCTCAAGATAAACCTGAAAGACTAGAGCAGGATTCCAATTCTGCTCATGCTTCAATTTGTCTCACAAGATTCAACTCTAAAGAGTTCTATTGTCTCGGCCCATCGCGTTCTCAGCTCATCCAGTTGAGACTTTCACCGTTTCTTGAAAGTCACCCATTCCTGAAAGTCACCGTTTCTTGAAAGTCACCCAGTCCTGAACGATATTCATTCCTGAACGATAACGATTCCTAATGTCACCTGTCGCACTCTAGTGCGTTCGTCTCAACGTCAAATACCGTCCACCATCAGATACCTCAGTGACCACAGAGTTGGGCAATTCCGATCATTTTATATTGTAGGCAATCCTGTTTTAGGCAGTCTTAAGGACTTGATTCTTCCACTCTGCAATCTGCCCATTAGGATAATTCACTGATACCAGGATGGTTCGCTGATCGTTGACTGGCAGTATTTCATCTCTATCTCAACCTGTGTTCATCACCAGTAAGCGCGGTGAATCACAAAAACAGGCACCACATGCTTAACAAAAAGGGAAACACAAGTGAAACCTTCAGGGGGTACAGATTAGTGGCTTCTAACTCTTTACCGACATTAAAACCTGAGTTGAAGTTGGATTTGCAGTCATCCCAAACTGACCTGCGATCGCCATCCTTAACTCACTTCCGTCGCGGCATGCCGATCAAATGGCTGCGGGTTGTTTTCCTCGTCATTTCAGATAGTTTGTCGATTACTTTCGCTTGGTTGCTGGCCTCTCTGCTCGGAACCTCCATTGATTCACCCTGGCATATCTCCGGTGATCAATCCCTACTGCCGCTGATTCTCGCAGTTGGCATCGGCATCACAGCCTCCCGAGGGCTATACAAGGCAGGCGGCTATCGACGAGACTATATTGGGCTGTTGAAGGCGATCGCCCTCACCGAAATCATCCTCTTGATGATTGCATTCCTCTACGAACCCACGCGATCGATCTCCCGTTCCACCTTCTTGCTCTCCTGGATCTTCACCATGGGATTCACCCTCGTGGGACGGATGACGGTGGATTTGGGGACTCGGCTAATTCGCAAACAAGGTGCCATTCGCTATCCGGTCTATCTAATTTCTGAATCTGAGAATCGCGATCGCCATGCTCACCTGATTCGCCAAGAGGACTGCTACACCCTCTGCGGATTTGCCGATGCAGACTCGCTCGATCGCGACAATCGCCAAGACACCTTTCAAACCATGCGAGAACTTGGCATCGTCGAAACCTTTGTGTCCTGGAATGCGATCAAAAGACGGCTCTATCTCTGCTGGCATTTTCAACGGGCTGGCATCACGCTTCGCATTCTCCCCACCGATTGGGAATCTTTCTTTCCCCGCTCTGAGTTCCACATGCTAGGCCAGGTGCCTTCTCCCACCATCAAAGCGCCCGTCATTGTCGGCAGTGATTACTGGGTCAAACGCTGTTTCGATTTCTGTTGTGCCGCAGTTCTATTACTGCTGTTTTTCCCAGTCTATGCGTTTCTCGCCTTGCTGATCAAACTAGATTCTCCAGGTCCCATCTTCTTCCGACAAACTCGCATTGGATTACATAGCCGCAAGTTCAAGGTCTGGAAATTCAGAACTATGGTCACCAACGCTGACAAACTCCAGGCTGAACTCGAAGCCCAAAACGAAATGAAAGACGGTGTGCTGTTTAAGATGAAGGACGACCCCCGGATTACCCGGATTGGTAAATTCCTCCGTCACTACAGCCTGGATGAACTTCCTCAACTCTTCAACATTCTGGTTGGGCAGATGAGCTTTGTTGGCCCCCGTCCCCTTCCGGTTCGAGACGTGGAACGCTTTGAAGAACGGCACTTTATTCGCCAAGAGGTTCTCCCCGGCATTACGGGTCTATGGCAAGTCTCAGGACGCTCTAACATTGAAAGCTTTGAAGAAGCCGTCAATTTAGACATCCGTTACATCGCCGATTGGTCACTTTGGCTAGATTTACAAATCATGCTGAAAACCGTCCAAGTCGTCATTCAGAAACAGGGTGCCTACTAATGCAATTTGAACTGCCATTTTCATTCATTGAACTTTATCGGGAATAGGATTTTTGCGCGGCGAAGCCGCGCAAAAATACAACTGATGTACCTCTTCTAATGCAGGCTATGACCAAGTCCCTTGATAAACGAACTGGGTTTCGCTTACTTCTGTCCTTGATGATCATTCTGGGAATCTTTTTTCGAGTCGTCCATGTCGATCAGCGGGTCTTCTGGGATGACGAAGTGATAACCGCTCTTCGGATCTCCGGCTACCAAGTCAATGAGATCTCCAAGGAGCTTTATCACAGCGAAAATTTCAGCTTCCAGGAACTTCAGCAACAGTATCTAAGCCCCAACCCTAGTCGCAACCTTCAAGATGTCATTCAAGGGATTGCCATCGAAGATGCCCATATGCCGCCGTTGTATTTTCTCCTAGCGCGCTTCTGGGCACAACTATTTGGCGGGTCGATCGGCTCCATTCGAGGGTTGTCCATTTTGGCCGGGATTCTGACCATCCCGGCCATGTATTGGCTCTGCGTCGAGCTATTTCGGTCTCGGGCGATCGCCAGCCTAGGAACCGCGATCTTTGCCATCAGCCCCTTTCACATCCTCTACGCCCAAGATGCCCGCTCCTATGCCCTCTGGACGTTGGTTCTCCTCTGCTCCAATGCGCTCTTCCTCCGTGTCCTCCGAAAACCCAGCGCCTTGGGCTGGAGTCTCTATGCGTTGACCGTGACCACGGGCATCTACACCCATTTGTTCAATGTCTTTGTCACGATCGCCCACGGCATCTACGTTCTGATCCGTGGACGCTTCCGGCTCAATCGAAATTTCTGGTCATTTCTCTCCGCTGGACTCTTTGGCGCACTCACCTTTCTACCCTGGTTGCTGGTAATTGTATCCAACAAAGGACAATCTCAGACCGCCGTTAGCACAGTATTTCGAGAGTCAAGATTTTCGCTCCCCAGTCTCATCTCCATGTGGGTCGGCAATATCAGCCGTATCATTTTTGATATTGGGCTGAGTTCTCACGACGCTTTCGCTGCCATTTTGCCGTTTATTCCGCTGATTCTACTTGTTGCCGCTTTAGTCGTTTACTCGCTGTACTACCTCTGCCGTCATGCCCCCTCCCAGGTCAGCCTCTTTGTGATGACGCTGATTGCCACCCCGACCTTCTTCTACGTTCTCTCGGATCTGGTCATGGGCGGCAGAATCTCTGGTGTGCCGCGCTATTCACTCGCCCTCTTCATCGGGTTGCAGCTTGCCATCACCTATCTCTTTGCCTCAAAGCTTTTCAATCCAAAGCTTTTCAACTCAAGGGTTTTGGACTCAAAACTTTCTGGTCTAAAGCTTTCTAATCCACAACTTTCTAATCCACAGCCTTCTAATCCACAACTTTCTAATCCACAACTTGCCGAATCAAACCTATTTGCCCCGAATCTCTTTGCATCAAACCTGGAGATTAAGCAGGCGATCGCACCCAACTCATTCGAGACAGAGCGATCGCCCCGTTCAAAGCCATGGCATCCCACTCCAGATTCGTTCGAGACTAGGCAGAGTTCGGCATTCTGGACTTTGTTACTGATAGCCGTTTTATCCTGTAGTCTATTTTCTTGTTTTGCCCGATTTCCGGCGATCGCTTGGTGGCACCAATCTCCTTCCACCACTCGCGCCCTGCCCGTGGTCATGGCCAAGATTAATCAATTCGATCAGGCTCTAGTGATTACTGACCATTCCTTTGTCAGAGCCATGAGTTTGGTCTATGGCCTTAAATCTCAAGCACTAGTTCAGCTTGTTCCCCCTGGTGGAAACCCAGTGCTGCCGAATCAGCCTATAGGAAGCGAGTCTACAGGAAGCGAGTCTACAGGAAATGAGCCTACAGAAATTTTCCTGTTCCGCCCTTCGGAGGATTTACAACGGCGGCTCAAGCAAATGAACATTGGTACACTCAGACCTATTCCCAATACCGATAACTTTCTCTATCAACTTGACTTATCTCAAGCCTATCCTCAGCGCAACCCATCTCTTTCAAATCCTTAAAAGAAATCTTTAAAAGCTGAGCTTAAATCTGTTTATGCTCAGCCTTTGGTTCAATGTTCTAGAGAATCATTTAGTCTTTGATAAATTTATGGGGATCGCGATCGCTACCCTCTAGAATTTTTGGTTAAATTACAAATTGAGATGCAAATTGGGATAGGGAGCCATCGACACCCACCATCCATTCATCTCATCAACGCATTGCTCATAGCGCGACCTCATCTGATGAAGGAATATCGTCCCGTTCTCCCTCAAAATAATGCACCACTGCGTCGCTTTGGTTTGCGCTCCTCTTTGCGCGATGTTCCTTCCCGCGCTGTTCCTCCCCAAGGAGCAAATCCCGAGATCCCAAAAACGAGTCCTGCATCCTTACAATCCTTACTTTTGCTCTGGTTAGCCTATGCCCTAGTGGGATGGCACCTAGCTGCCCATCATATTTTTTGGTTCATTGGCTTTGCCATGACCACCATCGCTCTCGTGCTAGCCTGGACGAGTTCTCCCTGGTTTGGTGGTCTATTTGGCTATTTGCCCCAGGTTTTGCTGCTAGCACTAGCCGCCAGTGTGCTACTCTCCCTGATCGTGATTTCTCCCGTTCTCTTCACCTTACTGGTAACCCCCATCCTCACCTTGCTCCTGGCATGGCAGGAAATCAAGGCATCTCCCTTTGCGCCTCGAAATGTCTGGGTTGTCCTCGTTGGATTCGTGCTGCTGGGTCTTCTCACCGGAGAATTGTTTGATCTGTTTCTCTTCCCGAGTGCAAGATACTAGAACTTGGAGAGCGGAATATTTGGGGTTGCAGATTGACGCGATGGGCCGATCGGCTCTATGAGATGCTGCGTAGCGGCTGTGCAACTACACCACATCTCATAGCTGGATTTTATAGCTGGATTCAACCACACTAAATAATCTAGGGAGAGGTTGTCGGAATCGGTGAGGGTGATAGTGTGGGAGTCACACCAGGAGATTCCAAAGTTCCAGTCGTTCCGGTGGTTCCGGTGGTGCCCGTTGTGTCCGTCGTTCCAGTCGTTCCGGTGGTGCCAGTCGTGCCAGTCGTGCCAGTCGTGCCCGTTGTTCCGGTCGTTCCAGTGGTGCCTGTTGTGCCAGTCGTGCCCGTAGTCCCTGGCGTTTCTACAGGGACTGTAGTTCCTGTTCCAGTGCCTGTGCCTGTACCCGTTCCTGTGGTATCACAGGCTCCTAATAACGTCATTAGCCCAAACGATGCCCCAATAATGGCAATTTTTAGACTCATTATGCCTCCTGAATCGATGAATTGAATCTGACTTTGAAAATGGACTATTGCTGTCCTGGAGTAAGGAAACTGGGTTCTATCCTCAAAGATTTCATCAGAATCAACATCTACCCAGAGTTGGAGACGGGGATCTGCCAATGGGTCAGGTGGGGGAAGAGGGGGATGGGGGGATGGGGAGAGGGGAGACTGGATTGCATTGAAAAAACCTTTTAGAAACTTGGCATGGGATGCGGTGTCTCTAAAAGGTTTTTGGGATGGGGAAATTGTGAAAAAATGAGCGAAAAAGATGAGCGAAAAAATAGGGATTTAGAGGAGGACTAGGGGTTCGCCTAAATCGTCGGATTGCCACTGCACTAATGCGACGGCTCGACGGAGGGCATCGGTGCGATCGACAAATAGGCGATCGCCCTTCACCAAATCTATCACCCCCAGTTTTTCCAGGCGACGCTTCACGCTGCCCGTTGCGCCAACTAGGAATACTTCACAGCCATTATCGACGGCATCCTGAATGACATTTTCCAGGGCAAGGGAAGCGGTGACTCCCAGCATGGGGACATCGCTAAGATCCAGCACCAGGGCTTTGCAGTCGCGGATGGCTGAATGTTCTCGGGAGATTGCCTTGGAAACGCCAAAGATCATCGGGCCGCTGAGGTAAAACAGCAGCACTTTGCCGTTGGCCAGTTTCATCAATTCTTGTTCTTCGGGATTCATGGGAATGGCATCATCGGCATCACTGATGGCCTTGATGTCCTGGGATTGGAGTTCGCTGAGACGATCGATGGTCAGAATATTGGCGATGAATACCCCAATGCCAACCGCCACGATTAGATCCACGAAGACCGTCAGCAGCATCACCCCGTACATAATTACGGAGCCTTTCAGGGAGACTTTGTGCGATCGCTTCAAAAAGCTCCAGTCCAGAATATCAATCCCCACCTTGAGGGCAATCCCGGCTAGAACGGCCATGGG
>JALOOP010000056.1 GCA_025454315.1 Oculatellaceae cyanobacterium Prado106
ACTCCCCACTCCCCACTCCCCACTCCCCACTCCCCACTCCCCACCCCCCCAAATTCTGTCGCAAACTTCAGTACAGAACTGACATAGAGTAAGATCTGTGATGTTTTGGGAGGCTGCGATCGGTTGGCCTCTTACCTTAGATAGCGAATATCGGTTGGTTCACCTTTTTGTTCTTTTACCCTCATTAATGCATATGTCTCGTTTTCGGTCTATTTTGGCTCTGGTGCTGGTCGCCATGACAGTCTTCCTGGTTAGCTGTGGGGGTGCCCCGGTGGCAAAAGGCCCTCTGTACAGCGAGGCTCAACTGGAGCAAATCCAAACCTATGCCGCCGGGGTTAATAGTTTGCGCGATCGCTTCTTAGAACTGCCGCCGCTGGTTCAAAAGGGCGATTGGACAGAGGTGGATTCCTTCCTCCACGGCGACCTGGGCGAACTGCGCGCTAGAATGGCACGCCTTGCCCGTAGCCTTGCCCCCAAGGACACCCAAACTGCCGCCCTAGACGCTGCCAAAGAGGTCTTCGTTCACCTCAACGAAATGGACGAAGCCGTGCAAACCCGCGAAGTCACCAAAGCGCTGAAGAACTACAATGCAGCGCTGAAGGACTTTGATGCGTTTCTGGAGTTTATTCCGTCTTAGTGAGGGGGAAGGGGGAAAGGGGAAAGGAGGGGAGAACCCAACGATTTTCCTTGCTCTGATTCCCCTCCCAAGACTTTCCCTGGAACGCCAAGCCCTATTCATGACAAGACAGAGATGACAAGACAGGGAAAAGGTAAATGGGAAATTCGCCAAATTGGCCACTGATTTCCCCTTCCCCTTTTCCCTTTCCCCTTTCCCCTTCCCTCCCATGAAGCATCAAATTGTCATCATCGGCTGTGGCATTATTGGGGCGACGATCGCCTATGAACTGAGCCTGGTTTCAGGGTTGGAGATTACGGTGTGCGATCGCCACCCCCCCGCTCAAGCTTCGACGGGAGCCGCGTTGGGGGTGCTGATGGGCGCGATTAGCCAGAAGGTGAAGGGTAAAGCTTGGGCGCTGCGGCAGACGAGCTTGCAGCGCTATGAAACCTTGATTCCGGAGGTGGAACGGGCGATCGGCGATGCCATTCCCTGGAATCGACAGGGGATTGTCAGGCTGTGTTTTGTGGAGGATGGCGCTGAGCATAAACCGACCGACTGGCCGCAGTTTATTGCTATCCGACAGGCTCAGGGTTGGCATTTGGAGCAGTGGGACAGGGAGCAGCTTCAGCAACGCTGTCCAGAGGTGTTGTGCGATCGCGTTACAGGAGCCATCTACTCGCCGCAAGACCGCCAGGTTGACCCGACTGCCCTGACCCTGGCCTTAGTCAAGGCGGCTCAGCAAAATGGAGTGACTTTTCACTTTGACGCTGCCGTGGAAGGGGTGCCGCAGCCCGGTGAACAGAAGACCTGGAACACCATCCCCATTCGCTCCACGGATTCTGCGACGCCGACCTCTCTAACGGCAGACAGTGTGGTGATTGCGGCAGGTTTAGGCACTACTCCACTGACAAAATCGCTGGCTCCATCCCCAACTTCGGCCATTGATATTCGCCCTGTTTTGGGTCAGGCTCTCCGTTTACAACTGCCGGAACCGCTGGGATTGCCGGACTTTCAGCCAATGTTAACGGGAGAGGATATTCATATTGTGCCTGTGGCGAACCAAGACTATTGGGTGGGTGCAACGGTGGAGTTTCCGGATGAGGCGATCGCACCCCCGTTAGAACCAGAGGCGATCGTGGCTTCGGAAGCAGAGTTACAAAAGGTGTTAGAGGGTGCGATCGCCCTTTGTCCGGCTCTCGCCCAAGGCAAAATCCTCCACACCTGGTCTGGCCTCCGTCCCCGTCCCCACCAGCGTCCGGCTCCCATCATCGAACCGCTCACCGGATATGACAATGTCTACCTCGCCACAGGCCACTACCGCAACGGCGTTCTATTAGCCCCCGCAACCGCACTAGCCATCAAAGACGCAATCCTACAAAAACTGAGGTAGACCCCAAAGCCTCAACAACCCCAAATCCCAAATACTCTCCAAAAACACAAAGCTCTCTGCGTCTCTGCGTCTCTGCGGTTCACATTCCAAATTCAATAGTCTCAAAAGATTTGCCCCCACCCTCTACCCAAGTTCTCAAAGGGAACCTTCATGCGCTGCCCCAAAGATCGAAAAACTGAGTTGCCCGCCAGTTTGCTCTCTGACAGTTTGCAAGTCCATTGCTGCCCCGACTGCAAAGGCACCTGGATTCCAGCCCAAGCCTACGAAACCTGGCAGGAGCAACAGCCCCCCGTTTCGCTGTCTCACCTGCCCCAAACTCTGGATGTGGACTTTGTCCATTCCCCCTACGACACCAAAGGGGCGCTCTGTCCAGAATGCAATCACTATCTGGCTCGCGCCAAAGTCGGGCTGAAGATGCCCTTCTATGTAGAACGCTGCCCCAACTGCGGCGGTATCTGGTGTGATCATGGGGAATGGGAGGCCCTGGAGCAGATGGGTCTGCAACCGGTGATTCAGCAGCTTTTTACCAGCGAGTGGCAAACCCGTCTGAAGGAGCGAGAGCAGGCCGAACAAGAGCGCAAAGCCACCATCGAAAAACTCGGTGAAGACATTGCCACCCGTCTGTTTGAGCTAGCCGAAATGCTAGAAAAACACCCCAACGGAGACTTCGGCGTGGCCTACATCATGCGAAGATTCGATCGCTAATTGCCCCCCCACTCCCTACTCCCTACTCCCCACTCCCTAAATCACCTCTACATTCCCCGAGTTGCGAACGCTAAACCGATAGTCCTCGCTGCGACCCACATCGCTTTGCACCACAAAATAATAGGTGCCTGCCGCCAAAGTGGGCGCGATCAAGCGCTGGGACTCGTCGGATTCAACATTGGCAAAGAGAAATCTGCCGCTGCTGGTCTGGACGGTTTGCCCCCGGTCGTTGATCAACCGAAAGGCAATGTCATCGTTGCCCTCGTTGGACAGTTCCGAGACGATCCGACTGCGATCGCCAATGCTAAATCGGTATCCGTCAATATCACTGCCGCCCACCCGACCCGAGAAGCGATCGCCCTCTCCCGCCCTGAGCCTACCCAAATCCCGCTCATCTTCAAAATTGAGGCTATTCGACCCATTGCCGTTGCCCGTTCCAGTGGAGGAAGCCGAGATTTCAAAGTTGTAGTCTTGGTTATTTCCCCTGGCACTTTCTAGACGGACGAAATAGGTTCCGGCAGCTAACCGGGCGGTAATCGTGCCTGTCTCTTCATGGGGGACATTGACAAAGAGGAAGCGACCGTTGCCGCGTGCTAAGGGGCTGCCGTTGCGATCGAGCAGGGTCATGGCGATCGGGTCATCGCGGCGGCGATCGTCGTTTTCGAGTTTGGCGGTGATGCTGAGGCGGCGATCGGTGGTGAAGCGGAAAAAGTCTAGGTCACGACCACCGACATCACCGGAATGGTCGTAGCTGCGTCCCGATCGCAATGTGCCAATATTTCTGGCGGTTCGGGTGCTGTCGCCGATATCGCCGCCAAAGATGCCTCCCAGAAATCCACTTCGGGCCGTGAACGTGGAGCGGCGATCGGACAAGGTTCGGGTCGTTTGAGTAGATTGCATTATGGCTGGAGCCTCGGATAAAGTGGCTGTCGGGATTGAATGCCCCTAGAGAATGTTTCGGTCATGGATTGCTGAGAAACATGAACTTCTGGGAAACCATTGGGGAAATTCAGACAAGATTGCATCGCATGATTTGGGGGGCGATCGCTGCATCCTAGAAGAGAGAAAGTTGTTGAGCTAGCTTTGGGGCAGATTTTTGGGTCGCAACACCATCCTTTTCAAACAGGCTTCTCAAACAGGGTCAAAGACAGAACAGTTCTGCTGACGCTGGACAGTAAATTAGAGAATTGGAGCAGTGACACTGCTCCAATTCTTATCGGAGGCTCTAGGCATGAAATGACGGAGGGGGTTGAGAAAAGTTCCCTGGATCGGAAAGAAAAAGGGAAGATAGATTAGATCTGTTGATTGGACTCGTTTGAAGGGCGTAACCCCATCCACCCTCTCACCCATCAAGAAGCGAGGGCAAGACCCAGAGTTGCCTCCAAATCTCGCCCCCGCCTTAGTTATTTTTCGATTCGCTTAGAAAACTTTCAGCATTATTCGTCTACATCATCAGCCATGACCACACGGCCATCATGCTCCAGGGTGACGTTTTCGCCGTCGAATTCGGTGATGTTCCAGGTGTCGCCGTTGTCGTCTTCGACGAATAGCTCATCGTCCTGGTCTTCCATGACTTCATACTCTTCACCAGCGGTGAAGTCTTCGTCATCCGCCTCAATGATGATCATGTCGCCTGGTTCTAGATCGTCACCACCCGCAGCGGCAACAGCTTCGCCACCTTCGGGGACATCAGAAACTTCTTCTTCGTCCATGTCTTCGTCGTCAGCGACTTCTTCTTCATCCATGCCTTCTTCGTCAGCATATTCTTCATCCATGCCTTCTTCGTCGGCATATTCTTCATCCATGCCTTCTTCGTCGGCCATTTCTTCTTCGCCCATGTCCTCATCGGCGTATTCATCGCCCTCGTCCATCTCATCAGACTCCTGAGCCATGAGGGTCGGATTGGCTGCCGATTGGGTTTGCAGTGTCATTGCTTGAGCTGCATGAGCATGAATCCCCAACAACAGAGCCATCATCGAGAGCAGCGCTAAACCTTTGATCGTTTTCATTGATGTTCCTACGTGTGAATGACAGTAATGCAGAGTCGCGGTCTGGCAATTCGCTCAATCCCTTGCAGGAGGGGCAACAGCGACTCTCACCCATCCACTATAGAAACCTACAAAACCCACTCACATCCCTGAAAACGCGGACAGTCTCTCGAAATATTCACAATTAGCGTTTGTCGTTTAAGACACCCGTGCAATGCTGTTTCCATCGGCCTTTTGCAATGCTTTCTAGAGTTTCCATCAATCCGCAATCATGCTGTTTTTTGAAATTTTGGTGTTGAAATTGGGCGACTGGATGGAGAGACGGGAACGATGGGAAGTTGTCAAACCAGGAAATCAGAAACGTCCGATTCATTCTCCAGCCAAGGTATTCAAGCTTCCCCTGACCCGATATGATCAGGGGGTAATTAATTTCAATTCCCAGCCAATCCCCCAAACTCATGTCTCTTCCTAACCAGGTTTATCCCGTCATTTGGTACCAGGATCATGTCCGCCTGATTGATCAAACCCGTCTGCCGCTGGAATATTCTGTGGTAGAGATCAGTCGCTGCGATGATATGGCGCTGGCCATTCGCACCATGATTGTCCGGGGTGCTCCAGCCATTGGTGTGGCGGCGGCCTACGGCATGTACCTGGGTGCCCGCGAGATTCACCCCAACCCGGCGCTCAAGGATAGCACAGCCGAGCGCAATGATTTTCTCAATCGCCTGGAAGCGGTGGCGCAAAAGCTACGAGCTACCCGACCCACCGCCGTCAATCTATTTTGGGCAATCGACCGGATGCTCAAAGCCGCCCGCCAAACCATTGGCACGGTCGATCACCTGAAGCAAGTCCTGCTGGAAACTGCCCAGCGCATCAATGCCGAGGACATTGAGACCTGTCAGGCGATCGGCGATTACGGTGCCCAAGCCCTTCCCAGTAGCCCCGATAAGCTGCGGCTGCTGACCCACTGCAATGCCGGAGCCTTGGCTACAGCAGGGTATGGGACGGCGTTGGGGGTGGTGCGATCGGTTTGGAGAGATGGTCGGTTGGAGCGGGTCTATGCGGATGAAACGCGCCCCCGGCTGCAGGGTGCTAAGCTGACGGCCTGGGAATGTGTCCAGGAGGGTATTCCCGTCACGGTCATCACTGACAATATGGCGGCGCACTGTATGAAGCTGGGGATGATTGATGTGGTGGTCGTGGGGGCTGACCGGATTGCGGCCAATGGCGATGCGGCCAATAAGATTGGGACTTATAGTGTGGCGATCGCAGCCCAAGCCCACAATCTGCCTTTCTACGTCGCGGCACCGCTTTCAACCGTAGATTTTAGCCTGAGTGACGGCAGCCAGATTCCCATCGAAGAACGTGACCCGGTTGAGGTCTATCAGGTCGGGGAAACCCGGCTTTGTCCGCCTGGAGTGGAGTTTTATAACCCAGCCTTTGATGTCACTCCGGCCTCTCTGATCACGGGCATCATCACAGAATTGGGCGTGGTCAAGCCTGCTGACCTCATTCAGTTTCGGGAGAAGCAGGTGGTTTAGAACTCAATAAAATAAAAAGCGATCGCCAAACCCTAGCATGGGGGGCGATCGCTTCTAAGTCAAATCAATTCAAGTCGTCTAATCCAGATCATCCTGGAGCAAGATTAGTAGGTTTCAACGTGCCAGCGTTCTTTGATCGAGCGCTGATACTCTTTCCAGGTGACTCCTTCCTTCTCGGCAGCGCCCGTCATGGCCGCGTCGATGCCGTCTTCCATGCCTTTTAGACCACAGATGTAGGTGTGGGTTTTTTCCTGTTTGACCAGGTTCCAGATTTCCTCGGCATGTTCTGCGACGCGGTTCTGGATGTACATTCTGCCGCCTTCAGGGTTTTTCTGTTCCCGGCTGATGGCGTAGGTGATGCGGAAGTTGTTGGGGTACTTGGCCTGGAGTTCTTCTAGCTCTTGCTTGTAGAGGATGTTGGGCGTGGTGGGCACACCGAAGATCAGCCAAGCGAAGCCTTTGAACTGGTAGTCGGGGTTGGCGGCGCGCTCATTGTCTTTGAACATGCGCCAGAGGTAGGCACGGAAGGGGGCAATCCCGGTTCCGGTGGCCATCATGATGACGTTGGCCTCAAGATCGTCGGGCAGCAGCATTTCTTTGCCGACGGGGCCTGTGATTTTGACATCGGCACCGGGTTCGAGATGTCTCAGGTAGGTGGAGCAAACGCCGTAGATGGTTTCGCCGGCTTCGTTCTGGTACTCTAGCTGGCGAACACAGAGGGACACGGTTTTGTCGTCCACATCGTCACCGTGCCGGGTGGAGGCGATGGAGTAGAGGCGGAGCTTGTGGGGCTTGCCTTTGTCGTCGATACCTTCGGGGATAATGCCGATACTTTGGCCTTCGACATAGTGAAGGTTGCCCTGGGACAGGTCGAATTTAATATGACGCACCGTACCAATGCCGCCTTCGCCAACTAGCTCTTCGTTGGAGAGACATTTGCCGATGTAGGGGCTGTTGGGGCGGTAGAGGTTAACGGGAACGTCGGGCTTGGCGGGTTTTTCTTTGGCTTGAGTCATTGGCTTTGATTCCTCTGCTGACGAGGCTTGCGGTTTGTTGTCAGCGGAGACGTTGCCGTGGGCTGCTACGCCGTTGGAAGATGGGGAAGCTGAACCATTGGCGGATAAAGGACGAATACTCACAATCCGGCCACCCATACGCAGAATTTTTTGCATTTCCTGGTTCATGCGACCGTAGGGAACCGTGACAAACACGCTTCCACTGCGACGGATGGGGTAATCCAGGTTTTCTGTTTCGTCGCTTTGGCGTAACCCTTCAACTTCGTAGATGAAGAGGCGATTACCGTATGTTGTATTGGAAGAACCGCCGACTGCGTTTGGATTGTACATCGTTTGTTAACTAATCTCCTAATCCATCAAAAATGATTCGAGTGCCTTGATGACACTCTTTACTTACCATAAACCAAATTGGGATTCGGGTTTTATGCCCGTCACAAAAATTGGCTACCAAAATAGGCCACCCAGATCCGGTCGCCATTTCGGCTGATATTCAGCGTAGCATTGTGCAGTCGTCTCCAGACACTGGATTCAAGAACGTTTCAGTCGAGAGCCTTCGATTCGAGAGCCTTCGATTCGAGAGCCTTCGATTCGAGAGCTTTCGAGGCCAGAACGTTTGAGTCGAGATCAAGCAGAAGTGCAAGCGTTCTTCTGCCCGTTGTTTCCACCATACTGAGCATTTTTAGAAAAGAGTTGTTGCCAACGCATCATTTTTAGGCTTATTTCATCTTTCAAAAGGAGGAGAAGCGATCGCCCTCCCCCCTCCGCGCTTCCTGCCCCAATCCGCTTGAATCTGAAAATCGCTTGTGGAGATGATCCCCCTTTTGGTAGAATCCCAATACCAGGTAGTACTAAATACTCACCATTTTTCTTTCCAAGCCCTTTCTTTTGTTTTTTTTAAGAAATGGCATTAGGGCGATGGCGTTCTCCTCCAAGGTGCTGTTCTGAGGATAGGCAGACGTTAATAAGCTTCGGAATTAATTAAGCTTCGGAATTAATTAAGTTTCAGAGTTCATTTAACTTTGGAGTTAACTAAGCTTTGAAGATGATTAAGTTTTGGCCTTGATTAAGTTTTGGAGTGAATTAAGCTTCGGAAATGAGCTTCGGAATGAGTGCAGTGATGGGCTGAGTCATGAGCTGAGGTACTGTTGCGCCATTAATCGCGTTGACAATCGCGCCGTCAATGATTCCAAATGGTTCGATTCCAAATGGTTCCAAAAGCTTTCTTTGGGAGAGCGATCGCTGGAAAACATCTCACCTTGATATTCGTTTATTTTTTTAGAGGAAACCTATGAGCAGTACCCCAGACCGTGTGGTTTTAATCGGTGTCGCCGGAGATTCCGGATGCGGTAAATCCACTTTCCTGCGTCGCTTGGCAGACTTGTTTGGTGAAGAGTCGATGACGGTAATCTGCCTGGATGACTACCATAGTCTGGATCGCAAGCAGCGCAAAGAAACTGGCATCACCGCCCTCAACCCCAAGGCCAATAACTTTGATCTGATGTATGAACAGATCAAGGCGCTGAAGGAAGGCAAAGAAATCATGAAACCCATCTACAACCACGAGACGGGCTTCATCGATCCACCTGAACTGATCAAGCCTGCCCCCATCATTGTCATCGAAGGGCTGCACCCCATGCATGACGAGCGGGTGCGATCGCTCCTCGACTTCAGCGTTTACCTCGACATTGACGACGAAGTGAAAATCGCCTGGAAAATTCAGCGCGACATGGCCGAACGTGGTCACACCTATGAGGATGTGCTGGCGGCCATCAACTCCCGCCGTCCCGACTTTGACGCCTACATCGACCCCCAAAAGCAACATGCCGATGTGGTCATCCAAATCCTCCCCACCAAGCTGATCAAGAACGACACCGAGCGCAAAGTCCTGCGGGTACGCCTGATCCAAAAAGACGGCATCGAAGGCTTCGACCCGGTTTACCTGTTCGACGAAGGTTCCACCATCGACTGGATTCCTTGCGGTCGCAAGCTGACCTGTTCCTACCCCGGCATCCGCATGTTCTACGGCCCCGACACCTATTACAACAACAGTGTCTCGGTGCTGGAAGTCGATGGCCGCTTCGATCGCCTTGAAGAAATGATCTACCTGGAAACCCACCTCAGCAACACCGACACCAAGTTCCACGGCGAAATGACCTCGCTGCTGCTGAAGCACAAAGACTACCCCGGTTCGGACAATGGCAGTGGCCTGTTCCAAGTCCTGGTCGGTCTGAAGATGCGCGCCACCTATGAGCGCCTGGTTGGGGCCGAAGCCAAGATGGTGGTGGCTAAGGTCTAGAACCTTGCCCATTTCATCCAGCTTTTTCAATAAGCTTCTTCGTTAAGCTTCGCGATGAGCAGTAGATGGACTCTAGAATGAGTCAGTCTACTGCTCGTTTTTTTGTCAGTTCTCCCTGTCCCTACCCATAGTTTCTTGCCCATGATTTCTTCCCCCGCCAAACTGCCCCGCCCTGTCTTTGAGGAGGTCTATGCCTTTCCGCCCAACCGCGACACGCTGGGTGGGACGGCCTATTTTGTGCGATCGCCCCAAGGTAATTTGCTAATCGATTGCCCCGCCTGGGACGAGTTGAATCAGCAGTTTCTCCAGGAACAGGGAGGGGTGCGCTGGCTGATGCTGACGCACCGGGGAGCGATCGCCCAGGTTCAAGAAATCCAAGCCGCCTTTAACTGTGAAGTAGTGATCCAGGAACAGGAAGCCTATCTCCTTCCCGGCCTGACGGTCACCGCCTTTCACCATGAATTTGTCTTTTTTCCAGGTTGCTATGCCTTCTGGACTTGCGGCCACACGCCAGGTTCAGCCTGTGTGTATGCCGATCGCCAGGGTGGTGTGCTGTTCACTGGACGGCATCTGTTGCCTAACCAGCAAGGAGAACCTGTTCCCCTACGGGTGTCTAAGACCTTTCATTGGCGACGACAGGTGGAGAGTGTGCGGGGGGTGTGCGATCGCTTTTCCTCTGAAACCCTGCACCATCTTTGTCCGGGAGCAAATACGGGATTTCTTCGCGGTCAACGGAGCATCGATCGGGCTTATGAACGGCTGACAGCGCTTGACTTGGAAGCACTTCTGGAATTGAAACCAGGACTGTAAATCTTTTTTGGATGAACGATGAAGGCAAGCTGAGAGGTTTTAGGATTTCGCTGCCTTAGTCTTCAACTGGGCGATCGGATAGACCTTGTTCTAGGGCGTTGAAAGCTCTTGAATGGACGAGAACCAGCGGGTTACAAGACTCCTGTGAAAATTCTTCAGCCTCCGGGTTTACTAAATCTAGAACAGCCCAACACTCTGCATCTGCCGATTGAATGCCTGTGTGATCAGCATCGACCTAAGATCATTGACAACGATTACAACGATTGCGACATAAGGGTTCAATCTGGGCTGAAAGTATAGTATAAAAATACTACGTTAAGGAGCGCGATCGAATTTGAGCAAATTTTCGGCTCGAATTCAAGCTGTGGCATGGTTGCATGTACAACTTTGACGCTCTAAATGTAGACCGATCGACAGCGCTTCAAACAGAAATGCGCTATATCTAGTTGGATGTCCAGACAGATATCAGATTTGGAAAAACCATTAGATTTGTGGAATAGGCATCTCGTCTGTCCTGCGCTCTAGGATAGGTGTCTCGCCTATCCCACTCCTGTTTCCAGGTTTGTCTAATTTCTATATCCAACTGGTTAACTTGGGATCTCTCATTCAATATCAGCAGGCAGGATCGAGAAAATTCAGCGGCTTTGCCTTGGTAATCCCGGAATTAATCGTTGAATGAACTCCAGGTTGTCGCTGTCAATTCCTCGGATACACCCGTCTAACTGGCTTCGTTGGTGAGTTTTCGCCCCCCCGCCCCCAACTTTGGGGGAGCCGAGCCTTCGAGGATTGGTTCAAGGAATGTTCAAAGGAGTCTCAAAGAATTGTTTAAAGGAGCAATCCCAGACGATTCATCGAATTCAAAGTCCCCCAAAGTTGGGGGATTTAGGGGGCGGAAACCCTCAAACGAAGCTAATCGAGACTTGTGGGTATCCAGCAGGTCAATTCCAGGAGATGTCCAAATCGTTCTGGAGAGATTCCAATCAGCCCAGGACGATAAACCTAAATTTATCTGGATGATTCTTCAATCGATCGGCTGAACGCTCTACGATCCAAGGTCTATTTGATTTCAAATTTTTGATGTTCAAGGATTACCTTGCAGTTAACTTCCAATTGACTTTTCATTGACTTCTCAATTAATGTCTCTGGTCTGTGCCGCCCACTGAATCCATGACCCTCAATCTCTTCTCCGAATCTGAAATTGCCTCTGAATTCCAGACTGATTCCCAGTCTGCTTCTCAGTCTGCGATCGCCCATTCCCCCCAACCCGCGCCCAGTTTCGACTCCCTGGAAGCTGCGCTGAAGCATTTCTTTGGCTACGATCGCTTTCGTCCCGGCCAAAAAGAAATCATTGAGGCGGCGATCGCCAACCAGGATCAGCTGGTGATTATGCCCACCGGGGGCGGTAAATCCATGTGCTTCCAGCTTCCGGCCTTGCTGAAACCAGGGTTAATGATTGTCGTGTCGCCGCTGATTGCCCTGATGCAAGACCAGGTGCAAGCCTTGCAGGACAACGGCATTAACGCCACTTTTCTCAACAGCACGGTGGGTTCATTGGAGGTCAGACGTAGGGCAGAGCAGATTTTGAGTGGTCATACCAAGCTGCTGTATGTGGCACCGGAGCGGCTGTTCAGCGAACAGTTCATCGTCTTTCTTGAGCAGGTGCAGGCGCGGATTGGCATCTCCACCTTTGCCATTGATGAGGCGCACTGTGTGTCCGAGTGGGGGCATGATTTTCGTCCAGAGTATCGACAACTGCGGGAATTGCGCGATCGCTACCCGGAAGTTCCCCTGATGGCACTCACCGCCACCGCCACCGAGCGCGTCCGTCGCGACATTCAGCAGCAACTGTGCCTGTGCGACCCGAGGGTGCATATCGCCAGCTTCAATCGCCAAAATCTCTACTACGAAGTCCGCCCCAAGCAGAAGCGCGCCTACGAAGACCTGCGCCAGATGATTCGGCAAGAGCAAGGCTCAGGCATTATTTACTGCCTTAGCCGCAAAAAAGTCGATGAACTCACCTTCCGCCTGCAAAGCGACGGCATCTCAGCTTTGGCCTACCATGCCGGACTCACCGACAAGCAGCGCAGCCAAAACCAAACCCGCTTCATCCGAGACGATGCGCGGATTATGGTAGCCACGATCGCCTTTGGCATGGGCATCAACAAACCCGATGTCCGCTTTGTCGTCCACTATGACCTACCCCGCAATCTAGAAGGCTACTACCAGGAATCGGGTCGAGCCGGACGGGACGGAGAACCCTCTCAGTGCATTCTTTTCTTTAGCTACGGCGACATCAAAACCGTCGAGTTCCTGATTGACCAAAAGCCCGACCCCAACGAACAGCAAATCGCCAAACAGCAGTTGCGCCAGGTAATCGACTATGCCGAAGGGATGGACTGTCGGCGCAGCATTCAGTTGGGCTACTTTGGCGAACGTTTCCCCGGCAACTGCGGCAACTGCGACAACTGTCTGCGCCCCAAGGATCTCGAAGACTGGACGGTGGAAGCCCAAAAGTTTCTCTCCTGTGTAGCCCGCTGCAAAGAGCGCTTTGGCATGAAATATGTCATTGATGTTCTGCGCGGCTCCAAGGACAAGCGCATTCTGGCCAACCGCCACCATGAACTCACCACCTACGGCATTGGCCGCGACCACTCCGCTGATGATTGGCGGGTGTTGGGGCGATCGCTCCTCCACCAGGGACTCCTGGAAGAAACCACCGACGGCTACTCTGTCCTGCGGCTCAATGATCTAAGCTGGGAAGTTCTGCGAAAACAGCGCCCGGTACAGGTGGCCTTGCCCCACCGCACCACCAGCCAACAGACTGAGGAAACCCCGATCAACCGCGCCCAGGCCGAAATGCTGTTCGACCGACTGCGATCGCTCCGCAAAACCATCGCCGACGAGCAGTCCGTCCCGCCCTATGTGGTCTTTGCCGACTCCAGCTTGAAGTCCATGTCCCAACAGCAGCCCCAAACTCTAGAAGAATTCGCCCAAATCTCTGGAGTCGGTAGCCACAAGCTGGCGCAGTACGGCATCCGTTTCACCCAAGATATTCGAGCCTTTTGCATCGAACAGGGCATTCCCCTGCGCGATCGCTCCATCGGTGAAGCGCCCCCGCCCCCGCCGCCCCGCGAACCCAATGTCACCAGCACCCATTTCTTCACGCTGGATCTCTACCAGCAGGGTCATTCCCCTGAGCAAATTGCCGAAATGCGAAATCTCCGGGTTTCAACCGTCATCGATCACCTCACGGCCTTACTGGAGTCAGGCCGTGACATTGATATTTCCAATCTGGTTGACCCGGAGCGGCGATCGCAAATTGAAGCGGCGATCGAACGAGTCGGCGCAGCCGCCCTGAAGCCCATCCGCGAACAGTTGGGCGAGGAATTTGGCTACACTGAAATTCGACTCGTGCGGGCGCTGTGGCGGATGCGATCGATGGAGGTTTAGGGAGTAATCATGAGAGATCTGAAGGGTGTGAATCTTTACCTGGTTGGCATGATGGGGTCGGGAAAATCGACGACCGGGAAGATTTTGGCGGAGCATTTGGGCTATCGCTTTCTGGATACGGATGCGGTAATTGAGCAGGCGGCGGGGCAGTCGATTCGAGAGATTTTTGCCACCTCGGGGGAGGACGCTTTTCGGGAGTTGGAAACCCAGGTTTTGGGGCAGTTGGCGGCCTATCAGCGGTTGGCCGTAGCGACCGGGGGTGGGATTGTCCTACAGCGGCAAAACTGGAGCTATCTGCGGCATGGGATTGTGGTGTGGCTGGATGTGCCTCTGGCGGAATTGGGCGATCGCCTCCAACAAGACCAGACTCGTCCCATCCTGCAAGACACTGATATGACCCAGAAGCTACAAACCTTGATGGAACAGCGACAGCCGCTCTATGCCCAGGCCGATGTGCGTATCACCGTGCGTCCTGCCGAAACCCCAGATGCCCTGGCTCTACGGATATTAGACGAAATTCAACAGGTGCTTAAACCTGAAAGACACCCCGATGCTGCATCAGAATCTACACCAGAGTAGGTAGGTTGCTGGTAAACTTTCAGCTACCTTACATTTAGCCCCTTGAAACTGCCCATGTCTAACGATCTCCCCCTCCAGAATGCCGATGCCGATCGCGTTCGGGTACTCAGCGAAGCGCTGCCCTACATCCAACAGTTCTCTGGTCGAACCGTCGTGGTCAAGTACGGCGGCGCGGCCATGAAAGACGGCACTCTCAAAGAAAGCGTCATTCGCGATATTGTGCTGCTCTCCTATGTGGGCTTGCGCCCCGTGGTCGTGCATGGCGGCGGCCCTGAGATCAATTCCTGGCTCGATAAATTGGGCATTGAGCCACAGTTTAAGAATGGCCTGCGGGTGACGGATGCAGCCACGATGGATGTGGTGGAAATGGTGCTGGTGGGGCGCGTCAACAAGGAAATTGTGGCGCTGATTAACCAGGCGGGTGGTTCGGCCATTGGCCTCTGCGGCAAGGATGCCAATCTGATCAAAGCGCGTCCTGCGGATCAGGAAGGAATTGGCTTTGTCGGGGAGGTGAGTGCGATCGATGTCAAAGTCCTTAATTCCCTGGTCAAAGAGGGCTATATCCCCGTAGTGTCTAGCGTGGGAGCCGATGATGCTGGGCAGTCCTACAACATCAACGCCGATACGGTCGCTGGCGAACTGGCCGCCGCACTGGGAGCCGAGAAGCTGATTCTCTTGACCGATACACCGGGCATCCTGCGAGACTACAAAGATGCGTCCACGATCATTACCACGCTGGATATTCGAGAAGCGAGAGCCTTAATTGACACGGGTGTGGTCGGCGGCGGCATGATTCCCAAGGTAACCTGCTGTGTGCGATCGCTCGCCCAAGGTGTTCGCGCCGCCCACATCATTGATGGCCGCATTCCCCACGCGCTGCTCCTGGAAATTTTTACCGATGATGCAGGCATTGGCTCCAAAATTGTCGCCTAGGACTGTAGCTTGTAAATAGGGCTGATAAATGGGGTTGATTAACCCTGGCTCCAGAACAACCGACTTTCTACCGCTTGTGCCATGACTGAAACTAACGACCAACTGGCAGAACAGTATTTCCTCTCCGGCAAGAGTGCCTTCGAGCGCGGTCAATATCGCCAATCGGTGGAGCAGTTGGAGAAGGCGGTGAATTTGGCGGGGCAGAATTCCAAGCTGGGGGGCGAAGTTCAGATCTGGCTAGTGAATGCCTATCAGGCGGCAGGGCAAAATTTGGAAGCGATCGCCCTCTGTGAAAAGCTAGGCGCTCACCCCGATCTCAAAACCCGCAAGCAAAGTCGCCGGATGATCTATATCCTCAAAGCGCCCAAGCTCAAGCTCAAGGAGGAATGGATGACCAAAATTCCAGACTTGAGCAATCTGGATGACCCCGAGGGCAGACCCAAGGGCGCTTCCCAATATGTCCCTGTCCGAACAGAGGCGAGTCGGAAGCGATCGCAGCCCGAACCCGAACCCATCGATCTCAGTCAGGTCAATACCAAAGACAACGACTTTGTCTGGATTGCACTGGGCATCGTTGTGCTGACTCTGGGCGGACTAATTTGGTTTCGCTAGCTGATTTCGCGAACTAGATTCTGCAAATTGAATTTCGCAGATTGAATTTCGCGAACTAGATTTTGCAAATTAGATTTCGCGAATTAAATGTCTTAGGCTGGATTACGCGAACTAGGTTGCGTGAATCCCGTTTTGTTGCCATTAAGTTGGAATACGATGAAAGAGTCTCTGCATCGTCACTCAGGTCGTTTATCCTGAAGCTAAGCGCTCTCACCCTATCACTCCCATGATGGAAACTCTGGTTCTCGATATCCAAACCGTTGGCCTGACGGATGATCAATTTGATCAGCTTTGCCAGCACAATTCAGAATGGCGTATTGAACAGACTGCGAAAGGAGAACTGATTGTTATGTCCCCGGTTGGCGGTGAGAGTGGTAAACGTGAGGCGAGTTTAATCGTTGATCTGGGGATCTGGAATCGCCAAACTGGGCTAGGGCATGTTTTTAGTTCCTCAACCGTTTTTCGGCTGCCGAATGGGGGGAAGCGATCGCCCGATGCCGCCTGGATTGCCAACGAGCGATGGAATGCCCTAACCCCGGAGCAACAGCGCAAATTTCCGGCGATCGCCCCTGACTTTGTGATTGAACTACGCTCTGCCACCGATGATCTAGAAACATTGCAGGCCAAAATGGCGGAATATCTAGACGGTGGCGTTCGTTTAGGCTGGTTGTTCAACCCCCAAGATCAGCGGGTTGAAATTTATCGTCTGGGAGCAACAGTCGAAGTTTTAGATTTACCCATCGAACTTTCCGGCGAAGATGTTCTCCCTGGGTTTACCTTGTCGATCCCTATTTTTTAATCAGAATTTGCAGCTTGTGAAAAAAGAGAACCTTCAATGAGGAAGGCTCGGCTCTCCCCAAAATTGGGGGCTGGGGGGCGCGCGAAATTCAAAAGGAGAGAACAACCCAGACTTGTGTGGACACAGTATCCTTTGCGGACAGGGTAGCCTTAAAACTGGGGATGTGATTAGCTGGAAATCGCCTTAGACCAAGATTCTCTCTAGGGCATCGGAGTTGGGAATGCACAGAACATCCTGATTGCGCTGAATCAGTCCTTTCTTTTCTAGCTTGCTGAGGACTCGGGTGACCGTTTCTCGGGCAAGGCCGCTGAGGCTGCTGAGTTCTCGGTGCGGCAGGTTGGGGATTTCGATGCCTTGTTCGCCTCGGATGCCTTGGCCATCGGCGAGGAAGAGGAGGACATCGGCGACGCGGGAAGTGCTGTCGGACTCGCGCAGACGGAGGCGACGGTTGACCTGGCGGAGTCGTCGTACCATCAGTTGGGCAAGGCGGATTCCGGCCTGGGGTTCGGCTCCCAGGAGTTGGACAAAGTCTTGGGCGGGGATGTTGGCAATAACGGCGGGTACCAGGGTCATGACATCGGTGGAGCGGGGGGCTTCGTCAAGGGGAGCCATTTCGCCGAAGACTTCGCCTTTGCCAAGAATGTTGAGGGTGACCTCTTTGCCATCGAGGTTGTAGGTGCGAATCTTCACCCAGCCTTCAAGGATGAAGTACACCGAACTGCCCCAGTCATTTTCCAGCAGAATAATCTGATTAGCCGGATGGTTGCGAATCACCGCATGAGCCGTTGCCTGCTCAACCGCAGCATCAGGTAGCCCCCCAAAGAACGGGGTGGCGCGGATGAGGGATGTATCCCGAGTATCACGACTGTTAAACCGATCGGACATGGACTTGCCGCAATTGAACCTTCAAAGTTATATCGCAAAATAGATGACGTGGATCTATCGATTCCTATCCTATCGAAGTGCGATCCATCTCGCCTCTGCGTTCAAGCGGAGTTGGGGAGATTTTCGGCAACCCGTATGAGATGGGGAAGAAGGGGAAAGGGGAAGGGGAAAAGGGGAAAGGGGGGACTCTGATTCACCCAACCATTTTTGGGGAGAAGGAAGAAGGTATTCGATGGTTTGCAAACTGTAAAAGGATAACGGGAAAAGGAGATGAGCTGGTCGTCTCCTTTTCCTGGTAAGAGTGAAAAGAACAGTAGTGAGAGAACAGTAGTGAGAGAACAACAGTGAAAGAACAGTAGTGAAAGAACAACAGTGAAAGAACAACAGTGAAAGAACAACAGTGAAAGAACAACAGTGAAAGAACAACAAGAGTTCCCAGAATCTCTGAGATACACAGGGTAACCCCCCTTTCCCCTTTCCCCTTTCCCCTTCACTCCTAGCGATTCGGCAAAGTCTCCGGCGGCGAGACATTCATTTGTGCCAGGTTGGCGGCCTGCTGTTTGGACTGGTTGGCTTGGATGCGGGTGTTGGTCTGCGATCGCATCTCGGCTTCCGGGACGGCAGAGTTTTGGGGTTGGGCGCTTTGGGGTTGGGGCGGTTGGGTGGCCCAGGTGAGTCCGCCGACGGCTCCGGCCATGAGTGTGGCGTAGCCCACATATAGATGGACGGGGCTGAGCTGGATCATCGGCTTGAAATGGCGCTTTTGCCAGGAGGGCACAATGCGCTTGGGTTGGGCGGGTTGGGGAATCTGGGCGGCTAGGGCAGCACCATCGACACCCAAGGCACCGCCGAGGCGACGGACAAAACCTCGAAGGAAGATGTCTTCGGGGAGGCGATCGAGTTGTCCGGCTTCGAGCGCTTTGAGATGGTGGAGCGGTACGTAGGTTTGGTTGTAGAGCTGATTCAGGGTGATGCCTTTGGTTTGGCGTAGCTGTTTGATTTGCTGGCCAAGCTGGAGAATGCTGAGGTCGCGATCGCTCAAGTCTTCTTTAGCGACTGCGCTTTTGGCAGTTTGAGGGGTAGCCGATTTCTGAGCAAAATCCTGGACGGCTTCAGAGGCGGGCGCATCGGTGACGGTGACAAATTCAGCATTGGCTGAGGTCGAGTCTGCTTCAGTCTGTTTTTCGGTGGCCAGTTGGTGAAGGGTGAGTTGAATCGCTTCGCGGCCTAGATTGGTCAGCAGGGATTGGAAGTCTTCGGCGATTTCTCCCAGACGGCTTTGCAGCGTGGTCAGGGCTTGCTGATAGGTTTCGCTACTCAGCAATTTTGCTTCAATTTGGTGTAAAAACTGTTGCACATGCTCTGGGGAGAATGTGGCGGTTGTCCCAGCGGTTGTCCCTGATTGCAGGGGGTAGGTTGTTGTCGTCACAGTGCGATCGTCTCCGTCTCTATATCCTGTTGCTGTATCCAGTGCATGAACTTGGGAATTGCAATGGTGTTGCGCCTAAGCGGTAACAAGTATCACCCAGGCTATCCCGGCAATACCCTAAAGGTTCATGCGGCATGTTGAATCAAAAGTCGCCATCCGAGTCTGAAATGTTCCAAATTTGACCAAGGTTGTTCCGCATAGTCTGAGCTATGCAAGATAATTCCTGCTCTTTGGCTACCAAGCTCAGGGAATTGGTCAATGGGGAGGTGTCGCTTTTCCAGGTGAGGGATTAGCATACGGAGATTTTAGTCAAAACGACTAGGCTCCGGAAGGGCAACTCACAGGGGGACTGTCATTCTGAGGGGAAATTCTGGAACGTAGGTTAGGGGGAACGCTCCAAGTTTGGCAATTGCCCTTTGGGAATTCGAGGATTGGAAATCGCGATTCAGAAAATGGGGGATGGTGAAAAACCTACGACGAGATTTTTGTCAATATTTTAGGGACTCTAATCATGTTCTTCCATGACTTTTAGGTGGGATCAGTAAGGTTTTTCAAGAATTTTTGAGAATTCTTTGTTCCAAGAGATATCCCCGCTCATCGATTTTGCAGGAGTGTTCAGGATATAACCTTCACCTGACAGCGGTTGTCAGCCTAATAAGCCACAAGGAAGCCCTAAACATTAGGGTTCTAGGCTGATAGATCCTCGGGATGATCCAAGCGACAACTGCTGTAATATTTACTAACAAAACCAGGGAGACAAATTCCTGACTCGGCCTCTGGTGCGGTTGAGATTTAATGGTTCTTCAGCAGCGTCCTTCTGCTCTCCACGCCTAACCGACACCTCATGACCGTGGAATCTAAGCTAGAGCTACAGCGGTTTCGAGACGCGATCGCAATTCATTCACATAAGCAGGCCAGCCAATGATAATTGGCTGCTGATGGGCAAGCGTTGGAATATCAATGGCATCAGGGCTAAACCGAAGCGCATTCCCGGCCAGATCACAGCAAACCAATCCTGCCGCCTGCGCCAACGCCACAGGCCCCACCGTATCCCACAGTTTGACCCGCCCGTTGAGGTAAAGGTATAGCCCCGCGTGCCCTTGAATCACTTGCAGCACCTTCAGCCCAAAACTGCCAATGCTATCAAACTTCGCGGCTGGAACCTGCTTCACGATCGCCTCTCCATACCGTTTCTGATCCTTGTAGCCAATCAGAATCGGGCAAAAGTCAGGCGCAGGCAGCGCTGGCGTTTTGGGGATCAGGGGCGTGGGCGCGCGATTGCTATCGATTTGAAACAGCCCTACATCTTCGCCGCCGAAATACATCTGGTCAAACTCCGGCGCATAAACCCAACCCGCACAGGGCTGATAGTCCGCCATTGCCCCCACCATCACCGAGTAGTGCGGCTTACGATGAATAAAGTCATCCGTACCATCCAGGGGATCAATCAGCCACAGTCGGCGATCGCGCAGGTGAATCGTCTCCCAAGAATCGGCGTTCTCTTCGCTAATCAGCCCATCCCCTGGAAAAAGCTGGGTCAGCCGCTCCGTCAGAAGCTGATCTAAGGTGCGATCGACATTGGTGACATAGTCATTCACGCCTTTTTCATAGACCTGAAATTCCTCAGTCGCCATCTGCCGAGCCTGCTGACCACAGCGGCGCACGAGTTGGTTAATCTGCTGGACTTGTTCGGGGAGGAGCGAGGGCATAGGGGGTGGGGAGTGGGGAGTGGATGGGTGGATGGGTAAGACTTTGTGCCTCTCCTTCTACTCTTAACAGTTTTCATCTATTTTTGTCTGTATTCATCCCAGTTCATCATTCGCCCAT
>JALOOP010000436.1 GCA_025454315.1 Oculatellaceae cyanobacterium Prado106
AGTTTGTAAGGCTTGGTAATCTCACAATACTATTCTCCTGCTCGACTTTCGCTCTTTTAGGCGACTTCATCT
This sequence comes from Oculatellaceae cyanobacterium Prado106, assembly GCA_025454315.1. Taxonomy (GTDB): domain Bacteria; phylum Cyanobacteriota; class Cyanobacteriia; order Elainellales; family Elainellaceae; genus Prado106. Next base: position 73 of record JALOOP010000436.1, read on the forward strand.
TACCCACAGCTTTTTCAATTCGCACCCTTTGTTTAGAAATTGCCCCAATAAAGCTTCACCCATCCACCCATCCACCCATCCACCCATCCACCAATTCACCGCGCTTCACAAAAACTTCACATCTTGTGTCTAAGGTAATGCATGGTTACACGCATCTGTATTTTCAGATACCTCACCCAATTCCGAAGGGTGAGTGAGTGTGAATCCTAGTGTGGAAACAGGCAGAAGGTTAGAAACGTTTGGGTCATAGTTAAAAGAATCAGCAGGGTTATTGCTTGTTCTGTTTTTGAGGAGAATATTCATTGCGTAGACAACTTGTTTCCTAAAAGCTTCAACGCTTTGTTGCATGATGTCTACCTTAATCTGTGATTTTTGTGGCAATTCTGTTTCACAGAGCGTTTTTGAATGGATTTTATTGCCGATTTCTGAAGTCTCATTCAGGGATTCCTCTTTCCATTTAGCAAACTTGTGATCCAGCGTGGAGAGTCACTTGTGGCTTGGTTTATTTTTCGCGATCGCACTTTAACGATCGCTCCCAACGATCGCTCCCATTGTTCGCAAGTTCTATCCCTTGCGAATTTTAATCATCAGATTCATTTTTGGAAATTTCTGTCGGGGACAGCAAACCAGCGCTGAACCAAATTTCCCACAAAGTCTACTGAATAACGCTTCTCAAAATCAGATGCAGCAAGTGATTGACGATTAGAAAAATTGCAAGTTTGGAGGCATTTTTTCATGCCAATCCGGTACATTATTTTGTCCCTGGCGATCGCCACCCTGTCGATTCTGTCCGCCTGTCAACCTGGTAGCAATATCGTTCTAACCCAACCCGTAGGCGGTGCAGGCGGTGCCGTGAATAGCCGCTCTGCCCAAACTAGTAGCCCGACTCCAACGGCATCTCCTGGTCTAAGTAGTCCTGCCCCTGGAAGAGCCCGCGATTTGCTATCGCCCACGGCTTCCCCGACCTTATCTCCAGACAGTTTGGGAGCGCCCTCTCCGACACTGTCTCCTGGCAGTTCTACACCGTCTCCTGGCAGTTCTACACCAAGTGGATTACAGTCCCCGACCTTATCTCCTGGTTCATCTCCTGGAATATCCCCGACGATATCGCCAAATCTGTCCCCGACGCTATCACCAAATTCGTCCCCAACAGTATCGCCAAATCCATCCCCAACTATCTCACCGGGATTATCATCACCAGGAGTTATGACTCCATCGCCGCAATCTCCCGGAGTGTCTGCTCCCGGAGCATTGACTCCAGGAAGTCCGGCATCGCCTGCTGCTCCTTCACCGACCAATTCCCTGTCTTCTCCAGCTTCTCCAAGCGGCTCGGGAACAGGCAACGCCTCTCCTTGAGGCTGACAGGTGATTCGCTCAGACAGGTGGTCTGTTCAGACATTGGTCGCTCAGACATTGGTCGCTATTGCAAATCAATTTACCTTTTTTAGGAGTTAACGAACATGCGCGATCGCTCTATCTCGTTCAAAACCCTGTCTACTCTGTTGGGCATCGTTGGAGCCAGTGTCCTTCTCAGCGCCCCCGCTGGAGCACAGTCCTCTAGCGAATCTTCGGCAGAACCTCCCGAGTTTCAATTGTCCGCTGAAGGATTCAAAATTCTCTGCGAAAACTTCCCGCTCAACTCTCGCTGTCAGGGTGGCACCGCTCAGCCCAGTGCGGCACCTTCGACTTCCAGCCCCAGTTCTATTGAAGACAGTTCCACCCAGGACAGTTCCGATACTCGCCTTGATGCCACTGAACCTGAGCAACTGCGACCGGATCAACCCAGCGAGATGACCTCTCCCAGTGTGAGTCCGGATGCGCCTAGCGATAGCCTTTCTCCCCAGAGTGCGCCCAGTGAAATGTCTCCAGGCAGCACCACCTCTCCCGGTAGCCTGAACACGCCGTCAGAACCCAAGCCGGATAGTCTCCAGCCCCAGAGTTCTGCCCCGGACATGGAGTCTCAGCCCTCCGAACAAGCCTCTGAACAAGCCTCTGAACAAGCCTCTGAACAAGCCTCTGAACAAGCTTCTGAGCAAGCCTCTGAGCAAGCTTCTGAACAAGCCTCTGAGCAAGCCTCTGAGCAAGCCTCTGAGCAAGCCTCTGAGCAAGCCTCTGAGCAAGCCTCTGAGCAAGCTTCTGGGCAATCTAGCGAGGACAGTGACAACGCAAATAGCGCAGAAACCCTGGCTCAAGGTCAGCCCGGTGGCGCTACCGAAGTTCCTGCACCCAGTGCAGCCCCCACCCGTCCCAGCGGCGGCGCTGGCTCCCTTGAGGCTCCCGCACCCGGAGCGGCTCCTGCGGCTCCTGCGGCTCCTGCCCCTGGCAGCGCTGCGCCCGGTGCCTCTGAAACGCCCACAAGCCCCAGCGCCACCCAGATCAGTTCTTCTGAACTCCAGCAGTTTGCCAACACCATTCCCAAGTTGCAGCAGATTGAGCGGACTGCCCAACAGCAGGTGACCGAGGCGATCGAAGAAGCAGGCTTGACCCCCGATCGCTTCAGAGAGATCTACACCTCCCAAAGCAGCACTCAGCAGCCCGGTAGTGCTCCACAGCCGACCCAAGAAGCCACGGCTTCCGATGCCACCCCCGAGGAACGGGAAGCTTACCAATCGGTGATTTCTAAACTGGAGTCGATTCAGCAACAAACCCAAACCCAACGGCAGGAGGCCATTCGCTCTGAAGGGCTACAGCTACAGCGGTTCAACGAAATTCTGGTTGCTGTGCGTCAGGATTCCTCCTTGCAGCAGCAAGTTCAACAAATGCTGAGCAACTAGAGTCTGACCATCTGTTTGGACAGTCTGTTTAGCTAGATTTAGCCAGATATTTAGTCAGATATTTTGGGGGTGCTGTACTGGGTGCAGCGCCCCTAAAATGTTTGGACGAATACCCAAAAGTGCCGTTTGTGGATAAGATAGCATCGATGAATTCTGAACGAATTCTAGTTTGCGAACTCGATGAGGCTCAATTCATGAAGATTCTATTGGTGGAAGACGACGAGCGCATTGCGGATGCTTTAGCAGAAGATCTAAGCGATCAGAACTATGTGATCGATGTTGCTTACGAAGGTCAAAGCGCCTGGGATTTGATGGATGCCTATCTTTACGATTTGATTATTTTGGATGTCATGCTGCCGAATATTGACGGTGTTACGCTGTGTAAACAATACCGTGCGCGCAACTGTACCACCCCCATTCTCATGCTGACGGCTCGGGATACGGTGGGCGATCGCGTCCTCGGTCTAGATGCGGGTGCCGATGATTACCTGGTTAAACCTTTTGATTTGACCGAATTACTGGCCAGAATTCGATCGCTCCTGCGCCGCAGCGGTGGCGTTGCCCTGCCCCCCGTCTACGAATTTGGTGCCCTCCGCCTCGACCCCAGCACCTGCGAAGTCTTCTACAACAACCAACTCCTCTCCCTCACCCCCAAAGAATATGGCCTGGTGGAACTCTTCCTCCGCAATGGTCGCCGCGTCTTCAGCAGCAGCCAAATCCTGGAGCGCCTCTGGTCCCTAGAAGAACCCCCCGCCGAAGAAACCGTCCGCACCCACATCAAAGCCCTCCGCCAAAAACTCAAAGCCGTCGGCGCACCCGCCGATTTGATTGAAACCGTGCATGGTTTGGGATATCGGCTGAAGGGGCTGGAGGTGAGCGTTTGATAAGAGAAAAGGGGAAAGGAGCGACACCAATAACACGGGTGAATAAACCGCAGAGACGCAGAGGTAAACCCCATTCCCTACTCCCTACTCCCCACTCCCTACTCCCCACTCCCCCCATCCCCATGACCATCATCCGCACCCTCGGAGGCCGTCTACTTCTCGCCTATCTCACTGTGATGGCGGTGGTTTTGGGTGCTTCGGCTTCGGCGGTGTATTTGTTTTTTGTGAGTAGTTTGTATCAGCAGGTGGATAATCGATTGTTGACTTTGGCACAGTCTGCGGCGTTGAATTTGACGAGTATTAAACTGGAAGGCGATCAGCATTTGGACAATCGGGAAGAGATTCCTTGGCAGGATTTGTTTCGGCGCAATCGTCAGAGTTTGAGTTGGTTTGATGCAGAAGGGCAGGTGCTGGCGACGCAGGGTTCTATTCAGGTGAAGTTGCCGCCGCGTCCAGGGATTCTCACGCTTCAGCGAGAACAGATTCGCACCTATACGATTACGGTTTATTCGCGTCACCCGGATGCGGAGCAGAAGCTGGAATTAGAAGGCTATATTCGAGCCAGTGAGTCGATCGCCGAAATTGAGGAAATTGTGAACTGGCTGCGCTGGGGGTTTGGCGTGGGTGGCGTGGTAGCGCTGGGGTTGATTGGCATTGGGGGCACCTGGTTGGTGAACGAATCGCTGCGACCCACGCGCCAAAGTTTAGACCAGCTCAAACAATTTACGGCGGACGCTTCCCATGAACTTCGTAGTCCCCTGACGGCGATTAAAACTTCCATTGATGTGATTTTGAAACATCCGGAGCGAATTCACCCCAAGGATATTAAAAAATTGACGGCGATCGCCAGTGCCACCAACCAAATGACGCGCCTGGTCGAAGATCTCCTGTTCCTCGCTCGGGCAAACCCGGCAGGCAGCGCATTCCCGATCGTGGAGAAAAAGCCGATTTTGCTAGACAAACTTCTGCAAGAATTGGTCACCCTATTGGAACCCCAGGCACAGGAGCGAAATGTTGCACTGAAAACCAATCTGGTCAGCGGTTTATTCCTGATGGGAGACTCGGCCAAAATTAATCGATTGTTTTCTAATTTGCTAGAGAATGCGTTGCAATATACTCCGGCTCAAGGGGTGGTGACGCTGTCAATGATGCGGATTGGCAAGTTTATCCTGGTCAATGTTGAGGATACGGGCTGTGGCATTGCTCCTGACCAACTGAATCTGATTTTTCAGCGCTTTTGGCGTGCCGATCGCGCCCGATCGCACCGTTCGGGAGGGTTAGGACTAGGGTTGGCCATTGCTCAGGCGATCGCCCAACAACACGAAGGAGAAATCAGCGTCAGCAGCCAGGTGGGCGTTGGCAGTTGTTTTCGGGTGCGGTTGCCGTTGTATGAGCATTAGAAGGGGAAAGGGGAAAGGGAAAGGGCGAAAGGCGAAAGGGGAAAGGGGAAAGGGGGCACTTGGATTGAATTGCGGAGTTCCCAACGAATTCATCAAAAAGAATTCATCAATAGGAAACAACGAAAGGTCATTGTATTTTCTCCCCATCTCCCCATCCCAACGAGAGAAGCAACTCGTCTATCTCACAGCAAGGACGGAATGTATAATCCAAGTAGCCCTGTGCGATCGCAATTACCCCCATGGCAACCCTCACTGAAGCTTTGACGATCGACATTTCCCGCCTCGGTTTGACCGATGCCCAATTTTATGCACTCTGTCACAGTAATGAGGCACTGCGATTTGAACTAACGGCACAAGGAGCCTTGATTGTTATGTCCCCGGTGGGTGGAGAGAGCGGAAATCGAGAATCGAGGCTGAATGCTCAGGTCTGGAACTGGAACGAGGCAACGCAACTGGGACAGGTGTTTAGTTCATCTACAGTTTTTCAGTTGCCTAATGGAGCCAAGCGATCGCCCGATGTAGCCTGGGTATCCCAACCTCGATGGCTCAGTTTAACGCCCGAACAACGCAAGCGCTTTCCGCCGATCGCCCCTGATTTTGTCATTGAACTGCGCTCTGAAACCGATGATCTCTCCACGCTGCAAGCCAAGATGCAGGAATATTTGGACAATGGGGTACAGCTAGGCTGGTTGTTGAATCCGCAAGATCAGCAGGTGGAAATTTATCAGGCCGGGGCTGAAGTCCGGGTGTTGGCACTGCCAGTGCAGTTATCGGGGGAGGATGTTTTACCCAGTTTTGTGTTGAATGTTGATCGGTTTTAGGGTCACATCAAGCAGCAATTCCAAATTCGGAACGATTTTGCGCCATTTCAGCGATCGGACGTTTTATCAAGAAAAGTTAAGCCCTTGCTGAGCAAGGCTTTTGCACCATAGGAGCCAAATTGGCGAAAATGATGATCAAAGACAAAAGCCGTGGAGATCTGAAATTGTTCCATAACAATCTTGCTTGAACAATCCGTAAAGCTCCAGTTTTTGTCTGAAAAACGACGAAAGACTGACCAAGTTTGTTGAATATCAGGTTTGACCAGAGAATGCATCTGAATCTCCTTCTAGGGGGAGGGCAGCAAGGTTTGCTAAGAGAGCAGCAGCGGGTTGGGCAGGGGCGCAGGTTGGAGAGGGAACCCCATTGAGATCAGCTTTTGCATTGCGAAGAAATTGAAGGGTAGCTTCAACCAGACTGTCAGGGAGTTGTTCGATTTCCTTTAGCAGTTGTTCTTTTGCGGTCATAGCCTCACCTCCGTCAGGAATGCCCCCCATTATAAAAGTCTTTTGCTCATTTTGAATTTTGCCGCATAATATCAGTACTATTGGAGTGACCAAGCATCTGGAGGAAAGATGCAGCTAGAGGATCGATCGCCCCCGCCCGCACCGCCCAGCCTGCGCCCCTATCAAAATCAACTCATCAAAGATCTCTACATCAAGCTCGGGGAAGGCCATCGCCGGATCGCCATCATTGCCGGAACTGGAGCCGGGAAAACGGTGATTGGCGGCAAAATTTGTGCGGATACGGTGGCACGAGGCTGTCGGCTGCTGTTTATTGTCCATCTGGATGTTTTAGTGGGTCAGACCTACGAAAAGATGCAGGCGTTTGGGCTGCGCTGTGGGTTTATCAAAGCAGGCTGGAAGGAAGACCCCACCGCCCCGATTCAGATTGCCAGTATTCAAACCATGGCTCAGCGAGACTGGTGGCGCACCTGGAAAGCCCATGTGGTATTTTTCGACGAAGGTCACACCACCGTTTTTAGCCAGATTGGCCAGGAAATCATCTACGAAACCCACCCCAAGGCCGTCCATTTGGCCATGACCGCCACCCCCTACCGCCTTGGCAAAGAACAGCTTGGCGACCATATGCAAACCCTGGTGGCATCTCCCGTGCCTGCGGAACTCCAGAAGATGGGCTTTCTGTCCTCGATGCGCTACTACGGGATGCCCAAGGACACCCAGATTGATCTGGCTGGGGTACGAACGGTGGCGGGGGATTTCGATGAGCGGGATCTGAAGAATGCTTGCGATCGCCCCGAATTAGTCGATCGCATTGTCGAAGAATGGCAGCGTCTCACTCCCGGCAAACGGACGATCGCCTTCTGTGTTGATATTGAACATGCCCGTCATGTGGCCGAGGCGTTTCGGGCGATCGGGGTATCGGCTGACCTGGTGGACGGGGGCACGCCCATCAAAGAACGCCATCGCCTTTACGGGGAACTGGGGTCAGGGAAACTGCTAGTGTTGACCTCCTGTAACGTCATCAGCATTGGTTTTGATGAACCCAGCGTCGAGGTCGGTTTGCTGCTGCGCCCCACCCAGTCCCGAGCGCTGCACATTCAGCAGATTGGCCGAGTTATGCGGATTTCTCCCCAAACCGGAAAAACCCAGGGCATCATCCTGGATCAGGCCGGGAATCTCCAGCGACTGGGCTTCCCGGAAGACACCCAGAGTTATCGTCTGCCCACCCAGCGCGATCCGGGCGACTCCCAGGCCAAACCCGCCAAGCAATGCCCCCAGTGCAATCGCCTCGTCTGGGGCTTCATCACCCAATGCCCTGGCTGTGGATTTGCTTGGGAAACCGAACCGCAGATCCGTACCGAAGCCCTGGTGGAAGTCCATAGCGAACACAAACTGCGCCAGATGCACAAACAGGAAATGCTCGAGTTTTTGCAGGTGCATCGACGGCGATCGTTCCAGGAAGGCGCATCGCCCAACTGGACAAAGAACCGCTTTCGTCAGGAGTTCGGCTGTTCGCCCGATGTTACCTGGTATCGCGGCCTCATCTTCGGCGATAACCCTTCCTTAAACGACAAAATTGAATACCGCAATTACCTGGCGAAGATCGGCGCACGCCAAGGAAAGGATCTCACTTGGGTGATTGAAGAATACCAGCAAGAATTCGGCGAAGAAGGCTGGCAGGAAGTGTTTTACGGGAAATAGGCGAAAGGGGAAAGGCGAAAGGGGAAAGG
>JALOOP010000437.1 GCA_025454315.1 Oculatellaceae cyanobacterium Prado106
TGCCACGTAGAGTTCCAGTCGGGTGTCGCAGAAGGCGTTGAACTCGCTGTAGTGGAAGCGTTTGCGGTTGACGAGGGGTTCTAGGAGCGCTTCCGCTTGGTCGAGTTCTCCAGCTTTGATGTGACGACGGGCGATCGCCAACAACGCAAAGGGATACTCTGGATTTTCTTGATAGAGTTCATCGATCACGACCATAGATTCATTGATCTTTCCCTGCCGCTCATAGACCGAGGCCAGGTTATAGCGCAAGTCAGGCGAATGGGGTTCGCTGCGAATCGCCTGTTTCAGCAGTTTGAACGCGGTATCCCAATGGTTGGCTTTGATCGCAGCGACCGCTTCTTCGTTCAATTTCTGGATCTGGGGTGAATGTTGATACTGTGGTTCGCCGTGGATTTCGTAGCCCAGCAGCATCAGATTATGCCATTTGCCGTTCAGCCAGAGGCGAACCTGGCGATCGGGGAAGAGTCCTTGGCGAGACACATATTGCGCCGCCTGTTGTCGCATTTCATCGGTGCCGCGCTGGCTTTGGGCAAAGTCCTTGAGCGCTTGGTCGAGGTCGGGGAGTTTGGCAGCAAAGGCCAGGTTGAGCGCCAACTGACGGGCGATCGGGTCACCGCGATCGAGCAGGGCGGGGATCAGCAGCTTCACCTCGGGAAAATCCTGGAGATATTGCAAGGTGACTGCACCCAGATGTGCCTCATCGTTGGTTTCAGCGGCCTCCTGCAACCGCAGCACTCCCGCTGAGGCACGCGGACTGATCCAGTAGCTAGGATCAAAAGCCCAGGCTGCATTGCGATCGGATAACGGGTTTTGCAAGTCACGCAGATTGGCGATCGCCAGACCAAATCCGGGCTGGATCTTGAGAGCTTCCTGCCAGTACTGTCGCGCCCGATCCTCATTGCCCAAGCGATAGGCGGCCACTGCGGCTAGATGATAAAGCAAGGCGGAAATTCCCGGTTCGGGCTTGTCATCGGTATCCGCGTCCATGACCGCTTTGGCGTGATCTAATAGCTTCAGAACCGCCTCATCATCGCCCGAAAAGCTGCAAATTTCGGCCTGCTTTTGCCAAACATCCACCAAATTGGAAGAAATGGCCATGAGCTGCTGGGCGGACTGCTGGGCGGTTTCAAACTCGCCTTGGAGATAGTGGAATCGAGTCAGGTTCGCCAGGGCATGGGGATTTTCGGGATGGGTGGCTAGAACTTGGTGAGTGGTGGCGATCGCCTCCTCCAGATCCCCATCTAGCGCACTCATCAGCGCCAAATTATTGAGGGCAGGCGCATAGGTCGGAAAAATCTTGAGGAGCTGGTCGGTGACTTGACGGGCAGCTTCAGATTTGCCCGCCTGCATCTCCAGTTGCGCCGTTTCATTCAAAATGGCCACTTCCAAACTGGCGGACTCATCCGGTAAGCCAATCTGTTCCAGCACATTGCGGTTGACTTCTGCCAGTTGCGCCAGAGTCTTTTCAATGTCGGGTACTTGGGGATGGTCAGGCCAGCGCTCCGCAAACTGACGAAAGGTTTGTTCCGCCAAAATGGTTCGGTAGCCGCCCATATAGGCAGTCGCCAAAATCAGGCTGGATTCTGGACTATTAGGAGTGATCTGATAGAGTCGCCGACAGACCAACTGATAGTTGACCCAATCGCGGGTTTCATAGAACACTCCCCCCAGCATCCGCAGGACATCTTCTCGGTTGGGAGCCTGTCGATCCAGCGCCTCCAAAATTTCCCGAGCTTCTAGCCAGTCTCGCTTGGCCATCAGAGCTTCTGCCTTCTGGAGATTGACCAGCAGAGGTTCGGTGCCAAAGCCGCGTAGTTTCACCTCCGATCGGTTTTGCTTTTTGCTCATGGTTCTAGGTTCCTCTGTGGGTCAATATCCGCAGGCCAACACCTGGGGTTCAAACATCGGGGACAATATCGGAGACAATTCTGTAACAATTTTGCGCTTTCCTATCCTGACTGGTGCAGTGGGAGTATGCCGCGATCCTTAATGATTGTTTTAGTTGAAGTTTCAATTAAACCTATGGAAATAAATCGATAGTAATCTAGAAGGTTATCGAGAATATCACATCTTGGAATCAGCCTCAGATGCCAAATTGAACCTATTCCAGGATGGATAGCCTAGGCTCAATGACCACAACCTGTTGAAAATACGGCACTTAACCGAATCTTTCCAATTCCTACACCGATCGCCATAGAATAGAAGCTTGGCAGCTTACGTTCAGGTGAATTCTCCTGTGAAAATATCTGTTTTCCATACTCCCGAACTGACCCCAACTGAGGGATTCCCGGATTGTGCGATCGCCATCGATGTCCTCCGGGCTACCAGTACCATGGCCACTGCGCTTGCGGCAGGAGCCGAGGCCGTCCAGGTCTTTAGCGACATGAACCAGCTCATGCAAACGAGTGAGCAATGGGCACCCGACAAGCGGCTTCGAGCCGGAGAACGAGGTGGGGCCACTGTTCCTGGCTGTGACATGGGCAACTCACCCCTAGACTGCACGCCCGATCGCATGGGCGGCAAACGACTCTTTATTAGTACCACAAACGGTACGCGATGCCTCGAACGTGTCCAAGCGGCCAAAATAGTCCTGGCAGGCTCCCTGATTAATCGGGCGGCGGTCGTCAGCTACATCCTCAAGCACCAACCCGAAACCATCTGGATTGTGGGTTCTGGCTGGGAAGGCAGTTACTCCCTAGAAGACACCGTCTGTGCTGGAGCGATCGCCCATAGCCTCAGCGTCCACCATCCCGAAGTCGCCGAGGGCAATGATGAAGTCGTGGGGGCGATCGCGCTCTACACCCAGTGGCAAAACGATCTCTTAGGACTGATCCACCATGCCAGCCATGGCCAACGACTCCTCCGGCTTGACTGCCACGATGACCTGAAGTACTGCACCCAAATTGACACCCTCGATGCCCTGCCCATCCAGCGGGAACCCGGAGTCCTCGTCAAATATCAGTAGTTCGGTTCCATCCGAATTCCATCTACATCTTTGAAAAAATCTTTGAAAAAAGCAGGGATATTGCACATTGTGCAATATCCCTGCTTTTTATCCCCGAATGGTCGATGGGTGAACATGCAGCGCAACCCGTGAGTGACGGATATTTTCTGCCATCGCTCAAGGGTGAATCTTGGCAGTTACAGAGAGGCCAACATGGCTTGGGTCTGCGATCGCCCCGCCTGCTGCAACTGCCGCTGGAGGCGATAGGTCAACAGACCAAAGGCGCTCATCTGAGCAATCGCGCCCATCATCATCGTAAAGGCTGAAGCCGTCGCCGATGAGTAGGTCGAAAGCGTTAACCAGGGAAACGCAGTCAGTAACCAGATCCCTGCCGGAGCATTGGAAGGAAACGTCATTTGTACGGCCACCGCAGGCACAAACAGCAACACACCCAGAACGCTGGCAGCCCAGAGCGATCGCCTCGGCAACCGCATCATCAGCACCACCTGAAACACCGCTGCCAGCACCAGCACCACTCCCGACAAGTGAACCGCAAACCAGAAGCCCTGTCCTAAATCTGCTAAGGTATCCGCTGAAGCTGGGACGAGGATACAGATGAGGAAAATTCCCAGACCCAGAACGAGGTTGAGGGCAATGGCCAACAAAGCTGGACTCTTTTCACCCCAAATCAGATCAGAGAGGAGCGATCGCCGTTCTTGCTTGGGCAACCCATGACGATATCTCGCCCATTCTTGAAGCTGCTGCTGATTTGGGGTCAGCACAAAAATCAACAGCACAAACAGCATCAAACTCGTGAAGATGGGCATGGCCAAATTGCCGCCAAACAATGAGTAGCTATGCTTGTTGTCCCACAGAAAACCCATGAGTGAAAGCTGGAAACAGGCTGTAAAACCATAGCTTTGGCGTTTGCTGAGGACGGTTGCATTGGGGCTGCGAAAACGGCGATCGAGTCCTTGCCACAGCCAATAAATCCACACCCCAAAGAACCCACAGGAAAACAGGGTACAGCTCAGTAAATTGGCACGAAAAGGCAGGTTAAACCAGAACTGTTCGGCCAACTCCTGTTGCAGACTCCTGTTTAGCGTGAGATGATCCAGCACCAGCGAAGGGTTGAACACCAAATACCAGGCAAATTCAGGCTGCAAATAGCTGCTTCCCGATTGCACCACCGTCAGCATCATCACCATAAATCCAGCCCCAATCCAGGCTTGCAGATTACCAAACAGGGTCGTCGTCAAGCTCCACAGCAACGCCGTACTAAAAAAACAGAGCGTTCCCAACAGCCCAGTCAGATAGGTGGCCACCACGGCTCCAAACGCAACCTGCCCCTGCACCGCCATCCACAGATGCAACGGTAGGGCACAAGCCAGCGCCAGATAGACCAAACTGGGCACCCCCAACACCTTGCCGATGAGAATCTCCCGATTCGACCTTGGACTCAACCGCACAAAGCCCAGCGTCCCCTGGCGTTCCTCATGCCCCAGATTGCTGATGAGCAAATAAACACCCGCCACAATGACACAAAACAAAAGCGCTTTGTCGAAATACAAAAAATTGTCACGCCACCAGGCTGTCCAATTAAACAAAAAGTTCCCGGCGCTATCTCTCAAACAGGTAAACGATGTCTCATACACCGATGACCCCGTGCAGTAGGGATGTTCACTATTGAGGCTTGCCAAAGCTAGGGGTAGCCTTGCATAGGCCGTCAACATAAACAAAAATTGGCCAATCAGAGAGAGGGCGATCGCCCCCACAATATTCCAAAGTTTCAACCGACCTTTCAGTTCTCGAAGCAATTGGGGATTCCAGTCGCCGATGGAGTTAAGGAGATTCATGGGAGTGGGGAGTGGGGAGTGGGGAGTGGGGAGATGGGGAAGTGGATGGGTGGATGAGTGGATGGGTGGATGGGTGATTCAATGGGGAAAGGATGGGAGGACATGGAATGATCGAGGGGCGGCCTTTCTTTTTCAATGGGGTTAAACTCGTGCAAAAATTTCATCCTTTTTGTCTAACCCTATTTCATCCTTTGCCGAATCCTTCCTGTCCAATCATTTATGGGTAGAAGGGCACGGGTAGAAAAGGTAATTTACAGAGAAGGGCAGGGGTAGAAGAGGTAATTTACGGATAGAAGAGGGTAAAAAATGGATAGAAGAGGGCAAATAGAGGAAAGGCAACTGTGCAAAGAAATATCCTGCATAAATCACCCATCCACCCATCCACCCATCCACCCTCCTCTAGGCTTTCAGCAGGCCCTGCAACTCAGAAGCCCCAGCCTTTTGCAGTTGCCGCGTCAGGCGGTAACTGAGGAGGCCAACGACCGTGAATTGGGTCAGGACGCTAAACAGAATAGTGATGGCGGGGGTCATGCCGACGGCAGCCCAGGGAGCGGCTGAGAGGAGCCAGCTTGTGGAGTCGAGGAAGGGTACGCCCGTTTGCAGCACCAGGAAGGGGACGACAATGAGCAGGGCGATCGTGCCATAGGTCCAGAGGACTCGTTTGGGGGTTTTGAGGGTGAGGAGGAGTTGGGCGATCGCAGCCAACACCAGAATAATGCCTGCAAAGAGAGCGATCGCCAAAATAAAGCGCTTGCCGCCTTCCGGGGAAAGCATCGATAGCCAGGGCAGCATCAGGGTGAGGGCAATGGCGAGATTGAGAGCGATCGCCACTCCTGCCGGACTTTTCTCGCCCCACAGCAAGTCCTTCAATAAAGATCGTCTATCTTTGGCAGCAGCCTGATGCCGATAGCGCGCCCAGTCCTGGAGGGCTTGGCGATGGGGGGACAATGCAGCAATCAACCCCAGGAACATCCAGAAAGTGAGGGTCAACTGCGTCAGCAAATCTTGATACAGTTCCTTGTCCGCTCCGGTTCGCCAAACAAACCCCAACAGCAACAGCCCGAAAAAGGCAACGAATCGATAGCTCTGACCTTTGCTCAATAGAGTGGCATGGGGACTGCGAAACCGTCGCTCCAAGCCTTTCCAAATCCAATAGCTCCAAGCTAGCTGATGCATCCCTACAAAGAGCGCCGTGCTGAGGCTATTGGTGCGATAGGGCAAATGGAACCATTCCAGAGAGGCGAGCATTTTGAGTTGG
>JALOOP010000057.1 GCA_025454315.1 Oculatellaceae cyanobacterium Prado106
TGTGGGCAAACCTGCCTCTATGCGATCGGGTGTCCCATCGCCATCGCTATCCAAATCCAGATAGTTGGGCGTGGCATCGCCATCGTCATTGGGCAGCGCATTACTGGCGGGGCCATTGTTGTCGCCGTAGCCATTGATTAAACCATCCACTCGATCGAGAATTCCGTCGCCATCGGTGTCTGTTCCATCAACCACCCCATCTCCATTTTGATCCACCGTCACGGGCAAACCTGCCTCGCTCCAATCCGGTAGACCGTCATTATCGCTATCAAGATCCCGGAAGTTCGCTTTGCCATCCGCGTCCGTATCGGGGATCGGCAGCGGTGTGCCGCCATTGCCAGGATCAACTGAATTGGCCAGGCCATTGCCATTGGTATCTGTGCCAGTTCCATCGATTAGACCATTGCCATCGGTGTCAGCACCACCCGCTTCCACCACATCATTGATGCCATCGTTATCAGCATCAAGATCCTGGAAATCCCGTTTGCCATCTCCGTCCGTATCCACGGGCGCATCCGAAATTCCGTCATTGTTGTAGTCAACGCTGTTTGAGTCCGGTGAGACTTCTACTACATCTGCTAAGCCGTTCGTTCCAACTATATAAGTCGGATCAATCATGCCATCTTGATTGGTATCCAGGGTGGCAATTTCAGCAAAAGACAGACCGCTTTCCATCAAGTCGGTGATGCCATCGTTGTCACTGTCAAGATCCAAACTATCAATGATGCCATCGCCATCGGTGTCCCGCAAAGGATTACTCTGCATCTCATCGGTATCGGTAACACCATCGTTGTCATCATCCAGATCGATCGCATCAACCACCCCATCCCCATCGGTATCATACCGAAGCGTAACCGTTGCCAGATTGCTGTTACTGGTTCCATCCTGGACGATCGCCGTAATGATGCGATCGCTCCGGTCAGGATTTGCCGCTGTATTATTGTAGGTGATGGCTGCGATCGCCATCTCATAAGCCGCCAGAGAAGCCGCTCCGGTAAGCTGCAATTGACCTGTCGTTGGATTATAAACACCAACGGTAATTCCGGCTGCAATGGCCGCAGCTTGTGCAGCACCCGTTAGGTTTAGGCTCTCGCTAGCACCATTCGGTTTTGTCGTCAGTTGAATTGTTGCAGACTCGATTAGCGTATCATCAGCGTCCGTAATTAGAGTATCGGTATCGCCGATCGTTACAGGAGTACCACGGGTGAAGCGATTCGTATAGTCAGAGGTCGTCGCACCACTACTGTCATTGGCATCCAGGTCGAGAACGGGGGCGTCATTAATCGCTGTTACCGTGATGGTGCTGGTTGCCAGGTTGCTGTCGATATTTCCATCATTGGCGAGGACTGTGATGATGCGATCGCCCCCACTAGGATCTTCCGAGTTGTTTTGGTAGGTGATTCCTCGCAGCAAGGTTTGGATATCCGCATTGGGAATATCGCCTCCTCCCTGTTTGGTGAGGGTCACGGTGCTGTTGGTGCCTGCGATCGCAAACACAGTTCCTCCCACGGTTGCCGTGCCACTGCTACCATTCACCAGCGGTATCGCTTGCCCCCCAATCTGAAGGATCTCACTGGCTCCATCCAGCAAACCGCTGATGTTGAGCGTGACGGTGTTAATATCTGTGCCATCGAGATCGAAGAGCGTCGCTGTGGGATCAGTAATAGGCGTTGCAGCCGTGTTTTCCAGGAAACTCACCGTGAAATTTGTCCCTGCACCATTGCCATTAAGATCGACCGCAGGGGGATCATTAGTCGGCTGAATAGTAATTGTGCTGCTGGCAAGATTGCTCTCTGCTATTCCATCGTTGGCTTTGATGGTGATGATGCGGGAGCTACCCGTGGGGGAGTCTGAGTTGTTTTGGTAGGTGACGCTCTGCAACAGGGTTTGGATATCGGCATTGGCAATATTGCCTCCGCCTTGTCGCGTCAGGGTGACCGTGCCGTTGTTGGCGGCGATCGCAAAAGTCGTCCCTCCCACTGTAGTCGTTCCCGTTCCATTCGTGAGTAGAATCGCCTGTCCACCAATGGTTAAAACTTCGTTTGTTCCGTCAGGGATGGCGTTGAAGGTGAGGGTGAGCGTTTCAATGTCCGTGCCGTCTACATCAGTGGCGATCGCATCAGTATCGACAATCTTTACAGGAGCGCCATTTTCCGTGAAAGTGCCGCTGTAGTCGTTGCCTGCGTCATTACTGCCATTGAGGTCAATCAACGGTGGATCGTTGACAGGAGTGACTGTGATGGTTGCGATCGCGGGGTTGCTGGATTGGTTGGCACTATCGGTCAGGCTAAACGTAAACGTGCGATTGCCTGCCGTAGGATTTTCTGAGGTGTTCTGGTAGGTTAGCGATCGAATCAAGGCATCCAGATCAGCCTGTGCCATTGGGGTTGTAGCACCCGACTGGTTGGTAATGGTCAGATGCGCCCCGTTATAACCAATGCTAAAGGTAGTGCCACCAAAAACAGCTGTGAGGGGGGCACTGAGAGGGGTGGAGAGGGCGATCGTCTGAACAGTTGAATTGCTGTCGGTGAGAACCAGGGTTTCAAATGCACCATCGAGCAACTGGTTCGGCGTGATATTGAGTTGAGTAATGTCATTTTCGCCTGTGTCACTCACATCCCCATCTGTGTCAACCAGACGAATCGGTGCGCTTCCCTCAGTAAAGGAATTGGCAAAATTGGCATCTGGGATCAGACCAGGGCTGCTGAATTCGACATGGAACCCGCCTGGCCCTCCAATATTAGTTAACCGAACTTCAACCCGATCTCCAGGCTGAACTGTGGCCTGGAGAATAGAACTGGCAGGCAGATTACTGGTAAAGCTGAGAATGGCAGGATTAATGCGGACTCCATTGACAAAAAGTTCACCGTAATCGTCAAACCAATCCCCGGCTTCGCCAATGGTGATGGTGGTCGGTTCCGTCACATCTCGACGCAAAACATAACTCCAAATGCCCGAGTTACCATATGTGCTGGGTGCGTAGGCTCCGTTTGCTGAGTTGTTAATAAACGTGATGCCGCTGGCGGTCGCCGCACGGGTAACGGGGTCTGTTGAGGAAGAAAAGCTCGTTGTTCCGCCCAGTCTTGTGGTGAAGGTGTAAGAATTTAATCCTTGACCAATGAAGCTTTGGGCGTGCAGTTGGGGAGTGCCTCCATCCAAGCCAAACCCGTTTTGTGAAAGCTGGTCGTTGCCTGTCCCCTGGTTAGGTGCCCCTGCAACCCCAAAATGTCCAGCATACAGTAGGACTTCCCATGCACTTTTAGGAGGGGCTGCCAGCGCATCTCCCGTGGGAACCAGTAAATTGTTGACCACCTCATCCAGACTCGTGGAGCTACCGTTGAGATCGATGACGGGGGACTGATTAGCATCAATGGTAATGGTGCTGGTCGCAAGATTGCTGTCCGCAGTCCCATCGTTGGCCTTAACCGTAATGATGCGATTTATCGTAGTGGGTGTGGTCGAATTGTTCTGGTAGGTAATCCCTTGCAGGAGCGTTTGGAGATCTGCACTCGGAATATCTCCCCCGCCTTGCCGGGTGATTGAAACAGCACCGTTGTTGGCCGCGATCGCCAAGCTCGTTCCGCCCACCGTTGTTACGCCTGTGCCGTTGGTCAGGACAATCGTTTGTCCGCCAATGTTTAATACCTCGTTCGCTGCATCAGGAATGCTGGAGACACTCAACGTTAACGTATTAATGTCAGTGCCATCGGCATCACTGATGAGGAGATCTGTGTCGGCGATCGCAACAGGACTACCTCCCTCTGTAAAGGTCGTGCTGTAGTTGTTCCCTACATCATTGCTGCCATTGAGATCCACAACAGGCGGCGCATTTACCGCTTGTACTGCCATCGTCGTTGTGGTAATGTTACTGGTGATATCCCCATCGTTAACCGTAATGTTGAGGGTTCGATTGGTTGTAATGGGATTGCTGGAGGTGTTGCTAAATGTGATGGCTCGAATGGCGGTTCCGTAGTCGGTTTTGCTGGCAGAACCCGTTAATGTAATTGTGATTTGGCCTGCAACAGAAGTATCAATGGTTGAGTTGATGCCTGCGGGGAGAGTGCCGATCGCCAAAACATCGTCAATTTGAGCGTTGGTGAGAACGATTGTTGCACTTTCCAGGTTGGTGTCATTGGCATCTGTGATCACAATATCACTATCAGCAATGGAAACGGCTGAGCCACCTTCAGTAAAGGTTGCCTGGTAGTTGTTCCCTGCTGTCGTGCTATTGTTTTGATCGAGATCAAGCACGGGTGGTGCATTGACTTTTATATTGACCGTCGAAACGTTGTAGCCTCCTTTGCCATCCCCAACGGTATAGGTGAATGAATCGATGCCTGAGAAATTGGCATTCGGGGTATAAATCAGCGTATCGTCATTGGAATTGAAAGGAGTTTGATTGTTGTTGAGCGTTACCGTTCCATTGCTGGCTTGAGTGACACTTAACAGCGTCAACGGGTCACCGTTGGGATCACTGTCATTGGCAAAAATACTGTTTGGCGCTGCAAGCAGGTTGATGCTGCTGTTGGTCGTAATGGTGTAGCTGTCCGTGGTCGGGGTTGGCGCATTGGCTGGGTTCGCTTGCGGAATGGGCAGTGAAGTAAAGTCTCCCACACTTCCAATGGCGGTTGCAACAATCGATGCCGCTGCTGTGATTGTGTTAATCTCAATCAAATTGGAGTTGCTAGACGAGTACAGTTTGCCATCGTTGCCAAAGGCCATCGCGCCAGAACCCGAACCGCTCTGGCCAGTGTCGCCAACCAGCGTGGTGGTACTGCTACTATAATTGGCCGTATTTAAAACAATTCGGTAAAGCTCAATCGTTGTTGCCCCTCTCGTCACATAGAGGACGTTGGCATTGTTGGGATCAAAGGCCATATCCCCACTGGCAACCGCCGCTGTAAAGCCCATCGTATAGCGCAAGGTGGCCTGACCTGTGCCAGGGTTGATGGAATAAAGTTCATTATTGGTGCCACTGGCCCAAATGGTGCCATCCGCCGCAGTCGCCATCCGGATAAAGGTATTCGCTGCACCTGTCGTGCCAACCAGGGTGTGTGTCCCTGTCAATGTATCGTAGTAGGCAACACGGGCATTACTGCTAACCCTCTCGATATAGTAGATTCGGCCTGCGATCGCATCTCGGCTCATTGCAGCACTGTCAAACAGGGTCGAACTGGTACCCGTCACAGCAGTAGAGGCACCCGTCGAGAGGTTCACCGTCCTCAGTTCTCTGAACGTAGAACCCCCATCAATGCTGAATAAACCATAGTAGAGGTTGTTGAAAACGGGTAGAACAAAGGGGTAATCCTTCAGTCCTTCCGCATGGAAAGCCAGTGTTACAGGAGTATCACAGGTGGTTTTGTCTAAATTCCAGTCTCCTCCTAAAGCTGCACTGCCTGTGAGGGTTTGGGATGCGGTGATGTCTGCACCTGTGAGTCGCTTTAGCCCATCTATAAACTCTGCTCCTGCATCACCTGCGGCCACCTGGCAGCCATAGAGCAGGATATGCGAGGGTGGGGCGATGGAGCGAGGGGGAGATGCGGTGAACCAGGTTTGGAGTTGGGGGGTGTAGCGATCGAGCGTTGCCAAACTTAGTTCAGTGTTGCCCAGGTAGAGACAACCGGGCGAACCGTGGGAGATCAGATGAACCTGGGTGAGGTGGGGATGAAGCTGTAGGATCTCAGTGATTTGTTGAATGCCATCTCGATCGCCCTCCAATAGGAAAACAGTGGCTTCAGGAACAACATGAGCCATCAGCATCGAAAGGTCTTTCACACTGGGATCGAGGATGACCACCAGGAATGAGAGGGGGGTGGGGGCGATCGCAACTGGCATGGAATGAGGAACACTTGCGGGTTGAGTTGCAGAGAGAGAAGACATGAAAATACTCCAATGATGAATATGAGTGACAATTTTGAGAAGATTGAGAACACTGTGGCGCGCATGGATCAATCATGGTGTGAGAACATCGTTATCACGCCATGATTGATCCATTGGTATTTTTGATTTGAAAACCTTAAGCCAAGGCTGGGAATTGATGCGAACCTTAGCGAAAACAGGAAGCTGCGCCGGGTTTGTTGGTAAAGACACTTGCGTTGGGGACAAGTGTGACAGTACCCACATTGCGTGTCGAGATGGTATTGATGTCACCCACTTCAAATAGACCTTGGACACTGCCCGCACTGTTGTTGTCCAGACGAATTCCGCTACGAATTGTGTTATTTCGAGCCACAACACAGGACTGTGCCGTATTACTGCGAGTTGCCACGTCCAGATCCGGTTGTCCAGATGTGTTGTTCCCTTCCAGTTGATTGTTTTGAATATCGGCAACTAGAGTCGCTCGATCATTGGCGGTCAGCACAGCGCCTCGTCCGCCGTTGTTGGTAATCACATTATTGTTGATGCCTGCTGATTCATTGCTTGCATCCGTGACAAACTCCTGAAAGCCCGAATTATTGGCGACAGCCCGGATACCCCCGTTGCCATTGGTGCGGATGGTGTTATCACTAATTGCAAATTCTTGAGTGCCGACTTCGTTGACTTCCAGGTTCAATCCAAATCCGGTATTTCCTTCAATCGTGTTTCCCCGAATAAAGACCTCCTGGGCTGCGGTAGAACTGCCTCCCTGAGTGCCATCAAATACGCGAATTCCGTCACCCTGATTGTTGCCGATCGCACTCTCCGTCAGAGTTAGTTCTTGAGAAGCCGCCCGATTCGCAGAGATCTCCACCCCATTCCCCAGATTATTCCGAATTGTGCCTTCTGCAAAGGTGACAATCTGATTGGCAAAGTTCTCCGCTGTCATCAACAAGCCCTGTTCCCGATTGGACTGAAGGGTTGCGTCATTGATGCTCACTCGTTGCTCTGCTCCAAGCTGGCGCGTGGTGTCGCCCGTTCCAGCAATTTCAAGGCCAACTCGGTTGTTACTCAATTGATGATCCGCGATCGTCACCTCTACAGAATTATCCACCCCGTTTTGAATCAAGATCCCTTGACCCGATCCGGTTCCCCCTCGGCTACCTGTAATGGTATTGTTAAACATCACCACGCTTTCGGTAACGCCATTGAGGAAGATGCCACGACTGCCCGAATTGGTGATGGTGTTATCTCGGATTTCAACGTTGGCCACATTATTACCGATTACTGCATTTTCAGCGGCATCAGCCAGTCGGAATCCCGATAGGGTGGTGCGATCGCCCATTGTCACTAAACTGCCTGAACCGCCTCCCCGAATCAAAGGAAACCGTCCATCGTTCGAGAGCGGCAACTGAACAGAGATGCCTTCATCAAAGTTCGTTATGGGTGAAAAGGGAAGCCGCACAGCACGGCGCGGAAATCCAGGGAAAGGCATCCCGGCTAAAATCTGCACTGGAGCCTGTGAGAGAACCTGGACTCGATCGGGAATCGTAAAGGCTGGAATTTCGGCATTGTTGCCCTGATCTATATAAACAATGTCATTGCCATCTGAACGAGTTGCCGCCAAAGCCTCTGCAACGGTGCCAAAGGGACGTTCAAAGGTGCCGTCCCCGCCCGTAGCTCCCAGCGTGACATGTTGAAATTGATAGGGACGCTCTTCTTCAGGGTTCATTAACGGGCGCGTGGTGCGATCGACCTCGACTCTGGTTTCCTGCTGAGTTTCCACTGCAATACTATTGTTGCGAATCAGCGGTTCACCCAGCCGTGCCACAACTCGTTCAGGTGCATCAATCGGGCCTTTGGGACGAATGCGAGGAAACGCCAGACCCACTGAGAAGCTGACATTGGTGCCAAAAATGCTGTCATCTTGCAGCCTCAAATTGAGTTGAAGGTTGTCAATCGGTCTAGACTCTAAGCGCACCCTCCAGCCCAAAGCGCCATCAACCTCTGCTCCATCTAGAAAATAGGCTCCGACATAGCCCCGCAAATCGCCTTCATCCCATCTTGCCAACCTTGCGCCCACTTCTAAGTCCAATCCGCCCAGCGCTGCCTCAGCCGTTTGAGAAATTTGCCGTTCTTGCGATCGCTCCAACACCAAAAGATTTCCTTGAAACCCAGAACGGGTTTGTACGGCTCCATTGCGAATATCTTCATCAATCACCTGTCGCGTATTGCCGAGTGGAAGATATCCGTTGATCCGAAAGTCCCAGATTCGTCCCAAACTCTCCATCCCTAAACCCAATTGAGTGAAGTGACTGTCGTCAGTGCCGCGAAGGTCAGCACCTGCATAAGCTCCCCAGATGCGATCGCCCCTCTCATCATAAAATCGATGCCCCAGCAAAAGATTGGCACCGAGATTCCCTTCATCATCGAGCAGCAATCGAGAATCCAGAAAGGTCAAGTTCTCTCCGACCTGTTGTCTCAAAGGTAGAAACCCTTCAAGGTGAATAAAGTTGTTGGTGCCTGCCCCAGATGTGTTATAACCCAATCCGCCACGCGGTGAAATTCTCAGATCTATGGCATTGTTTAAGGTTACGGACGAATCGGGGAGTGCTGATTCTTGCACTTCATCGGCTGGGACAACCGATTGAGCCATGACAGATTGGCACAAGGGCAGGACAAAGAATAGCCCTAGTGTAGAGAGCAGTATTGTTTTATGCATCGAGGTTCCTCGTTTTTGGAAGGGGCGATCGCACTGGCAAGTGTCTTACCAGCATTAATGGTGAATATGCGAATAAAGGGGTAGAAACACGATGGAGAGTGCGATCTCAGAACCGAAAGTCTCGCCAGGTTCTGACCAACTCGAATACTAGCTGCTTGATCCCAATGAGGCAGAGTAACTAAAATATTCTGCTGTCACACTCGAATTAAAATGACTTGAAGAATGGATTGAGTCGAAACTTAGAAACGCAATTTAAAGGGTAGATATCCGATGACTTGAATACGACAAACATTTCTAGTGAGGAAAATGTATTTAACAAAGGAATAGTTCCCTCATTAATATTGAACTGATCACTCATTTCAAAATTTATGTATAAATTCCTAGAGTTTTTAATATGACGATAAAAATTATTTTTGTATACATTGCTCTGTAAAATAATCTGCTATTTGACATGTCTTCGATAATAGAAGATATTGTTCAAAATCACGCATAATTCACTTTTTTGTGTATGTTAGACTTGTTCGTTTGACATATCCAAAGTGATGTAACTTCTTTAAATTCACAAATAATTCACTTTTATCGAATAGCCCCAACCCTGGCTGGCTGACAAAACGCCTAAAATCCAAACTCGTAGATTGGGTGGAGCAAAGCGCAACCCAACACCTCACTAGAGCGCTTGGATTGGCTTCGATGATCCTGGCATTGAACAGAGGTTTATAATGGTGATGTTGGGTTGCGCTGCGCTTGGATTGAATTCGATGATCCTGGCATTGAAGGAAGGTTTATGACGGTGATGTTGGGTTGCGCTGCGCTCCACCCAACCTACAGAAAAAATCGGCGTTGCTGAATCTGTCTATAATTTTTCAGGGTTGATCCCAAGCAGGCAGGATGCCTACCCCACAGGACAATGAGAGTTCATAGAGCTTTTGCCCCTACGTCTTTTCTGGTGAACCATGTCCTGAAACATTTCGACAAAGTAATCGAAGAAAAATCCCTGAATTCTGTTCAGGATGGGTTTCTGGTGTAGGGGCGAATGGCATTCGCCCTTCGGAGAGATTCCTGGATAGACGGTTCAGGGAACATTTCCACGTTTGTCAGTCGAGATTGTGACACTGCATGTTCTTAAATTGCCAGGTTAGTAAATTGCCAGGTTTATAGTGATGAAAATTACTGTACAAATTCACAAATAATTCACTTTTTTGGAATAGTCGATTGCCTTGTCCTTGAAAAGGAATGCGAAGCCATCAAGAGAGAGCGGGTGGGATACTGAGCTGACTTTCCCAGCCTAAAATCTCTGCTATTTCTGTTGTTAAAGCCATAGGTTCGATGGGCTTAGAAATGACTCCGGCAACCCCCATTTGAGTAAACCTGGCGCGATCGCTCGGCAACACCTGTGCAGTTAGCAGCACGACAGGAATGGCTTGGGTGTTGGGATTGGCTTGAAGTTGCTCATAGACCGCCATGCCATCCATTCCAGGCATCGAAACATCTAATAGGATGGCCTGGATAGACTGGGTTTGCAAAATCTGTAAACATTCCTCGCCGCTAGCGGCAGTGAGGGTATCCCAACCGCCTAAATCTTCAAGGCATACCTGCACAAGCCCTCGCAAGTGATTTTCGTCGTCTACGATTAAAATTCTTCTTTGAGTCATAGCGCTTCCTTTTAAGGATCTGATGAAACAGGCAAGGTAAAGAAAAAAGTGCTGCCTTCACCTAAAGTGCTTTCGACCCAGATCTTGCCGCCATGCTGCTCAATAATACTCCGACAGATCGGTAATCCTAAGCCTGTTCCGCCTTTTTGTCGAGAGTCGGAAGCATCGACTTGTTGAAACCGTCCGAAGATGAGTTCTAATTTAGCAGTCGGGATGCCGCGTCCTTGGTCGCACACCTGGAATAGCACGCGATCGCCCTCTTTCTGCGCCCCTAGTTCCACGCTGGAATTTGCAGGAGAAAACTTGATGGCGTTGCTGAGGAGGTTGGTAAGCACTTGGAGAATCATATCACTGGAGGCCAATACGGTGGCGCGAGTCGGCAGGATCACCAGGGTAATGTTTTGTTGAACCGCGATGGTTTGCATCCGATCGACTGCCTGCTGGATCAAATCCTCGGCTGGGCAACGAGTTTTTTCCAGGATGACACGGCCTGATTCTAGGCGCTCCAGATCTAAAATGTCGTTGACTAAATTGACCAGACGATGGGTGTCGAGATAGGCAATCTCGATCATCCACTGAGACTTCTTCGGTTGGTTGGCATAGTGCCCGGTTCTCAGTAAGCCCAGAGACATCTGAATGGCCGTCAGGGGAGTCCGCAGTTCGTGGCTGACAATACTGATGAACTGATCTTTGATTTCTTCCAGCCTTTGTCGTTCGGTTACATCCTCAGCAATCCCAGCTAAGTGGATAATTTCTCCAGCGGCATTTTTAATGGGAAAAGCGCGATCGCGTACCCAACGAATTGAACCATCCGAGCAAATCAGCCGATATTCATGGTCATAGTAACCTTGTGCTTTGTTCTCCTGGAGCGTTTGCTCAACCCTGGGACGATCTTCTGGATGAATTGCAGTCAGCCACTCCCAGTAATCCTGATACAGTAGCTCTGAACCCCGCTCCCACAGTTTTTCATAGGCTGGATTGACATAAAGCACTTGCTGATTGTTGGCATCAGTGATCCAAAATGCGTCTTGCATATTCTCGGCAAGCTGACGGAAGTTATCCTCACTCTGACTCAAAGCAACTTCGGCTTGTTGGCGTTGAGCCTCGTTGTGCTTGCGATCGCTGATGTCAAACAAACTGCTCCGACTCATGAAAAAGTTGCCCACCTCGTCCTGAACGGCGGTTGCACTCAGGTTGAACCATCGAATTTCCCCATCTTTTGTGATCAGTTGAAACTCCAGGTTTTCAAGCCAACCTTGCTGTTTGAACTGGACAAAGTTCTCATAGAAGATGGGTTTACTGTCAGGGGCGAGAAGGTCTTCAAACTTTTTGTGGTATAAGATTTCGTCTCGGGTGTAGCCTAACCATTGCAGTTCTGTGTCGTTGATTCGCACAAAGGTGCCTGACGCATCAAGCGAGTGATAGCCACAAGGGGCATGGTTGTACAAATCCTCTACTTCTTGACTGACGCGCTGCTGCTCGCTTAAGGCGACTTGCAGGCGATTGTTAACCTGGGTCAATTCTGCGGTGCGTTCTGCGACTCGTTGCTCTAGCTTTTCCTCGGTTTGTTTATGTTGGGTTACGTCCAGTGTAAAAATAATAACGCCACCAATTTCACCACTGCCCTGATACCAGGGATGAACCTCCCAAGAAATCCATTGAGGTGTTCCATCGGCTCCTCTTAAAAAGTTAGTCTCCCCTTTTTCAATTGCCCCTGTCAAACACCGCTGATGAACCTGTCGCCATTGTTCCGGCATCTCTGGGAAAACTTCATAGTGCGATCGCCCCACCAGGTTCTCAAATGAATGGAGATGGTAGTCGTCAATCCAACGCTGGCTGACCATGACATAGCGCATTTTCTGGTCAAACATGGCAATGCCAGCAGGAGCAAACTGGACAAATAATTTTAGAATGGATTCCTGTTCTTGCAGTGCGATTTCGATCTGCTTCCGCTGGTCGATGGCCATCACGGTTTCGGTTCGCAATTTGAGATTAAGTTGCTCGATTTTCTGTCGACTGGTTTGCAAATTATTGCTGAGGAAGGTCAGAATCAGGGACACCGCAATAAATGAGGCAAGTCGCAGTGCATCCTGAGTTCTATCCATCCCAAAGGGGTAGATCGGTTCGATGAAGTAATCGTTAAAGGCCAGTGCTGACAGCGCAATTGCCACCATCCCAGGTCGAAGTCCGCCGTACCAGGTGCTAACGGCAATTGCAATGTAAAAAAACGATCCCAGTGTTTGTGAGATAACATCTTGGAACTGAAGGGTGAGTAGTAGGGCGATCGCAACTGACCCGATCGCCAGTCCATAGGCCAAAACTCGTCGGTCAATCATCGAGCGTTCCTCCCGGAAGTCTCTGAGCAGGAGCCAGCCCGCTCCATATGGCTCAGAATTCGAGGGATGAGTTCTGACCCTAGCAGTGGTTTTGTAAGATAATCATTGGCTCCGCTGGCAAAGGCTTGTTGTCGCAAATCAGCATCCGGATGAGCCATCATCACCAGGATAGGCAAATTGGCCCATCGGGTATCTTGACGCACCGCTTGGCAAAGCTCCAGTCCATTCACTTCAGGCAAGTCTAAATTGACTAAAATCAAACTGGGCAATGTCTCCTCAAGAACTTCCCAAAAGCGCTGAGGTTCGCTTAAAGCTACAACATTTAATCCCCAAGGAGACAATAATCTAGATAAAAACTTCAGCATCGCTGGATCCTTATCAATCACGAGTAATGGATACTGAAATGGATACGAGAGCGAATGGAAACTCAGTGGATCGATCGATTGGGGTGAGGGGTCAGTTAACGTTTTTTGTAGCCGATGAAGCAACTCTGAGTATTGCGACATCTCTGCCAAGGTTAGGGAGGAAGGATGGATGAGAAGATGCTCCAGGGATCGCGCCAGTTTTGACCCCTCTGAATAGCCAAAAGGGGCTAGTGACCCTGCCAGTTGATGGGCTTCGCGTTGAGCAGCTTGTTGCAATTCGGGGGTGATTTGCCTGCTCAGGAGCGCGGTTTCTGCCTGCGTCAACACCATGAGCCGTTGACGGAAGGTATCTCGGAATTTTTCTAGAAGTCGGTTCACCTTAGAAGAACCCCAGGCCATTTTCAGCGGGGTACTAGATGCAGCCCTACTCCGTTGCAGCAGTGTCCGCAATTTTTCTAGCAAAACTTCCGGCGCACAGGGCTTACAGATGTAATCATCAGCTCCAGCCTCAAACCCGGCCATGACCTCTGCATTGGAGTCGTGGGACAGCAGCAGCAAAATGGGTTTTTGGTAACCTTGCGATCGCAACCTCCGACAAAGGCTTGTGCTATCGAATGGCGACAACTGCTCATCGAGCAGCACCAAATCATAGTCCACAGTCGCCGCAAGTTGCAATCCAATCTGGCGATCCGTAACAAAGTCAAGCCGATAGCGGTTCGCTTCCAAGACCTCGGTCAAGGCTGCACCCTGCACTTTATCCTCCTCTACGAGCAAAATCTTCATAGATAGCTCCTCTCTAGAAACGCTAGCTCATTCCTGAATTGTCATCTGACCCTCCTAACCCTCTTGAGTTGTAGGGAATGAGCCTCATTCTATTCATCTTATAGCGTTTGTTGCTCTGTGAGACATGAGGTGTGAGTTGGCCAAATAGATTGTGGTAAATCCAGCAGGATGGGTGAGCTAGGGTAGCATGTTCCCCAACTCACCCATTTTAATGATGCACCAGATCGATAGAAATCAAGATGGTTTCTTGGGTCTAAAATCTGTGGCTCCACTCACCATCCCAGCATTTATTCTCACGCCAAGTGCGGTTTGTGTGTCTGCATTCTGCCTCGTTATTAATCCAAGGAATGGCTGTAGGATGACTGATTTCAGCAGGCTGTGTTGCAATCAGTTCTGTCAAGCTGAATAGCCCAACAAGAACGAGAACCGCAACCGTGCTGGTTAATCCAACGGCAACAAAAGCCTTCAAGAAGTAGTTGGGACTCTCAGTCCGTAAACGTTTTTTGGAACGTCTTTCCAGGCCAGCCAACGCCACGACATAGAACCCTTTACCCAAAAATGGAATCGTGAGCCGAATATCGATCGCGTGGCGATCGGCTTTCAGTTTACAAGTGGCAATCTGCTCGGACGTAAACGTTTGGGCAACATGGGGCGGGATACGATACAGAATCCGTTGAAATAGTGAGTCATTTTGAAAGCTAGTCATAGATGGAAAGAAATTAGATGATAAGTTGCGTTCTGCAGAATCGCAAGCAGTTAGAATTTTGCGGAAGTAGTAGAAATATCCGCATTGATAGAAATCCATACAGTTGAACTTTCGCCCCTTTTGATGAGCATAGGCTGCACTAGAAGGACTCAGCATAGGATAGCGAAGCTAACGTCTCCTATCCCATCTTTTATGTCTATCCACCTAGCGAATGCTGCGTGAGACTCTAGTCTCATTTGCCACCCTATTAAGCCATGAGTCGGTCACCTGATTCTCTCGGTTACGAGGTGATCGTGCAGCAATAAATTCTTACCCTGACGAATGAATATTGCATGAGGCGTGGCTTTTCTGTCTCATCTATCTTGTGCGAAATATCTTGGGTGTTAGCAGACTGCTCTCACCATTGTTCTATGATCTATATCACTCGTTATGCAATATTCTGTATACCGTGTGTCAATGATTCGATAAATGGCTCCTTTATTAGTCCGGACAATGAAAAAGGTAAACCATGAGTACAAGATTGAGTGGGAAGGAACCCCAATCACGTCATTATTCTTTGTCATCGGGATGTATGAAGAGGGAGAAGTCTGGCAGGTCTGCCTAGATTCTGGATAATAACCTGGAAACATAATTGAGAATATAATCTTCAGTAGAAAAATTAGTTTGTCGCAATCGCAATCGACCAAAGCTTGCTAATTCTAAACTTTGGGAGCCATGATCCGAAAAGGATCAAGCAGCACCGTATACAGTAGACTGAATGTAAACTTGTCAATCTTTGATTCCTGGATGGATGATTGATAGAATTCGCTATGTAGTTCGTTTGAAAGCAAAATATGAAGCAATTTTCTATATTTTTTGGATGATTAAGACTTACTCTGTAAAAATGGAACCCCTTTTGGGTAAGAGTTTGAGGGAATATAGCTAAGTTCTTAATAACAGCAATAGATTAGCAGGATATCAGATTTTAGAGCAGTGAAATTACGCATTTAGACGTTAATGCACAAGTTTGGATTAACTTTTGTTCAAGTTCACAGATATTTCACTATTGTCCCCTAGGTTATTGTTTATCGGACGTAAGTTCCTGCATCTAATCTAGAATGCTCAGACTCAACGCTTGTGATTGAACAAATATCATTATCCATCAGGACATCTTCAAAGCTTGAACATCTATGTTAACTTTCCCTACCCTTGAGCATGAATTGGAAGCCGTTTCTGAAGATTCTCCTCTAATTGTCATTGCAGAAGAGAATCCACGAATGCGTCAGTGCATTGGCGAAGTGATGCAGCAAGAAGGCTATCGCTATATCGAAGTAGATAGCTATTGTCGCTGCTTAGAAACTTGTCTCCAGGTTCAACCTAATCTGGTTCTTCTGGGGCATCTCGGCTCAGATAGTCTGACCTGCTGTCTAGAAAATCACAATGCCAAACCTATCTCAAGATTATTCATGATGAGTGTGAGCGAGAAATCAGTTTGATTGATGATTTGTTGGATTTACAACGCTTAGAATCAGGCTGCTGCAACCTTGTTTCAGAACCCATTTTCCTACCATTTTGGATATCACAACTGACGAAACCTTTTCTAGTACGCGCACAGGAACGGCAACAAGAATTGCAAATCTATATTGAGGAAGACCTTTTCCTCATTCATTCTGATCCGACTAGCTTGGAGCGTGTCCTTGGAGAACTCTTGAACAATGCTTGTAAATATTCGCCACCCGGCGCTCAGATTCAGCTTTCGATTACAGCACCGTCGTCAACCCAGTTTTTGCTCTGTGTCAGCAACACAGGGGTTGAAATTCCAATGGATGAACAATCTCGAATCTTCGATAAGTTCTATCGAATTCCGAGTGGCGATCCTTGGAAACAGGGTGGTACTGGGTTGGGATTGACCTTGGTGCAAAAGTTGGTAGAGAGCCTCAAGGGTGAGATCAATGTTGAAAGCGGTGCTGGGATGACATCCTTCCGCATCAACTTCTCCAAGTGAGAATCTCAATCAAGTGAAAATCTCAACATTGTCAAAAAATGGCTCCATGCCCGTGGCTTTCGTATTTTGATTCCTGTGTGGAACTAATGATTTGAACTGGTGAAGATCGGCACCCCGCTCTAGAGCGTTAGATGTCTTGCATTTCTCTAGGTAGCTGATCAGCCTGAGTCTCTTGACTACGTTTTTAAGGTCATTACACCTACAAATGCGTTGCTAGTTTGTAGCTCTGTAGTCAGTCGCTAAACAGTTGTACGAGGGGTAAAACCGTGCTACTGGCCGAACAAGCCTTAAAAACATGGGCGAAGCGAACATTACCCGTTTTACGGAGATTTTCAATTGATGTCCAACTTTGTTTTTGTCCTGGATACAACAAAGCGATCGCTCAATCCCGTTCATCCAGGAACCGCTCGTCACCTGCTGAAACAGGGGAAGGCTGCTGTATTCCGTCGCTACCCGTTCACGCTGATCCTCAAGGATGCTTGTCCTGAGGTTCCTGTGCAAGCAGTAGAACTGAGACTCGAACCCGGTTCTCAGGTGACTGGGATTGCGATCGTCCAGGCGGATAAGGTTCTCTTTAGTGCAGAACTGACCCACCGAGGGCGACAGATTCAAAGGGCACTGCTCTCCCGTCGGCAACTTCGTAAAAAGCGGAGAAGTCGGAAAACCCGCTACCGTAAATCTCGATTTCTCAATCGTACCCTTCCAGAGGGTTGGCTAGCGCCTAGCTTGCAGCATCGTGTCCAGACGACGATGACTTGGGTCAACCGCTTGTGTAAATTTGCACCTGTTGGCAGCATTGTCCAGGAACTAGCAAAGTTTGATCTGCAACTCATACAAAATTCGGTGTCTCAACCCTCCGATCTAGGTAAAGTTGAAGAGCAACAAAATGGACTGCAAGCGTATGAGGTGAAAGCATATCTGACGGAGAAGTTTCATCACCAGTGCGTTTACTGTAATGCTAAGGATGTGCCGTTGGCGATCGCTCATTCTAACCTCAGTTCTTGTCGAGGTTCAGGTCGAGTCCCTGATTTAGTGTTAATTTGCCAGTCCTGTCAGCAAGCCCAGGGCAACCAGACGATGCAAGACTTCCTTTCGGGTCAGCCTAACCTTCTCAAACGGGTTGTGGCAAAACTGGAGATGCCCTTAAATGGTGCGTCCGTCGTGAGTCCTACCCAATGGGCATTATTGAAAGCGCTCAAACAGACTGGGTTACCGATTCATACCGGATCTCGTGGCAAAACCAACTTCAATCGGGCAAGATTGGGATTACCCCAAAAGCCCTGGTTGGGGGCAGCCTGTGTCGGCGAGGTTGACACCCTCAAAATCTTGACTCAACAACCCCTGCTGATTACTGCGAAAGGGCATGGAACTCGGCAAATGTGTGGGACGAACAAATATGGTTTTCCAATCCGACATCGCTCAAGAGTCCAAGTTCATCGCGGATTTCAAACGGGCGATATTGTTACCGCAATGGTAACGGCAGGTCAAAAGGTTGGCTTTTATGTAGGGCGAGTCCTCTGCCGTGCATCCGGTAGTTTTGACATGACTACGAAAGCTGGACGAGTCAGTGGAATTAACCATAAATACTGCCAAGTAATCCACAAAAAGGATGGTTATCGTTATTCATTCTAATGCTCAAAAAATTATGACTTCGGCAACTCAAGAGATCACACTTTTGTGGGGACAAACAATACCCTCTTCAACCCATTGATGAAAGTTGATAAATTAATCCGAAAATCCCTGTCTCCACCACGAACAGGTTTGTAGTAAGGACTTTAGTCCTTACAAATTCGCAGGCCAATTTTTTCCAATCCTGATGATTTATAAGTCTGTTGAGGCAATACTCGCAGCGATGAGGACTAAAGTCCTCACTACGAACGAATAGGCTTGTAGTGGGGTTTTATGGAAGTTGATAAAACAATCCGGGAATTACTTCCCGGAACTCCTGGGTTTTGCACGGTTCTAATGGTTTAGGATCTTGTTGGGATGGACTGGTGCAGTCAATGTCTGTCTGGCGAAATTGCGTTATCTCTTTTGTGGCTGGCTAGTAGATTTGATACAATTTTTGCGATCGCCCCTCCAAGATTAATCGATTTTTGATTTTTCTTTATTCTAGTAAATTACTCTATCACAGAGTATGACAGATCCATATCACAATCTATTCTTTTGAGTGTTGCTAAAATGAATGAAGTTGTGAGATGACTAAGTCCTCAGGAAAGATGTCGTAATGCATCATAGTTCGTGTCTAAAATGATGCATTACGCTTTACTACTCTTTCCTCGGTAAGCTAGTCTTGTGGGAACTGAGATTTCTATAGGCTGTCCTCTCAAGATTTATTCTGGTATGAATCAAATGGAATTGCTCTCACCCTTGGCTCAATACTATTTGCGTAAACTACTAACCGAGCAAAACCAGGCTTCCAAGGCGGTTAAGGTAGACGAAAATTTGGAGAACGTTCGATCATACCGTAAAGTGAAACGCCTGAATGTGCAGGGGCTGGAATCTTCTTCTTGTCGAGAACTTGAAACACTGATTCACCATTATCAGAGTCTAGAGAACCAGATTGCTCATCACTATGAAGGGCTAAATGAGGTTAAGCGTCGTATCTTCTGGTTGTTGGATCATCGAATCAGTTCCTCAACTGCTGAAGAAGTGCCACCCCTAGTGCTTGAACAAAATGTTCTGAGATTTTCTTTTCTTCATCAGGAAAATTTAACTCAAGGCATTCGGTTTGAAAATGAGGTATATGGTTTGATTCGCGAGTATCCTTTAGATCTGAGTCGTCAGGCTTTTCACATGGCTTGGGCTTTGATTGAGCGAGCAGTTCCAGTCACCGTAACCATCTCAGACGAACGCTATGCCCTCTGGGTCAGTTTACGATCGCCCGCCTACCCTATTCTCTTCAACCCCAGCACCAAAATGTGCGATCGGATCTTGGCACTTCAAACGAAGCTCAATTCCTACTATAAATACGAACTCTGTTGATTCTTGCT
This sequence comes from Oculatellaceae cyanobacterium Prado106, assembly GCA_025454315.1. Taxonomy (GTDB): domain Bacteria; phylum Cyanobacteriota; class Cyanobacteriia; order Elainellales; family Elainellaceae; genus Prado106. Next base: position 19,398 of record JALOOP010000057.1, read on the forward strand.
CAATGTATGATGTATCCAATGATGGGCATGGTTTTATCAGGTGATTCATCAAAACCACTGCTTAATGTAAAGTGTTGTTGAGTCTAGCAATGAATTTCTGTGAGTCGGTTGCGCAGCCACTGTAAATTTACCCCGCTTATTACTGACCTCCAATGTAGGAATGGGGTATTCAAAGAAGATGTCAAACGAGTTGTCAAATTTTGTGCCAAGTGTGACTTGAAAATGTTGAAGTGGATGAGTTTTCGTGCGTCGCTTGTGATTAAGGCTACTACGATCGCCACCATTCTTACTTAAGTCAATCCATGTTGAGCGGGGGCATTAAAACATATCGTTCATCCAGGCGTCCCACAAACTCACCCGGATGGGTGAAGTAAGGATACCAAGCTATGCCCTACCTTGTAAGTAGTGGAGAAGAATTTTCAGCGCTACTTTTAAGATCATCCCTTCAAGAAGGATGTTTGGGGTTGTTTGAAACTTTTGATTGAAGCTTTTTGCTTGAAACTTTTGCAGGACGAAACAATTCCCTACAAAATGCAACAGGTGGGTTTATTGCCGATCGTTAAATTTATTTTGAATAAATTGACGGAGAGATAAGCTGATAGACTACATTTGATTTCCTCAATGCCTTAGATTTTGTAGCGTTGAGAGCAATTTGTTGTCACATGATGCTCCACAATGCTGTGTTACTGCTTAGATGCGGGTCAAAGCCTGATTAAGTGGTTTCACAGCAAGATCTGGCATTGAGATCTACAAATGAGTGCGATCGCCGTGTGTTGGGCTGGATAGCGCTGATCTCAGCCTCTGTTTTATTGGCTCCAAATGGGGCACCCCCGTAGGAACGAAAAATGTATGGCTAAGATTTTATTAGTTTGCCCCGATCGCTACTGGGCAGGTGGCTGGAAGCCGTTGCTGGTCAGTCAACGTTTTTTAGTGGATATTTCAATGAATCTTCAGGAGAGTCTGGAACTGCTGAAGTTGTCCCAGTATGATTTGATCCTGTTGGATGTACCAGGGCGCGATCGCCTTCACTGGTATCAAAGGCTTCGTCATTCGGCCAGTCAGATCCCCATTCAGATTCCAATATTGCTATTGCTGCCTTCAAGTGAGGCTGATCTCAGCAGGGTCAATCTAAACTCTGGTCTTGATCATTACGCGATTAAGCCTGCATGTATTCAGGATCTAACCGTTAAGACGGTCGCTGGACAGGAACTCCTGAACCATCTTCGATCGCGCCTCAAGCATCGTCCTCCGGTTTTGTTGCCGATTCTCAGATGGGGGCAGCTAGAGTTAGACCCTAACCTGGGTCAAGTCACTTATGGCGGTCGTCCGGTTGTTTTGAGGATGAAAGAGTATCAGATGCTTGAATTGTTTCTAAGAAATCGTCAACGCATCTTCAGTAATCAAAACTTAATGAGTACACTTTGGAGCAATGACAAAGAACCAACCGA
>JALOOP010000438.1 GCA_025454315.1 Oculatellaceae cyanobacterium Prado106
CAAGCGGCTTTGGAGGAAAAAGCCAGAATTGAAAGAGCCAGGGTTGAAAGACTCCAGGCTGAGCGCGAGCGTGCAGAGCAGCGGAGAGCGGAAGAAGCTTTGCAGCAAAGGCTGAGCGAACCTTCAGTGACCCAATCGGGGGCTGGTTCTTCCATGCCAGCGGTTGAAGCGCCTGTGGCTGAGCCTGTGGAATTTGATCAGCGGCCTGAAGTCAGAGACTATTCGCCGTTTGATGTGATGCGCGATCGCGCTCAAGGGTTCTTCAGCAAAACTCGTCAACAAACCCAAGACATGATTGAATCATTGGCCAAAGAAGCGCCTGAATTGCCCGATTCATCTGAGGGTGGCCTGTGATTCAACCTGTGATTCAACCTGTGATTCAACCTGTGATTTTATTGGCAGAGGAGACACTGGATCTCCTACACTCAAATCGGTGAACCCAATCGGTGAACCCAATCGGTGAACCCAATCGGTGGCCTAAACTTGGTGATATTTCGATCGCAGCTCCTTTCTCTCTATTTCCTATGAATCCTGTTCAGCAACAGCTCAACCCCCTCTGGAAAAGCCTTAGTGCCTTTTGGCAGTGGTTTACCTTGATGAATTTGGCTCCACAGCAGTGGGGAGAGTCGAGCTATCTGCATCGCGTCATTGGAGGACTGCGAACCTGGCGACAGGGCAGCCATTTGATGAAGTGGGCGGAACCGATCGGGGCTTTGTTGGCGATCGCCGTCTTTGCTGCTGCCCCGTTTATGTCTACTTCGCTGATTGGCCTGCTGTTGGTGGCCTGTGCCGGATACTGGCTGCTGCTCACCATCACCGATGACAGTGAAATTGGTCTAGGAATTACGCCGATTCACCTGCTGGTGTTGCTCTACTGGTGGATTTCGGTGGTGGCGACTGGGCTTTCCCCAGTGAGGACAGCGGCGATCGAAGGTTTGAGTAAGCTGACGCTGTATATGCTGCTGTTTGCGCTGTTGTCTCGGGTGCTGCGATCGCCCCGTCTTCGCTCTGCCCTGATTGCGGTCTATCTCTTAACCGCGTTCCTGGTTAGCGTGTTTGGGATGCGGCAGTGGATTTTTGGGGCATCGGCTTTGGCCACCTGGGTTGACGCTGAATCGACTTTAGCAGGCACGACTCGGGTCTATAGTTTTTTGGGCAACCCGAATCTTCTAGCCGCTTACCTGTTGCCTGCCTGCGTGTTTAGCGCAGCCGCCTTTTTTGCCTGGAAGCGATGGGTACCCAAAGCGCTAGCCCTGTTGATGTGGGGCATTAATTCCTTTTGTCTGGTCGTCACCTTTAGCCGGGGCGGATGGATTGGCTTTGTGGTGGCGGGGTTTGTTTTTGTGATGCTGCTGGTGCATTGGTTTAGCCGCTATCTGCCCAGGTTTTGGCGGATTTGGGCGTTGCCGATCGCCTTTGGTGCCACCGCTGGCTGTGTGCTGCTGGCGGTGATCGTGGTTGACCCGTTGCGCGATCGTGTGGCCAGCATGTTTATGGGACGGGAAGACAGCAGCAACAATTTTCGGATTAATGTCTGGATGGCAGTCATTGAGATGATCAAAGACCGTCCTGTTCTAGGGATCGGCCCTGGAAATGATGCCTTCAACCGGGTTTATCCCCAGTACCAACAAGCAGGCTATACCGCGCTGAGTGCCTATTCTATTCTTTTGGAAATTGCAGTAGAAACAGGGTTTATTGGCCTTAGCTGTTTCCTTTGGCTGCTGATGACGGTGTTTACCCAGGCTTGGGTGCAACTGCAACGACTGCGCCAAGCGGCCAGTTCAGAGTCATTTTGGTTAATGGCTGCGATCGCCACCATGTTTGGCATGTTATCCCACGGTCTGTTTGACACGGTCTGGTATCGCCCCCAGGTCAGTACGCTCTGGTGGCTGATGCTGTCGCTAGTGGCGAGTTATTATTTGCCAAAGCTGGAGGAGGGAGTGGGGAGTGGGGAGTAGGGGAAAGGGGGAAAGGGGAAAGGGGAAGGGGGAAAGGGGGTATCTTGGGCGATTTTATGGATAGGTTGATGAGGAAGCTCGGTGAGGAATTGAGGGAAATTTTCCCTGATGCTTTTAATTGAGTCCTGCAAAGAGGTTCAAAGAATTTCAAGGCATTTCAAAGACTAATTCAACGTTCACCCTTTCCCCTTTCCCCTTTCCCCCTTCCCCTTCCTTCATTACATTTCCCTTTTCCTAACGTTCCAACTCGCGGCGATCGCAGCACAAACACCCGCGACAAGCCCCTGGCCGACGCTTTCGAGTTGTTTGGTTTGGGGGTTGCTGACCAGGCACTCATCGGTGAGGGGTTGCTGGGTGGCGCATTGGCTGAGGGCGGCTTGGCTGGTGAAGAGGCTGAGGGCGATCCCCGAAAGGCTACAGAGAAAGACGAGGAGGCAGAAGCGCAGGGTGTGGCTATTCATCAATGGACATCTCACAGGAAGGTGCAGGATCAACCTGCCTACTCTGGCGCACGAACCCCGGAGGTTACAGGCGTATGATTACAGAAACTTCATGAAGCAACTGAGCCAATCTCCGTAATGTTAGGGGGAGATGAAGACAGGATAGGATAGGGAAGTTCCATTCCTCCTCTTATCGGCTCCCCCTATGACCAACTTCGAGGCACAACCCAATCGTGAATGGTGGGCACAGCGCTGGATTGACGTGCTAGAGTCCTTTGGCTGGATTCGTCGTCTCGCCCGTGCCCGCAACTACGCCCGAGAAGGCAATGTCTTGAAGATCGAGTTCGACGGCTCCAAAGTCTCTGCCCTGGTTCAGGGCACGGCTCCTGAACCTTACAAAGTGTCGCTCTCCCTCGATCCCTTTGATGAGGAGCAGTGGCAGTATGTCACGGAGTCGATGTCGGAGCGGGCGATCTTTTCGGCCAAGCTGCTGGCGGGAGAAATGCCGCAGAACATTGAGGAAGTGTTTACGGTCAATGGACTTAGTCTGTTTCCGCTGACGAAGTTTGATATCCATAGTCGCTGCTCTTGTCCTGACCCGGCTAATCCTTGTAAGCATATTGGTGCGGTGTATTATTTATTGGGCGATCGCTTCAGTGAAGACCCCTTTGTGCTGTTCCAACTCCGAGGTCGCACCAAAGACCAAATCATCACCGCCCTCCGCCAAATGCGAAGCGGCAACGGCGACCTGAGCGCCCCCACCGAACCGGAAACCCAGGCTCCCACCCCCACCCTCAACCTCAAAACCTTCTGGCAATACCAGGAACAACTCGAACCTTCGCTGGTCGTCATCACCCCGCCTCCCAGCAGCGAAACCGTCTTAGATGTTCTAGGAGCCATTCCGCTCAAGTCAGAAGCTTCTGCGACTCAGGCTAATCTTGCTGCCCAAGTCGTGCTGGAACACTTGAAAACGATCTATGCCCAAGTTAGTCAACAGGCAGTGTTAGCAGCGATGTCAACCGGGGCTTCGAGTAGAGAGATTTAGAGGCGATAATCCTCATGTATCCAATCCAGTTGGAGCGTTGAGTGCTGAATTAGAAGAGGTGGTTCATTTTCGTCCAGAACTATCCGTATTGATTGGGTAGCCCAAGCTGCGGAGAAGATGAGTTGAGAGCTTTGTGGCTAAGCGATCGGGTTCCCACGATTCATGGTTGACAATGAGCAGATCGTAAAGAGACCAGTTAATCGTGCCGATGATGCTATTGATTGCGATTTGCACATCCAGGATTTCTGAAGGTAGAAAGGCTCCTTCAGCGGTTCCATCCTGGAGAATCGACGAGGTCTTAGCATATGCCGGAGCAGATGTTCATTCAAACCCCTTCCAGGGCATGGCTCGATCTAGAACAGTTTCCTGGTGCTGCCCTGTTGCCGCTTGCTGAACCTGTGCCAGAAGGATCAATTCATCTGCTCAGGCTCAAGGCTGGAACGACAATTCCCCTTCATGTCCATCCCTGCCCAGAGTCTGTTTACGTCTTAAGCGGTGTCATTGAAACGGGTGGGATAACCTGTCCTCAAGGAACCTTTTGGTGTACCCCAGCGGGGACGCAGCAAGGAATCCACCGAGCCGTTACCGATGTTGAAATTATCATGATTCGTCTTGGCAAAATGGGCGTGTTTGAATCGACTAAAGATGCATCTTAATTGCTTGGCCGTTGATATCTTCCTTGAGGATCTGATGTGGCAAGGTAATGGAGGGGCTAAGGAATCGCAATTGATTTATTCCTCTGGATAGACATAATCCGGATCGCGATCGCCCACTCCAGTAAAAATAGGGCAGACCTCAAGTTAGATTTGGGGTGACAAAATTTAGCCTGGGGATGCAAAGTGGGCAGACTACTTGCATCCTTTGTTCTTTCTGGGTCACTACCCATGCGTAAACGTCTTGATCCGGTTTTGATTCTGACTCTGGGTATCACCGTTGCTTTGATGGCGGGGAGTGTGTGGCTGATTAGTCAGGCATCGGGGAACTTCACTGCCCTGTTTGGTGGAACTGCCCCCGCTGGTTCCGATCGCACCGGGAAAATCGACGACCTGACGCTTCTGGGCGATACCTTTAGCGGCTACAGCACCTTTCGCAATGCCGACTTCCAGGAAGCGCTCAAAGTCTCGGGGCTGCGGATTAAATATGGGGATGAATTTGACCAAGCGAAGCGGGCTGAGTTGCTGAACCAGGGCAAAGCAGACTTGATAGTGACGACCCTGGATCAGTTTATTAAACAACAGCCCCAGGGCAAAATCATTGGTCTAATCGATCGCACGGCTGGAGCTGATGCTGTCGTCCTCAACTCCAAGCAATATCCCAGTCTCAAATCCCTGCTTGACCTCAATACCCTGATGCAGCAAACCAAGGCCAAAGGCCAAAGCCTAGGGATTGCCTTTGCGGGGGATACGCCCAGTGAGTATCTGGCGCTGGTTCTCGATACCAAGTTTGATGCGTTTAATTTGTCGGATTTTACGATTACGCGGGTGGCGGATGCCTCGGAAGCGCTCAAGCTGATGCAAGACCCGAAGCAGAATGTAGCGATCGCCGTCCTCTGGGAACCCTTTGTCACCCAAGCCCGCCAGCAAGGACAGACTGTGGTTCTCTCCAGCAAAGATGCACCGGGGGCGATCGTCGATGTGTTGGTGGCTAGCGATCGCCTCATCCAGTCCCAACCCCAGGCGCTCTCTGACCTGCTGGAAACCTACTATCGCCGCATTGATGCGAATATGCGCGACTCCACCCAACTCCAACAGCAAATCGCTGATGACGGTAAACTTTCGGTCAATGATGCGGCGGCTGTGATGCAGGGCATTGAGTTTTTTACCGCGACTGAGGCTCAGAATTGGCTGAAGGACGGTACTTTGGAGCGCCGCATTGCCTCAACGGCGGCAGTGCTAGTTCTGGCTGGACGGCTCGATCGAGTTCCTGAAAAGCCTAGCCTGCTGTTTACCAACCAGTTTCTCACTAAGGCCGCCAACAATACCCAAACCCTGGTGGAGCTAGTTCGTGCCGATAATCCAGAGTTGGCCGATCGCCTTGCCGGAAAAACCACAACCCTGCAAGCATTGCCCAAAGTCCAAGCCACCCAGATTCAAGCAGGCCAGGACATTGGTAATCTCCAGGTGCGAGGCGAGGTGAGCTTTGCCGTGGGTTCAGCCCAGTTGACCGAACAGAGCAGCAAAACCCTAGAGAACTTATCGCAGGAAATCAAAGAATTCAACGACAAAACGGTGGCCGTCCGCGTTATTGGACACACGTCCCAGACGGGAACCGCCAGCGTTAATCAAGCCCTGAGTCAACAGCGCGCGCAGGTCGTGGTGGATTTTTTACGACGAATGGGTGTGCAACACAACATTGTGGCAGAAGGCAAAGGCTTCAGTCAGCCGCTGGCCAATATTCCTCCCCAAGATGCCCGAAACCAACGCACAGAAATCCGATTGGTCAGGATTCAGTAGGTGGCATGGATATTTGATGCAATAGATATTTGGTGCAATAGATCTCTCCATTCGCGCAATTCTAATGAGTAAAGATACTTAGTGTAAGCTCGTGAGGTACCCTTTCACCAGGCTGCCCCATGAATCCCTCCCTCACTGTTTT
>JALOOP010000439.1 GCA_025454315.1 Oculatellaceae cyanobacterium Prado106
CGCATCCAAAGGTCGATACAACCGGACTTTGAGAACGCCAACTTTTTCACCTTGAGCATTAAGCGCATCGACCGTTTCATGGATCGTTTCGCATCCTGAACCCATCGCAACGATGATGCGATCGGCGTTGGCATCCCCGTAATATTCGTATAGCTGATATTGTCTCCCGGTTTGTTCTCCTAGGCGATCCATTGCCCGTTGCACAATCTCTGGACAAGCCTCATAAAAAGGATTGACGCTTTCACGGGCTTGGAAGTGGACATCAGGGTTTTGGGCAGTGCCTCGCAGGACGGGGCGATCGGGCGTTAAACCTCGGGCGCGATGGGCGAACACGAGATCGTCGGGGATCAGCGATCGCAACTCCTCATCCCCCAGCAATTGCACCTTTTGCACCTCGTGGGAAGTCCGAAACCCATCAAAGAAATGCATAAACGGCACCCGGGCTTCCAGGGTAGCCGCCTGGGCAATCAGCGCAAAATCATGGGCTTCCTGCACCGAAGCCGAACACAACATCGCAAATCCAGTCGCTCTCGCCGCCATCACATCACTGTGATCGCCAAAGATCGAGAGTCCTTGGGTGGCGATCGATCGCGCCGCCACATGCAGCACCGCGCTGGTCAGTTCTCCCGCAATTTTGTACAAATTGGGGATCATCAACAATAATCCTTGAGAAGCCGTAAAACTGGTGGTCAACGATCCCGTCTGCAAAGCCCCATGCACCGCACCCGCCGCGCCGCCCTCACTCTGCATTTCGACCACACTGGGCACCGTCCCCCAGAGATTCGATCGCGCTTCAGCCGCCCAGGCATCGGCCCATTCTCCCATCGTGGAGGAGGGTGTAATGGGATAAATGGCAATCACTTCGCTCAGACGGTACGCAATGCGAGCGACCGCTTCGTTGCCGTCGATCATGGCAAAGGGGGTAGTGTTCATGAGAAATCTCCTACTGGATTGCTGCGTTGAAAGGATTCTGGAACTTGGTCTAAGTCACGAAAGGGTAACTTCTGAAAGAACTCATTGATTCAACCCATTGAATGGCTCATCAAATAAACTCACTGATTCAATCCACTGAATGAATGCATTGAATGAACGCATTGAATGAGCGCATTGAATGAACGTATTGAGTGAATCAAGGATCAATTGAGTGTGACTGAATTTCATCCCCCAAAATTCAGGCTAGTTCGGTGTGTCATTTCAATCCACCGTTAAACCAACCCTTCAAAGCAAAACCAGATAGCATGTTGCGTATCTTATCAAGGTTCAGAAGAATCCCCAGATGAGTAAAAAGGTACTCAATCCAAAAATCACCGCTACAGGGAAAGTTGCAGCGGTGTAAACTTTTTTTAGGGGTAGAGGGTCTGGCGTTTTACGGTTGCCTTCCACTGTTGAAAGGGTTTCTAGGAGAGGCTTTTGCAGGCTCTGGAAATGGAGTGGCGATCGGTAGCTAAAGTGACAGTTCAACAGCTTTACGTCCTGGGAACGGCTAGTTTGCAACTTTTTCTTGCTTTTTCTAAAGCTTAAAAAATCTGTGAAAATATTTATGGATGTTTATACACAATGGATCAACGTCACTGAAATAAGCCAAAGACCTCGATGAACTGCCCACTAAATCTCCCAATCTTGGAGGACTCGAAGGTATGACTCCCCAGATTACTAGCATGTACACACAGGTTTAACGAGCTTCGCTGCCAAGTCTTCGCCCCCCCGCCCCCAACTTTGGGGGAGCCGAGTTTTCGAGGTGTTTTCTATGAGGCTTCACAGGGATTTTTATGGTGTAATTCCAGAAGATTCAGCGAATTCAAAGTCCCCCAAAGTTGGGGGATTTAGGGGGCAGAAACCCCGAAGTAGAGCCGATCCATGGATTTGCGTGTACACAGTAGGCAGAATTAAAGAAAAACCTTCCTTGGAAAGCTGACGATGCTCATCCGATACTAGGAGCATCCTATAGAAATAGAGATTTGTGGAACCGCTCAAGACCTAACCCAGCTTTCTCAGCTTTTGCAGCAAGGAAACGGTGAAATTAGCTATACGGTTGGCTGCCAATTTCGAGGGTCACTTCTACCTGTCTCCTCAATCCATACCAACTGCAATTTCTTTTGTTGATTAATTTCCTCCTTTATAGCCGATAGAGACTCCGATTTCATGGCTCATGAACGGGCGATCGCCCCCATCTAAACCAATCAGATCAACAAGTCCCAAACTGAAGACCGATTTGATGTAACCACTTCCGATAGGCGATCGACATTTTATCGCAAGGAAAATGAAACTCCTGCTGCAAATTCAGCGGCAGCTTTTGAGGACGCTGTGACTCCACCATGGGCACATCTTGAGCCATCACATCATCTTGAAACGCCCGCAGATCATCATTAGAAACTTCCGACGAATAGTTCCGCGCCACCCCCAGCCAAGCAATACTGCGCGTCTCTTCAACCGGAGTCACCACAATAAAAATGGAGAATAGCTGATGCTCGTCTCCTTTGCGAAACCAGGCGACTAGAGGCCGCACAACCTTGTAGAGATAGGACACTGACTTTGCTTCACCCGTGCCTTCTGGGTTCGGCTGGTAGAAGTGAATATCACTGGCGCAGATTTCCCCATTTTCAATCGAGAGATTGTAATTGGAGACTTCTGGAAATTCCGGGTCACCCAGTAAGCCTTGGTGGGTGAAGGGAAAATGGGCAATATCTACAAAATTTTCGATGATACGCGGCGCACTGGTGTTGATATAGTAAGGGCCACATCGAAACGTAGTGATATCCGACTGATTCCACTCGGAAAACACTGGAATATCCTCAGTGGGTTCACCCAGACACACCCAAACAAATCCATATTTTTCCATGACCGGATAACTGCGAAGATTCGCAGCCTGGGGAAATGTGGTAATTTTCAGATCTGCTGGGATGCGCGTACAGTAACCTTCCCCATTAAACGACATAGCGTGATAGGGGCAAACGATCGCCCCTTCCCCATCAATCGATCCTTGCGACAGCGACACGCCCCGGTGAGGACAGCGATCTTGACAGGCCACAATTCGATCTTCTATCCGCCAGAGGGCGATCACTTCCCCCAGCAGATGTACTTGTAAAGGTTGATTGGCTTTAACATGGTCGGCCAAGGCGACGACATGCCAGGTGTTGTGCAGCACGGGATCATGGAGAGGAGTTTCTGTCAGCATAGTTCTTGGATTTATAGTTCTTGGATTTAAGGATAGGGGTTGGGGCGATCGCTCAATCACAGACTTGAACAATCACGAACAAAATCGGCGAATCTTCAGGGAATTGTTTGGGAAAGATTCTGGGTCAAAAATCCTTGGACAAACATCAGACCAATAATCAATGTCTTGTAGAGCGACGGAGACGGGGATAAGAATCGAAGCGGTGCAGAGGTGAATTACTAGAATCTTAAGGGCTGAGCTTCACTGTAAAGAAATGCTCAACTCAAAAAAGTTGTTTATAATACAATCGCAATCTGCCAATTCAGACTTGCTATTTTGGTAATTCAGACACCCAAAATTGTGTTTTCCAACTGCCATGACTCAAACTCACCCAGTGCCCCCAGTTCCCCCTGCCCTCGATGATCTCGATCGCGCCATCATCAGCCTGCTCAAAGCCGATGGACGCATGTCCTTCACCGAAGTTTCCAAACGGCTCAACCTTCCAGAAGCGACCGCCCGATACCGTGTTCAGCGGCTTCTGCAATCCGAAATCGTCAAAATTCACGCCACCCCCAACCCTGCCCATCTGGGAACGCCCCATGTCGTGATTGTGCAACTCTTCGTCGAAAACGGCAAAATTGACGCGGTTGCTGCTGCCCTGGTTGAAATTGACGAGGTGCAGTTCGTCGCAATCACAGCAGGGCACCACAATATTGTCATTGATGTCTGCTTTGGCACCCATGATGATTTACTGGCCTTCTACGCCAAGCTCCACGAAATCTCAGGGATCATTCGCTACGAGTCTCAGGTGGTGATGAAACTGCTGAAGGCTGAATATAAATATGTCATGGGCTAAGTGTGATGAGCTGAATGTGATGAGCCAAATGTGATGAGCTAATCCCTTTCCTCACCAGCAGATTGATCATTCGGCGACACCAAAGAGCTTGATATATAGACCTTTGAGCGATCGCCCCCCAAAAAGTCAGCGAACCCTAACGCAACTCCAAAATTTAATCCTCAATCCGATATCCGCAACCAAAAAGAATGTGACTTGCTAAATTCGTCGCCACGAAACGCGCAAATATTTTTTCGTTAGACTTAAGACAAAAGAAATTGTGGATTTAGCAGGATAAATCTCAATTTTGTGTTCTGAGCTACATATTCGCCTGCAATACTGCCTCTATTCTGAACCCATGCCAGCAGATCGAAGCAAGACATTGATCTATCTGTCCTCACTTCAATGTCTTCGCTGTATCGACTTCACTGTATCGATGGTTCAACAGAATTTTTGAAAGAAAGCGAGTTTTCTATGCATCCTCTGATGATGGGTTCATTGAGTTGGGTTGAATATCAGCAGCGGCTTCAAGAGGATCATGTCATTGTCCTGCTGCCCTGTGGTGCGTTGGAACAGCATGGGCCGCACCTGCCGCTTGGGACGGATGCCTTGTTGAGTACTGCGATCGCCCAAGATGTCGCAGAGCAAATCAACGGCATTGTCGCCCCCACCGTCAGCTACGGCTACAAGTCCCAGCCCAAGTCCGGCGGCGGACAGCACTTCCCTGGAACTACCAGCTTAGACGGCAGCAGTTTAATTCAAATTGTCAGAGATATTATCCGGGAATTAGCACGGCAAGGAGCCAATCAACTCGTCGTCCTCAACGGTCACTATGAAAACCAATGGTTTCTGACCGAAGGCATTGAGTTGGCGGTACGGGATATGGGACGTGACAATCCTCTGCGAGTCATGCGCGTCGAATACTGGGATTTTCTCACCGAAGAAATTCTCACTTCAGTTTTCCCCGATGGCTTTCCAGGCTTTGCCCTAGAACATGCAGCAGTCATGGAAACTTCCTTGATGGCACACTATCATCCTAAATTGGTGAAACTCGATCGCATTCCCGATGTGCCTCCCGTCAATTTTCCCGCCTACGATGTTTTCCCCCTGCGTCCCGAATGGGTGCCTGCATCGGGTGTTCTCTCATCAGCCAAAGCCGCTACACCCGAGAAAGGCGCACTCATGGCCAATCACCTGACTAAAACCATTGCCGCTGCCGTTCAACAAGAGTTCCAATCTTCTACAGCAATTTCTTCACCAAATGGGCAAACCGCTATTCCTGAAGTGGTTCATTAAAAGGTTCAGAATTCTATTCTCTGCACTTTTCATTATTTCCTCATCGACCTCCTCCCCCATCCATGCAAAACCCTGACATCGTTCCCCTTCAACCCATCAGCGGCACCATTCTCCCCCGCTATGCCGGAGCCTCGACCTTTGCCCGTCTACCCGAGTTGCGCGATGTGCCTCACTGTGATGTGGCGATCGTCGGCATTCCCTTTGATGCAGGCACCAGCTTTCGTCCCGGTGCCCGGTTTGGCCCCCAGGCCATTCGCCAAGCCTCCAGGAACCTGCGAACCCAGTATCACCCGGCCTACAACGTTGAGCCCTTCATGGTGCAGCAGGTTGCCGATGCCGGAGATATCGCCTGCAATCCCTTCCATATCAATCAAGCGATCGAACAAATCGAAACAGCAGCGACCGAACTGCTAGCCGAATGTGGAGCCATTATCAGCTTAGGCGGTGACCACACGATCGCCTATCCCCTCCTCAAGGCCATCAATAGCCGCTACGGCCCCGTTGCCCTCGTTCACTTCGACGCCCACCTTGACACCTGGGACACCTACTTTGGCGCACCCTACACCCACGGCACCCCCTTTCGTCGTGCGGCAGAAGCAGGTTTATTCCTCGACGATGCCTCCATGCATGTTGGCATTCGAGGCCCGTTGTACAGCCGCAACGATCTCACCAAAGACAAAGAATTAGGCTTTAGAATTGTCCACTGTGATGAATTTGAAACCATTGGCATTAACGGAGTCGTGGAACG
>JALOOP010000058.1 GCA_025454315.1 Oculatellaceae cyanobacterium Prado106
TGAGCAGGCAAAGTTTCATTTGGCATCTTACAACCGGGAGTGGGTCTATCCGGCGGGATTGGTTTTGTTCGCTCAAGTTCATATGAAACAGGGCGATCGCCCAACTGCCCGAGAAATTTTTCAGACCATGTTAATTAAAGCGAAAGGATTGCCGAGCTATTCCTATCGGCGGAATCGTCATTCGATTCAGCAGGCTGAGAAACTGTTTAAAAGTCTGAAATAGAGGCTGAATCATGAGCGTAGACTATCACCTTGGCCTATCAAGGTAGATCGGTAAGGTAGATCGAGAAGGTAGATCAATGTAGATCAAATAAACATCGTGGGATTTTGCAATGAACACAGTAACCTGAAGGGTTTCCAGAAAATCAGCCAGCCAGTCTCCGGTAGAAACCTCCGCATTTGACTCCTGATCCGAGATTTGGCACGGCTTTTTTAAAATTTTTGAAAATTGGGAAAAGGTTCCCCCACTGCTTGGTAGACCTGCTTCCCTGAAATGTCCGTGAGGAAGTCTGAGAGTCAATGATGAGAAAAGCAGTGGCTTAAACTCTGATGGGAAATATTCAATTTTTTCAAACCCTTGTAGGAAATTTTCAGCCTCTAAAGTCCCAAATCCTAAAGTCCCAAATCCTAAAGTCCCAAATCCTAAAGTCCCAAATCCAAAGTTCGATCAGGACTTGGGTTGGGATAGAATCTCTAGTGGAAATTTGTGGGTGCGATCGCTTCACTGCTTCGTTGAACAAATTCATCTAGACCTATAGCGTTCTAGTTTGATTTTTGAAATGTTTTTGAAGGTGTAGCGTTCCAATTGGATGGTTAAACTGTTTTTTGGATGTGACATGGTTTAGGGCTTTAGGCAAAGCGAGGTTGGGTAGCGATGGGAATGCCCTGTCAGGTGAATAGCATTTTGAAACTTTCTGCTGCGGATTATCCGGAGCGGTTGGACTTGGGCGTGACTTATCAAGTGGTTAAGCCAGAGTATCGAATTTTTCCCTTGGATGTGCCGATCGCCCTGGTCAACTCCGACTGGGTGGCTCATGCCGATGTAATTATCCGGCAACTCACCTGGGTCGATCGCCAAACCCAGCTAATCTTTGAAATTAGCCGCATCTACCCTGCCCCATTTCCTCTAAAGTAATCATTGGTCATTTGTTGTTGTCATGATCCGTTTCGCCCTCATGGGCAGGCATGGCCGATAATTATCATCGTCTTTTGAGAGAATAAATGTGCATTTATTGATTCCCGCCGCTGGTTCTGGGCGGCGTATGGGTAGCGATCGCAACAAACTTTTATTGCCCCTGTTGGGACAATCCTTGATGGCTTGGACTTTGCAGGCGGCTGAGCGATCGCCCGCTATCACCTGGATTGGCATCATTGGCCAACCCCAAGACTGGCCTGATTTTCAAGTGACCCTGACTCATCTGAACCTGTCCAAGCCCGTGCAGTGGATTGAGGGCGGCGCAACCCGGCAGGAGTCGGTTTATCGTGGGTTGAAAAGCTTGCCGAGTGGGGCAGAACAGGTTTTGATTCACGATGGGGCGAGATGTCTGGCCACGCCGGAACTGTTCGATCGCTGTGCAGCGGCTTTAACGGACTGTGCCGGATTCATTGCCGCCATTCCAGTCAAAGACACCATCAAAGTTGTCCAAGCCGAAGCCCCCTGGATTGAAAGTACGCCCGATCGCCGTCAACTCTGGGCGGCTCAAACGCCCCAGGGGTTTCAGGTGAAGGAACTGCTGCGCTGCCACAAAGAAGGACTGCGGCTGGGCTGGGAAGTCACCGATGATGCCATGTTGTTTGAGCAATGTGGTCTTCCCGTTAAGATTGTCCTGGGGGAAGAAACGAACCTCAAGGTGACAACCCCGGTGGATCTGGCGATCGCCGAATTCATCCTCCGACAGCGCCAGGATACATCACTCAATCAGGATACAACTCAATAAGGATACATTGTGAGACTCAAACGACTGCCCACGCTGATTGCCCTCATGGCACTGGTCATTGGCCTTCACTGGGCGCAAGCTCTAGCTCAATCCACCTTGCCTGTGCGGGTCGATCGCTGGCTCGAACTCCAAAGAATAGCAGGTAGCGTCACCTTCAAACGCGGCCAAAGTAACCAAACCGCGACCGTCGGCACCCGGCTAGAATCCACTGGCGATACCCTGGTGACTGGAGCCGATTCCAGCGCCAGTCTGGCAGTCGATACCGGGATTGGCACCGTCCAGGTTTCAGAAAATACAACCCTCCGGGTACAGCGATTAGAATCCTTACCCAGCGGCGGCAGAGTTACTCGCCTCGAAATTCTTTCGGGGCAAGCTCGGCTCCAGGTGCGTGCCTTCACCGATCCAGACTCGGAACTGGAGATTGAAACCCCGGCGGGGGTGAGTGGCGTGCGAGGCACTGATTTTGGCGTTAGCGTTCGCCCCGATGGCACGACGGGGGTCGCGACTTTGGAAGGTAAGGTGTTAGCCAGCGCTCAGGGGCAATCGGTGCTGGTGGATGCCGGACTGCAAAGCCTGATCGTCCCAGGAGAACCGCCCACGCCTGCGGTGCCGCTGCGAGAAGATACCCGGCTCGATGTAACCTTTATTGGATTTGTGGGGGCTAGCCAGGTGCAGATTCGCGGACAGGTTGACCCGGTGAACCTGCTGCTAATTGGCGACCAACCCCAAGCCGTCGATCGCAATGGCCAGTTTAATTTTCAGGGCAGCGTCACCGACGATCGCCCCATTCCTGCCGTTGTCATCACCCCTCTAGGATCAAGGCAAGCTTATGAAATTGTTATTCCTTAATTTCTTTAACTTCAATTTCAATTTCTTTAACTTCTATAAACATCAATGGGCGGCGATTGGGATTATGGGTGGACTGGCGATCGCCCTCAGCAGTTTCCTCTCGCCCACCCTCGCCCAACCCATCTCCGAAGACCCTTCTAGGATCACCGAAGACGCACCCCCGTCCCAATGCGCCCCCCGCAATCAAACCAGAAAGGGAGAAGTTATTGTCCTAGGCAGGATTCCCGATGCGCCCTATCGGGTCGTGGTACCCTTGCGGGGGGATGGTACGCTTTTAGCAGAGGTGCGTCGTTGCGTGGCCGATGCCTTTGAAACCACATCCCCCCTCGGCCAATACATCCAAGCCGGAGCCTTCCCCACCCGCTCCGAAGCAAGACAACTCCTGCGCCAACTCAGGCGGCTGGATTTGGATGCTCAGATTTTTTATGGCAACTTGTGAGGAAGGGGAAGGGGGAAGGGGGAAAGGGGAAAGGGGAAAGGAGAAACATTGAATCCATTTAGGAGAGAGTTCAAGGAACTTTCCCAAGTTCTCCCATTGATCCATTTCCAACCCCTTCCATAAACCAACCTTGGGTTGAAACAAAAGAATTTTCAAACTCTTCCCTTGATTCATTCCTAACCCCTTCCACAAACCAACCTCTGGTTGAAACAAAAAACTTCCCAGTTTCTCTCACAGTTCCACCCCCCACCCCTTCCCTACTCCCCACTCCCCACTCCCAATTCCCCTTCCCTACTCCCCACTCCCCACTCCCCACTCCCCACCCCCCACTCCCCACTCCCTTCCCCCTACTTACCCTTCCCCCACTCCCAATGACCCTAAAGCAACAAGATTGGCGAGACTGGCTTGGTGAGGCGTGGCGATCGCCTCAGAAGCGCCCCTTGCTGCCGCAAATTCGGTTTTTGTGGCCAGCGGTTTTGACGGCGCTGTTTGTCATTGTGCTGGTTCATTTGGGGAGCTTTCAGCCGCTGGAAAATTTGGCCTATAACTTGCTGTTTCAAATGCGGGGGGCGGTGACTTGGGATGAGCGAGTGGTGGTGGTGGCGATCGATGAACGGAGCTTGGCAGAACTGGGGCGGTTTCCCTGGAATCGGCAGCGGTATGCAGATTTATTGGGGATCTTGACAAAAGCCCAGCCTAGTATTGTGGCGTTTGACCTGCTTTTTCCAGAATCTAGCCCGGAAGATGGGGAGTTTGCGGCAGCCATGACCCAAAATGGCCGGGTCGTGTTGCCCAATGCCTGGGATGCCACCGGAAATCCCATCATGCCAACCGCCGTGCTGCGAGACGCGGTGCTGCTAGGCGGCCATATTTACCAGCGCCAGGATGGGGATGGGGTGGCGCGTAGCATTGTGCCCCAGATTGACAAAATTCCGGCGTTTTCGTTGGCCATTGCCCAAGGCTACAGTCTGGTGCGGGAACCCGTCGTTCTTCCCTCAAGCGATCGCCCCCTCTGGCTCAACTGGCGCGGCCCGATCGCCCGTTCCAAAACCTATTCCTTTGTCGATGTCATTCAAAGCAAAGTTAATCCAGAGATATTTGAGGACAAAATTATTCTGGTAGGGACGACGGCTGCAGGATTTGATCCGCTGCGTACCCCCTTCGACCACAATCCCCCCACCAGTAATATTTACCTCCATGCCACAGCTTTAGACAATCTCCTGCGGCAGAACTCGCTGCAGGTGATGCCCCTGCCTTGGGAAACGCTGGGCTTACTGCTGATGGCGATCGGCCTAGGGCTAACCGCGCTGAAATGGAATTTTCGACGGCAGGTTTTGTTGGCAGTGGTACTCTGTGGCGCATGGCTGCTGCTAGGTCTGATGCTGCTCCGCGCCAATTATTGGATACCGATCGCCTCTCCCATTCTGTTGATTATTGCCACCACCACCGCACTCACCGTCTGGCAACGGTTGCAGGAGGAAGCCCTGTTCCAACAGGAAGTTCAGCGTCTTTGGCAAACCTACCACCGTGACCTGGTGTCTCAGACGATCAATCCCACGATGCCGCTGCAACCGCCGACCTCTGAGCGCTTTCCGTTGCAGTCTACCCTGGCGCTGCGGATGACCCAGTTGGCAACGCTGGCGGAACAGTTTGGCCGATCGCAGTCTACCCAAGCGGCGATCGCCCGGAGTCTGTCCATTGGTTTGCTGGCGGCTGATCTGGAAGGCTTGGTTTGGTTCTGTAATCCGATCGCGACGGAATGCTTGGGGGTACGGGTGGGCGATCGCTTACAAACTCGCCTGATGCCAGATTGGTACAGCGCGGAGGAATGGCAAACCCAAGTCCATCAACTGCTGCAACAGTCACCCGTGATTCCCCATGAAGTACAACGGGGCGATCGCTGGTTTGAACTCCGATTGGAACCGCTGATGGCACAGTCAGAGAACGAACGATGGATTCTAGAAGACCGAGTTGAACCGATTCGTTTAGCTGGCGGACTCACCCCAATACCACAATCTTCTCCCGATTTAGCCGGATTTTTGCTGCTGTTGGAAGATGTCACTGCCCGTAAACAGGTCGAAGAAAATCTGACCCAGCAAATGGAAGAACTGGAGCGCATTGGTCAACTCAAGGACGATTTCTTGAGCAGCGTTTCTCACGACCTACGCGCACCCATGGCCAACATGCGAATGGCGATTCAAATGCTCCAGGTGGCCGAATCCGATGAACAGCGCAACCGCTACGTCCATATCCTGGAAAGCGAATGCCAACGAGAAACCCATCTGATCAACGATCTGCTCAACCTGCAACAGCTAGAAGCCGGAGCCAAACCCGTCAATCTGGAGTCCATCCAACTGGAAACCTGGCTGCTAGATCTGCTCGCGCCCTTCCACCAGCGCACCCAATCCCGCAACCAAAGCCTCGGCCTCAAACTTCCCGACGATCCACCAATTCTCATTTCCGATCGCTCCAGCCTGGAACGCATTCTAGTAGAACTGCTCAACAACGCCTGCAAATACACCCCACCCCAAGGTGCCATCCATCTGACGGTGCGCTCCAACCCCAAGCAAACCGTCTTCATGGTCAACAACACGGGTTCAGAAATTCCTCCCACTGAGCTGAGCAAAATCTTTGACAAGTTTTATCGGGTTCCTACGGGCGATCGCTGGCACCAGGGCGGCACAGGTCTAGGTCTAGCGCTGGTGAAAAAACTAGCCGAACAACTGGGCGGCACCATCCAACTCACCAGTCAATCCGGCCAAACCACCTTTACCGTAGAAATCCCCACCGTCTTAGAAGCCCCTATGGACGATTCATAGCCATGAATCGCATCCGTATTAGAAGCTCAATATCCGGGTAAATTCTTGGCGATCGAGAATAATCAGGTTGTAGCAGTCGGCTCCACTTATCGAGAGATTTGCGATCGCTTCAAAGAATCAGGCCGCGAATGGATGCCTTTAATCATTGAAGTTCCCAACGCCCAAAAGTCAGAGGGAATTTTTCTGTAACTGCGTTAAACCGCGCCTTGATCGTCTTGCTTCCGCTTGATCTTGGCTTCAATTTCTTTGAGATCTTCCGCACTTAGCGGGAACGAATAGGTACGACTGTTCGGATTTGGTCTTCTAATCAAAGCTTCGATCGCCTCATCCTCCTCACGGTTAGCCAGAATATAGGTTCTGAGTTCTTTGCGGGTCATTTGATTAAAATCAGGTTTTGTCATCATTAAACCTCCCTGTAAGTATGGGTTCCTTCGACTGCGCCAGATTCAGGATCAAAAAGGGCTTTTAGAAATACATCGTAGGCTACGGAGCCAAAAGACTCCATTATCTCTGCAATCTTGTAACTTTCGATTTTGACAAACCATGCCCGGTGATTACTAGACTTTATCGGAAATAGTGTTTTTGAGCGGCTTCGCCGCTCAAAAACACTATTTCCAACTTCTAAAACCTTATTTCCGATAAAGTTTAATGTATTCGTAAGTCGTATCAACTTGCGGAAACTTTTGCAACACTAGATAAAAAATAATGGCTAGAATTTGAATAATTCAAATCGTCACGCACCTCACCCACGCATTTATGAACGAAATTAAAGGAATCGCTCGTGAACTCGGAACCCAGATTTTCACGCTAGGAGGATTCGTGATCCTGATGTGGGCGATCGAGATTATCGATCAAGCCCTCGGCGGTCAGTTGGATCAATTTGGCATTATTCCCCGCAACGAAGTTGGTCTGCGGGGAATTTTCTTAGCGCCGCTGCTGCACGGCAGCTTTCGGCACCTGATTGCTAACACGATTCCCTTTGTGTCCTTGGGTTGGTTGGTGATGTTGCAGCGCACCAGTGACTTCTGGGCAGTGACGGCGATCGCAGCTATCATCGGCGGTCTGGGCACCTGGCTCATTGGCGCATCCAACTCGGTTCACATTGGCGCTAGTGGTGTGATTTTTGGATATCTGGGCTTCTTGCTGTCGCGCGGCTATTTTGAGCGAAACTTTGTCTCTATGGCGCTGTCGGTGCTGGTCGGGGTTCTCTACGGCGGGCTGATCTGGGGGGTTTTACCGCAGCAGTCGGGCGTTTCCTGGGAGGGGCACCTATTTGGCTTCATTGGTGGCATTGTGGCGGCAAAACTCCTCGCCACACCCAGAGATTACGACTAAAGTTTCAGAAAAGCATAACCCTGAGTCCATCGGCTGCAAATCGGCCTAAATTAGTCCTAATGATTGCCCCCCTGAGTCAAGAAATTCCTTGCAAGTCCTGGATTTCGATGCTTGGGGGGGCAATTTTGTAGATTAAGAGTTTTGAACTTCCTCTGGGCACAATGAACGCTGTAGGCGAAGGAAGTATACTAAGACTTCCTTATCGAACATTCCAGCAAATAGTTCATTGTTGTAAACTCACCAAGGGAAAAATCCATGAGCGATCGCACCGGCAATTCCATCGCCAAAGCCAGAAATCTCGGCGTTCTCGGCACCACTCCCGTCAGCTTCAGGGAGAGCGTTGGCCCCAAAGACAAAGATGATGTCTTTCGGTTCAGCTTGGGCAGCGCCAGCAGTGGCCTAGACATTCGGGTTTCGGGGGTGAAACGGGGCAGTGCGATCGGCGCAGAACTGTTCGCCACCAAGGGATCGGTTCCCAGAAAAATTGGCAGAGTCCAATTCAGCGACCTCAAGGCCAAAGACATTCGCAAAGCGCTCCAGCGTCTCGTCAACAGCAACACAGGCAACATCAGCACAGGTGAACTGGCGGCAGGCAACTACCTCCTCCGCATTCGCACACGCGGCAACCAAACCAACTACAACCTCCAGCTTGGCCAAAACAACCCTAGAATTCCAACGCCAATACCAACACCAACGCCAACGCCAACGCCGACACCGACACCCGGAGTACCCAGCAGCACTACGATTTACAACGGGGCAGGGTTACCTGCGGATCAAGGCTTTGTTGGGTTCAATCAACTTCCCGTTAATGCAGCACTAGTGGGCATCGTTTTTCCACCCTTTGCAACCCTAACCGCTAAACCTGCCCCGCAAACTCCCGGTGCAACCGGAGTGACCATAGAAACCGACAAGGATATGGCAGGGACTGGCAACCTCAACACAGGCTACGCAGGTTACAGTAACTACACGGCGAACCAAGCTTTGCAACTTGTCCCCGTCAATCCTGCTTTCCCCAATCTCGATCGCACCAAAGGATTTTCCTTAGACTTCAAACTTGCGCTCAATTCAGAAACCAGTGAAGCAAATCGCGCCGGATTCTCAGTCATTCTGCTAGGTCAGGATAGCAGGGGGATTGAACTAGGATTCAAAAATGATCGTATCTTTGCCCAGTCCAGTAGCTTCATCCAAGAAGAGACTGCGCCCCTACCTTCCACTTTCCTGAGTACCCTAAACGACTACAAGCTGACAATCCAGGGCGATGGCTATCAACTCTTTGCCAACAATAGCCCTGTCCTCAGTGGTTCCCTCCGCACTTACCAGTTCGATCCCAGAGCTAGCAGCCCCCAACTCCCCTTCAACCCCTACGCGGCTCCCAACTTCTTCTTCATGGGCGACAATACTGACCAGGGTCGATCCGTAGCCACCATTGGAGCAGTAACCTTAACCCAAAGTTAGGGAATTTCAATTGAAACCGATTGACTAAAAACAGGAGGTGCTGCACGACGTGCAGCACCTCCTGTTTTTAGCGATAGGAATTCATTTTGTGATAGAGGTTCCTTACCTAAATTCAGGAATGGAAGAGGGTAAGCTAGCCCGCATAAAGAAACGGGCGAAAGTTTGCGAGAAATGTTCTAGGAAGGGCGATCGCAACCAATAACAGCACCTGTAACTTCAGGTTCTACTGTCATCAATCATAATTATCCAATGAGAAAGTTTGAGGTTCTAGCTTGCCTCTAAATCGATGTTTTACGCGAATCGTAAGGACTCGTTTAGGGGGAACAGGTTGATAATCTGCTTCGGGTATCAGCTCTGTTGATGTCGGTTCGTGGCGAGTCAGTTGTGGCTCTGATGGCATCGGTGCTTCCATAATTTCAGTGGATTAAGATGCTGTTGAAATTCTATGAATTGAAATCGCCTCCATCGCATTGCGACCCAGGACTAAAGGCACAATGAGGAAAATATTCTACATCTCCAGAAAGAAATCGAACTAGGGATTTTGAGGGTAAATCGTCCGTTCTGTGAAGAACACCTTATGATTGAGAGTAATTACGTACTGACCCCGGCTTCGTACTGACCCCGACCTCCTCGATCGCCCCTTTGAATTTGTGACTATCTCCCCTTCCTCCGGTTCTCTCGACCTCGATGCCCTGTTTCCCTTCGAGTTGGATGACTTCCAGCAACAGGCGATCGCCGCTCTCAACGCGGATCGATCGGTCGTGGTTTGTGCGCCCACCGGGTCTGGCAAAACCCTGATTGGAGAATATGCCATTTATCGCGCCTTGTCTCGGGGCAAGCGCGTTTTTTACACCACTCCCCTCAAAGCCTTGTCCAACCAGAAACTGCGGGACTTTCGCGATCGCTTTGGCGACCACCAGGTTGGGCTGCTGACCGGAGATATCTCCGTCAACCGCGACGCTCCCATCCTGGTGATGACCACCGAAATTTTCCGCAACATGCTCTATGGCACCCCCATTGGGCAAGTCGGCACCTCCATGGTCAATGTAGAAGCCGTGGTACTGGACGAGTGCCACTATATGAACGATCGCCAGCGCGGCACCGTCTGGGAAGAATCCATCATCTATGCCCCGCCCAATGTCCAGCTAGTAGCGCTCTCCGCCACGATCGCCAACAGCGACCAACTCACCGACTGGATCAACCTGGTTCATGGTGAAACTGAGTTAATCTACTCGGACTTTCGTCCCGTTCCCCTGCAATTTCACTTCTGCAATCCCAAGGGCTTATTTCCCCTGCTCAACCCCAAAGGTAAGGGCATTAATCCTCGGCTCAAGCCCAAAGGAGGCAGACAGCGAGGCCGCCAAGACGCGCCCAGCATTGCCTATGTGGCCAGC
The DNA here is from genome assembly GCA_025454315.1 of Oculatellaceae cyanobacterium Prado106. Lineage (GTDB taxonomy): Bacteria > Cyanobacteriota > Cyanobacteriia > Elainellales > Elainellaceae > Prado106. The sequence continues at coordinate 10,229 of JALOOP010000058.1, forward strand.
CAACTGCAACAGCGGGACATGCTCCCGGCCATCTACTTCATCTTCAGCCGCAAAGGCTGCGACAAAGCCGTGACGGATCTGAGCAACTTTTCCCTCGTCACCGCCGCCGAAGCCAAGGAACTGAAGCTCCAGATTGACCGTTTCCTGGAGCGCAATCCCGAAGCCGCCCGAACGGGGCATGTAGAAGCCCTCTACCGGGGGCTGGCCTCCCATCATGCGGGCGTTCTCCCTGCCTGGAAAGGACTGATAGAAGAACTCTTTCAGCAAGGGCTGATCAAAATTGTCTTTGCCACCGAAACCCTGGCCGCTGGGATTAACATGCCTGCCCGGACTACGGTAATCTCCAGTTTGTCCAAGCGTACCGATCGCGGTCACCGTCTGCTCAATGCCTCAGAGTTTCTGCAAATGGCCGGACGGGCAGGCCGACGCGGCATGGATCAAATGGGCTATGTGGTGACGGTGCAAACGCCCTACGAGGGCGCACCCGATGCAGCGCACCTAGCGACTTCTGGAGCCGATCCGCTGATTAGCCAGTTTAGCCCCAGCTATGGCATGGTGTTGAACCTGCTGCAAACCCATACGCTCGAAGAAGCCAAGAATCTGATTGAACGAAGCTTTGGCCATTATCTAGCCACTCTGGTGCTGCGTCCTCAGCGGCAAGCGATCGCCGATCTCTCCGCCGAACTGGGGCAACAACGGGCGATCGTCGAGTCCATCGACCCCAAGCTGCTAGCCAACTACGAAAAACTCAACGATCGCCTCAAAGAAGAACGCCGCCTGCTCAAAACCCTCCAGCAGCAAGCCCAGGACGACCAATCCCAGCATCTGGCCACCGCCCTCTCCTTTGCCGTAGCCGGAACCATTCTCAGCCTCAAAGGCAAACATATCCCCGTCTCCGCTCCGCTGCCTGCGGTGCTGATCACCAAAACTCAAGGCTCTGGGCATTTTCCCTACCTGCTGGCGCTTGGACAGGACAACCGCTGGTATGTCGCCACCGTCGCCGATGTCGTCAACCTCCACGCCGAATTTCCCCGCATTGCCCAGGTAGACAACCTGATTCCCCCCAACGAATTGCCGATTAAACCTGGAGCCGTTCGCAAAGGCGATGAGGCCACCTTGGCGATCGCCCAACAAATCCCCGTCCTCCCCCCCGAACTCAATCTCGCCCCCGAAGTCCAAGGCCAACAAGCCCGAGTCGATGCCGTCGCCGCCCAAATCCAGGCGCACCCGCTGCGGGAACTGGGTGAACCGGGCTACCTGCTGAAGCGCTTCCGGCGAGTCACCCAACTCGAAGCAGAAATTGGCGATCGCCAGGACAAACTCTCCCAATATTCCCAGCGCTACTGGCAGGAATTCCTCAACCTAATGTCCATCCTGCAATACTTTGGCGGCCTAGAGGACACGACTCCCACAGCGATCGGCCAAGTCGCCGCCGCCATTCGGGGCGACAATGAACTGTGGCTGGGATTGGCGATCGCCTCCGGTCACCTCGATCACCTCGACCCCCACCAACTCGCCGCCGCCTGTGCCGCCCTCGTCACCGAAGTTTCCCGCCCCGACAACTGGAGCCGCTATAACCCCTCCCCCGAGGTCGAAGAAGCCTTGGGCGGACTGCGAAGCATTCGCCGCGAACTGTTCAAACTCCAGCGCCGCTACCAAATCGCCTTCCCCATCTGGCTAGAACTGGACTGGATTGGGCTGGTCGAACAATGGGCACTGGGGACGGAGTGGACGGAAGTCTGTGCCAACACGAGTTTGGATGAAGGTGACCTGGTGCGAATTCTCCGACGCACGGTAGATTTCCTATCGCAAATTCCCTATGTGCCCCATCTGTCAGACACCGTGATTCAGAATTCGCGACGAGCAGTGTTCTTGCTCGATCGTTTCCCCGTGAACGAAGGTGTCGATTAGGGGCAACTCCTGGATCTCGCGCCCCCCAGCCCCCAACTTTGGGGGAGCCGAACTGCCTTCCAGTGGATCTCAGCGGATTTCAGTGGATTTCAGTGAATGTTTATCGATGCGATCGCCCCTCCCTCACCGAACTCAAAGTCCCCCAAAATTGGGGGATTTAGGGGGCGCAAACCTCGGCAACGCAGCCAATTCCCGATCGCTATACATCCAAGGTGTCACAGCAGTTTCAGCTTCTTCAGCCTTGCTCGAATAGCACCGGGTTTTCGACCAAACTCTGCCCCCAAAACTTGCAGAGAAGAACATTGGCAGAATCGTAGCCGCAATCTTTGATCTTCGGCGATCGTCCAAGATACATAGGATCGAGGATACCGTTGTCGAACATCGTGAACGGAATTGGGACGGGATGATCCAGAAGTTTGCTTTTGAGGATTTATAGTCTTTGTTTGAGCAAAATCAGATTGATCGAAACGAGTGATTGAATGGGGGACAGAAACGACTGTAAAGGGTGTCAGTTCCAAATCGGTTGGTTTTGCTGCCATTGGTTTTATGGGTTGCACTCTTGCTTTTCGGTAGAGTGCGATCGCCCTCTGACTCAGCGTCACTCGTGAACCTTGAACACCAAACCCATCAGCAAAAATATGGGTTAATTGGGCAACAGTGTTTTCATTTTCAGAAGCCCAGATGAAGAGAGGTAGCCGATTTTTGTATTCATTGAGATTTTTCTTGAGCGGCTCTCGTTTTCCATCACACTCATCTTTTAGCGCGGCGATCGCCTTATTCTCCCAAGTCTCCCAACCATACTTCACCATGATCTGATGAATCCGATTCATGTAGCTTTTCTCAATCCATTCAACCTCATCTTCTATCTCCTGGATTCGACTCAGTAGCTGTCCTTGACACTTCCAGATGTCATCCATACCACTCTTCACCTGTATGGGATAAAAGTGATCCTGGAATCGCACCATCAAATCCCATTTCCAGTAGACATCGGCTAAAGAATTGGGCGGAGTTTGCAAAATCTGAAGACCCGGAAGAACCTCAAGGGCAGAACGAACAACAATTACTGTGTTCTGTCCACTGCGATGATTGGCAGTAGTTTGTGCATAGTTTGTTCCAGACTGTAGGCGACACACTTCGTCTACAACCGCCTTGGGCTGAGGGATACAGGAACCCAAAATACCAAAATGGGGGGTTCGGCACTTCGCCACTAAGCGACCCTCTGCGCCCATCCATAATGGGTGATTTGCAACCTCTTGCATCTCAACTGCCTCTCAAATGTTAACAGGGGAATAGCGTTTTAATATCCCTGAAATGGTTACAGCACAATTTGTAAATGGCGTGTGTCTACTTTTTCTAGATGACTAAGGCCAAGCAATTCTTGAAGTTCACATGCTCCCAAGAGAAATCAAAAGTTAGCTTAGTCCGGCTGTCGTTGCCGTAGCAATCAGAATTTCTTCGAGTTGCGTGGGGGTTAGGGATGGATTAGCGCTGAGCATCAATGCAGCCACCCCTGCGACTTGGGGAGCCGCCATGGAAGTGCCATCCAGCAAGTCATATTGATCGCCCAAGATGGTTGAGCGAATGCCTACACCAGGAGCCACCACGAAATCTAGCGATCGATTGTTCCCTGCTGGATTGGAAAACTCAGCAACCTTTCGTCTACGGTTGACCGCACCGACCGCCATACCCAGGTTCTGAGATGCGTAGGATGCCGGTTCAATAGGGCGGTTGGCTCCGTCTTCCCGTTCGTTTCCGGCGGCCATGATGGCGATCGCACCCCGTTGTCGAGCATATTCCAAAGCCGTTCGCGTTTGAGTTAAGGGAGCTTCACCCGGATCGTTTCCTAAGCTGATATTGAGAACTTTCGCGCCGTTGTTCACCGCATAGTAAATTCCGGAGGCTAAATTAGCGTCAAATTTATCTAAGAATAAATCATCGCTACCGCCAATCACGCGAATCGGCATAATGGTCGCACCGGGTGCCACTCCAGTTGTGCCAAAGCCATTGTTGAGTGCGGCGATCGTTCCTGCCACATGGGTACCATGACCATTATTATCGGAGAGATCAAAGTCCATTGGATCGTTCGTGTCGGCATCCACAAAGCTCCAGCCCCGACTATCATCAATGAATCCATTACCGTCATCATCCAAGCCATTGTCAGGAATCTCGCCAATGTTGCGCCACATATTCGCAGCCAAGTCAGGATGGTTATAATTAACGCCCGTATCAATGACCGCAACAATCACCCCCTGCCCTGTGAATCCCTGTGCCCAAGCCGCAGGCGCTTTGAGCATGTCCAAAGTCCAACTGCCATCGGGACTGGGCTGACTGGGGAAGCTGTTTTGTCCCACACTTCGAGCGACAGCGGCAGCAGCATCCACCAGCCCATAGCCATAGTCAAAGTTGTATCCTCGTTTTCCCGGTGGTGGTGCGGCTTTGGTCGTCACCTGAACCCGATAGCTACCCGTCTCGTCCGGGTCGTAGCTGGTCACCCGAACGCCATACTGCACCCCACGCCGCACCGTAAAATTGAGTCGAGAATGGGTGGTTCCACTGCTCAGGTCATCGTTTTCGCCAATCACTTGGCCATTGCGGAGGTTGATGACTTGCAGGTAGGTGTCAAAGGCTTGCGATCGCACCGTAATCTGCACCTGTTGGTTGGGCTGCAACCCCGTCAGCGGATACTCATCTTTTAGACCACCCCAGGCAGGATGACGCTTATCCTTGCGGCTTAAGGTGCCTTGCAGCGATTGGTTAGGGCGGAGGGTTTTGGTCGAAGCTTTATGTCCAGCCAGTTTGAGGGAATTTCCTGGAGCTATTGTGCGCTCACTAGAATTAGCACTGGAATTGACACTGGTATTTGCAGAGAATGCTCTGGCGAATGATCGAGGTAGGTGCGTTTGCCAATCTTGGAGGCTGTTTAGAGTTGCCGATCGCACGGTTCGTTCTGAAGGGATTTGTGGTGCAATCGGAGCAGAAAAAGACTGGGAAAAATGGTTTTTAAAAATCGACATAGGAACGCGCCAACCTGTGAATGAACTGAGTTGGCTGACTCAGGGGTGGCGATCGCAAAACCTTTCTGAATCCCCAAACGGTTGACAGATAAAGTTTTAGTGACTCGCCTAAATCTGATCGGCTTCAACTCTCAGTGAATATACTGAGCATATCAAAGCTAAATGAACTCGGCAATTCCATGAAATTACTTAACTGAATCTTTATGCGATCGTAGAATTACAGAAGGTTTAGATGAACTTTACGTGGGTTACTCCGTGATTTGGCGGATTCTACAAGAGCAGCAGCCCTACCACTTTTCGGCAAGCCTCATCTTTGCAATAAAAATCCATTGAATGCACAATATGCATTCAATGGATTGTCAATGGATGGGACTCTATGTTCTCTCCTCTGAACCAGATCCCTGAATGTTTCTAGTAGGCGATCGCAGAAACCCCCTCAACGCTCTCCAGGAAAGCTCTCTAGTGCAGGAACGATGGCATTCACTTTCATTGCCGAGGCAATAGAGATCCTGGATTAGCATTGCGGCCAATATTCTGGTCGAGTCAGTCAAATTGATGCTTATGAAAGTGCTTTAACGACCAAAGGAATAGGGCTAGGCTGGTTTCCGGGCAATGATGCTGAACGTCATAGGAATCCTTGACTTGTCCGCCTCAGAAAGCTTGGGAAAGGCTGACCAATACTCATCCGGATGTTCACCCAGATACTCAAGCTGGAGGCCAGCTTTGAGGAGCGCTTGAACCACCTGGGCGATCGTCCAAACCCGCTCATGTTTAATCGCATGTTGATCTCGAGGTTTGCCCAGATCTCCAATGTACTCAGGCGACCATCCCCGGTTGGTTTCAGCATGGGAAAAATAGTTGATGCCAGAGGCTTCTAGCGCTTCACTGTCCTGCGAGAAAAGCCACGAGGCCGGATGGTCGTCGAGCAAGCTCAGAACGCCACCAGGACACAATAGCCGAGCAACAACCCCCGCCCAAGCCTCAATATCATGAATCCAGTTGATTGCTCCCTGCCCGGTATACACAAGGTCGGCGGTTTCATTTAACTCAGAGGGGGTGTCTAGGAGGTCGCAGCAGAACCACTGGGCAGGCATCTCCAGTTGGGCTGAAGTCCACTGTGCATTCTGGATATGCACCTCGCTAATATCCACACCAACCACGTCTTTGGCTCCTTCCAGGAGGAGTGACAGCGTATCATATCCACTGGCACACTGAAGATGAATCGCGCGATCGCACCATTCACTTAACGCTCCCAATCTTGAAAAGTTTTGTCGTTCGATTGGGTGTAGATTACTTTTTCCACTCCGAAGCAGCCGCACTCGTTCTTCGTTCTCATCGGTGTAGCTTTGAGCGCCCTCATTCCAGGCAATTCAGTTATCTTGGTGGCGGAGGCGAACTTGGTCAACGGAATGGGCGATCGGTTCTTCTTGCCAATTCATTTTGCTCTACCCAAGATGACCTGAACATTCTTCTCATACACCTGGTCGAAAAACCCTTCCATGTATTGAAAGTATTGCGGATGCTTTTCAAGAAAGTAAATGAAAGGAGAGGTATCTAGAAAAACAAGATCCCCCTCCTGTAGAATCAATCCCATGCGGCTCGCTCGCTTTGGATATAATCTTCAACCGAAACACGACTCCATATTTCTTGACCCAAACCAGCAACTTGACGGAAGTCAAGCGTTTTTGGCGAGTCTTCAAGAGGTGTCTTCGTCAGGACATACCTTCCTGGAGTGTCTTGAGCGGTGGGGGTGGCGATCGCTCCGGTAGTAACCTCTTGGAGGCTCGCTGAATCCGCATAGGAAACAGGCTGATGAGACGATGGCTGAACCGGAGTTGACTTTTTCAAGAACTCTACGAAATCCAAGACCTGCTTCATCTGGTCAGACGGCATAGACTGAACAAGCTCATAGATCTTTTCTGGGGTTCCCATCTCAACTCCTTCTTCCCAAGATTAATACTCGACTCCAAACTATCCTACTGCCCAACTATTATATCTTTCTTTACCATTAAATGTCCGAAATGATTCCGGCTTTCCCCTGCAACTTTCCCTTGCAACTAAAGATTGCTTCCATAGACAACATGACTCAGGTAAACCGTTAAATCATGGGTTGGCGGCACAACAGAAATCTGGTACATCATGTCGCTGACCAAACCTCGATGATAAGTTCCATGATTCACCACATGCAGGATCATGTCACTCCGAGACATTATACCTTCTGCCCCGTCTACAAATCGGAACTGAATAATTTCTTGTAATGCTTGCTCAGAAACAGAATGGGCGTAATCAAGATACCACTGATCGATGATTTGAACCGCTTCCCAGAGGTCTTCCAACGCTGGGCAGATGTCCGTATTTCTGGCGGTATAGGAGTGAGGTTTTCCTTGCGAATGCGCCTTAAAAATATCGTCAATGACATACACATGATTCAAGGTATAAACCATGTTCTTGTAGCGAGTTTTCCGTTCCTTAGTTGCTTCGCCGTCCGGGAGCGATCGCACCACCTCAAAGGTAATCTCATCAGCCCAAGCTTTGTACCCCGTCAATCGCTGCACTGTTTCTGTCAAACTCATTGACCTTCTCCTAATTAATCTCAGAATTGTTCTCAGAAAATTCTTTCAATCCGAGAAACTGCATTCCCTCAAAGGCTAAAGTCGTCTCAACGCTCTGCTACGATCGCGGCAATGTCTGACGATAAGCCTCCCAATTGGCTACCGCTTCAGGGTTTGAGGGTTTCCCCCACTGCATTAACAGCACCCCATCTTGAAAATCAATCAGACCATAGCGCTGCCCCCCAAAGCGTCGTCTGAGAATCCGGGCGATCGCCTGTTGATTGGCTTCTAAGGTTTTGCGATAGTCCTCAAAAGCGGGTTGGGACTGCTGCAAATACCAGAGATCGGCGATCGCATATTCCATCAGTTGCTCTTGTTCCGCATCGTTTCGCAGCTTCAGCAAAGGAAAGCGTAGTACTTCCCGCCGTCCCGAAACATGGGCAACAATATGGTCTGTGGCCGTCACGCTGGCATCTGGAGGGATTTGAGCTAGGAGCGATCGCACCGCCTGAGCATGTTGCCATTGCCGCGCTGGAGACACATAGACCCAGGGTTGAATCGAATCGGGAATCAGCCAGGACAGGGCACGATTAGGGTTTGCTGTAATGGTAAAGATCAAAGAAAGACAAATGCAGCCAATCCAAATTTGTCGAAAACGCGGTTTAAATAACTGAGGATGCCGACTCCACCACAAAATCATGCCATAAAACAATCCAGGTACCCAGGTTTGGGCATAGCGCAAATGCAGCGACAAGGCTGAGGGATCATTTTGAATCAATGTTTTTAGAATGGGAAACCCGGCTAGCATCCAGGCATCCATTGAAATAATAGGCACAAAGGCAAGCGGTAGCCATTGTCCCAGAAGGTAGCGAACCGTGGGTTCTGGCGGTGTTAAAAGCTGTTGAATCAGCCGCAGCGGATTGCTGAGAATTCCCCAAATGACATCCAGCGTGGATGCCGATTGACCATCGGTGAACTGACCAAATTGCTCGATCATGAAGCGATCGCTCAAATCATTCGAGAACAGCGGCATAATCAAATTAGTCAACGCTAGCATGTATACCAAACTCAACACACTAAGCGCAACGCCAATTCGCGGAAAGCGACGACTCGCAACACAATAAAACCCAATCCCAAACAACACCACTCCACTATCTTCACGCACCATCAAAATCAATACCGACAACAATCCCACCAACCACCAGCGCCGCTTTTCCAACGCCCAAAACAACCCAAAAGCAAACAGCGGAATTTGACAGATGTCGTGGAAATTGGCCAGCGTGGGACTGATGAGTGCGATCGCCCCATAATAACTCGCAGTGATCATCGCAGCTAACTTGGGCGGATGATAATGCCGCGCCAACGCATACAGCACCAACCCCGCCGCAGTAATCAACGTCACCTGTAGAACCGATAGCCCCGCCGCCGACGGAAACACTGCATACCACAGCGTCCACAGCGACAAAGCCGGAGTAAAATGCTGCCCCAACCGATGGTAATCCACCTCGGGTAAATTGCCCTGCATCACCGCCACCGACTCGGTCGAAGACAACGAACCCTCGAACCAACGCCCGTGGAGATTATTCCAAAACACCTGATTAAAGATGCCTTGGTCAAACGCCACAAAGGTGGGGAAAAAGGTGTAGTACCGCTGTAGCACCAGCGCTGTACAAATCATCCAAAATAAAACCGCAATGATAATCACGCCCCGCAGCGGTGAGGTCTTACGCAGAAAGTTCATGGGTCTACCCGTGGTTGCCAGTGATCACATTCTCATGGAAGGGGCGATCGGGCAAGGGGTGGGGGGGAAGGGGGAAAGGGGAAAGGGGAAGGGGGGGGACATAGATAGACATATGAACAAATCGCAGAGATGCAGAGACGCAGAGGGGGGAAGGGGAAGGGGGAAAGGGGAAAGGGGAAAGGGGAAGGGGGGAGGGATTGGAGTTAGATGTGGGCGATCGCTCTGATTTCGTTGTGTTGGTTTAAATCTGGTTGGGATTGCCGTTTGTATCCACAGAAGAAGTTGCTGTACGGGGTTGGCTGAGGAGTCCTTGGGGTTCTTCTGTTGATTCGTCGTTTGTCCGGGAGGTTGGGAGAAATTACCCTGATGGGTACCGCTAAATGACCGGAAAAGGAAAGCGGCTATGAGTATCTCTGATTAACGACTGCGAGGCACCTTCAAGCCAAGCTGAACGTCACTTATCCCAACGATTACGTCACTCCTTACGTCACTGCTTACGTCACTGCTTACGTCACTGCTTACGTCACTGCTTACGTCACTGCTTACGTCACTGTTTACGTCACTTGTCACGTCACTGATCTTTCACAAGCCCCCGGAGTTTATTATGTTTACTGTTCAACACCAGGCGATCGCCTATAGCCCCCTCAATGCCCTCAGCCTTGCCCGTGCCTCGCAGCTTGCTTACCAGGACGAATGGACGGTTGCCCATACGGCTCGTAGCTGGCAGTTTAAACGGACTCAGTTCTTCGATCGCGGTCATACTCAGGCTTTTCTGATGAGCAACGATCAGGTCATTATCCTGGCCTTTCGCGGTACCGAACCTACCAACCTCAAGGATTGGATGAATAATGCCAATGCCAAACTTGTGAAGCATGAGGAGGGTAGAGTGCATCAGGGTTTCCAGAAAGGGTTGGAGGCAGTCTGGCCGGAGATTTTGCTGCAGGTGAAGGGAATGCGGAATCACAACCAATCCCTGTTTGTCACAGGCCACAGTCTCGGCGGTGCCCTGGCTACCCTGGCCGTTAGACAACTCCAGACCGCGCAGCAATCGGTTCAAGGGCTGTATACCTATGGGTCTCCTCGGGTTGGCGATGAAACCTTTGCCCGTGCCTTTGAAGCTCGCTTTCTGACCCAGACTTTCCGCATGGTCAATCACAATGACTTTGTCACCCGAATTGCCCCCCGTAGCTTTGGCTATGAGCATGTAGAACAATGCCACTACTTTGATGCCGATGGCGATCTCCATGTCGGCAAGCAAGTCTGGCGGAACTTTCTGGAGCGCGTCAAAGGTAGCGTGGAGGACTTCCTGGATGCGGAGGGTCTAGTCGCTGACCATGACCTGAGTGCCTATGAAGCGAACTTACAGCGGCAACTGGGGCGATCGGCTTTCCCCAAAAGTGCATAAGCTCCCTTCATGGGAAACCATATCTCCAATATTAAGAAGGAGTGCGCGGCTTCGCCGCGCCCTCCGTCTTAATATTTGCGCACTCCTTCTTAATATTTCTGAGATGACCTTATTCCACCTCGCCCTGCCATTGAAAATGGAATCGAGGATGGAGCAATCGCTGAACGGGCTGCTGCTGACCCAAATGCTGCTCGACAATCTCCGCCACATCTTTCGCGGTAACCCGACAATACCAAATTCCTTCCGGGGCAACTTGCACCGTTGGCCCCGAGGCACATTGCCCCATACAATCTGTCGCCGCCACCAAAACCCCCTCGGGCGCGAGTGCCTGGAATGCGGCCAAAACATCCGCCGACTGATTCCGAGCGCAGGAGCGATGTTGGCAGACCAGAACAAAACGAGACGAAGCAGAAGCCAGAGAATCCATACCCTGTGACCTAATATGATGATCAACCCAATCCGGTAAACAGATGGAGTCTAATAGAGTCTAACTGGCGCTACCTAGGACTCGATTCACAAACGTATTCAAAGATTTTTTGAGTTGACGAGTCTGCCGCCACCGTTGGAACCCTGCTTCATAGGCTTCCCCCTCAGTCCGATAAGATTTCCAGGCATCTAAGGCGACTCCCAGTCCCCAGCCCAGGATGACGTACAGTGACCAAGAGATGCCGCCGCCTGTCAGGAGATCAATGGCCACCAGAAACCCGTTGACAATTAAATATTTAACAAATCCCTGCTGAAATTTATCCCGACGACAGCGGTTATAGTCCTGCCGCTCCTGCAACTCGCCTCGATAGGTCAACCATTCTTGCTCTGCAGCCTGGATATCAGCCGGAGAAATATTTAATTCGGCAGCAATCTCAAACAGTTGGGTGCGGGATAGCTCACCGGCTTCGGCTTGACGGGCGATCGCCAACTGGAGAATCTGCTGTGCGTCTTCTTGACGGTAAATTTCATTCATCTTGGAGGGAGTGGGGAGTGGGGAGTGGGGAGTGGGGAGTGGGGAGT
>JALOOP010000440.1 GCA_025454315.1 Oculatellaceae cyanobacterium Prado106
CGTCGCTGAGGTTGCTAGAGTAGGGCATGATGAATCGACTAATGTGACTTTCCTAGCCTAATCTAGCCTCTCAAAAGATGTCAAATGGATTCTATAAATAAAATCTCCGCTGATGAGTACGGCAGCAGGCCGTTGCTGAACTAATTGATCCACAATGCGACGAATCGTCAGAGTATTATCGAACCACAGGCCAACTTGCAGATCGGAGATTTGGGCAATGCGTTGTCCTTCCCACTCGCTCGGTAAATCAGGAATGACGGCAACTTCTTGTTCTGTGTCAATCCAATAGGGTTCGGCGAGTCCCCATAGCAGGAGTACACCGAATAATCCTAGAACGCTCCAGCCTAGGTATTTGAGAAATCGACCGGGGTTCATCATGGATCTCGTCTCCTCAGAATCGTGTCGTAACGCTTAGCAACTGCCTTCTGATCCTGTTCCTCGGGCAATCCCTCATGGCTTCCCTGTTCAATCATTTTGGCCTGTCGCCACAGGGCTGTTCGATGCTCTGGATTGCTGGTATGCATCAAAATGCGATCGATCGCCTCCAGGAGCCGCATGGTCACCGCCGCATCCGTTCGGGCGCATTGGCGAATTTGGTCAAAGGCACGATTCACCAGATGTTCAAAGGTCACGGGTTCAGCAATGACGCGCAAATGCTGGGCTGGGTCATAGCGGTAGGGCGAGGGCATGGGACGCTGTGCCAGACGTGTCAGGGCAGCGCTGAGGCGATCGATGCAGCGCATGGCTGTAAACGGATCGTTGACTGATGGAGAAAGGGCGCGGAGCGCAATTTCTACCAGTTGGTTGATTGGAAATTCAATGTCCTGCTGTTCATTGCGCTCCTTGCTGACAATAAAGTTTTGGTTGATCCGTTTGATCAGTTTAGGACTGACGCGATCGCCCGGAAGCACCCGTACCAACGCACTATCTCTAAGAATAAATTGTCCGGGTCGAGACTCAACACAGAACTGCACATCGTATCGACAGGCTAATTTCAGCAGATCCTCATCCTCGATCGCCTGTAGGTATCCCTCTTGGGTTGATGGAACAGCAGTCGCATGATCCCGGAATGCCTTGGTCAACGCTTCAATTTGGCTAGAGGATGGAGGGAGACTGTGACCGATTTCTTGGGGGAAAATGCGATCGCCCGTCCGCTCCAAATCCTGGCTGACGCTAGCAATGACATGCGAAACCTGGATAATCGTGGAAGCATGGTGAATAAAATAGATCAGAACGGCAACGCTGATAATTGCTAACCCAGTACCAACCGTGACGGATAGCTGCGGCACAAACTGGGAATAGTTCTGACCCTCACCGTGGATGGTTCGGATGACCAATAAACAATAGACAAAGGTCGCAATAAAAGTACCCAGCACCAGTTGATTGCCCGTATCCCGCATGAAATTTCGCAGCAATCTGGGGCCAAAGTTGGAGGCCGCCAATTGCAGGGCAACGATGGTAATGGAGAAGGCCGTTGTGGCAACGGTGATCACTGACCCTGCAACCGCCGACAGCATCGCTCTTGCGCCATCAGGGCCACCTGTGTACATCCAGTTCCATCCCGCTAAATTCACCCGACCTTGCCCATCGAGGGTGAGCGTCGTTGCCGCCAGGATGATCACCCCCAATACCATGAGGGTGGGCAAGAACCAATAGCTGGAATGAAGGGTATCCCAGACCTTACTGAGCTTTGCGTTTTTCATGCTGAATCATGGGATTACGGATTATTAGATTGCGGGTGGTCGGATTGTGGATGATGGGTTTCTGAATTATTGGACTGAGACGAATGACCGTTCTTTTGCATCTGCAACTCAACCAATTTTCGCAGTGAACCGCTGATGCTGCGCGGGTTTGGCACCTTGTTTTTGCCTGCTGGCCAGCCTTCGCGCTGTCGGGAGCGATCGCCATCCGTCTCTTCGGTTTGGTCGTGAAACAGAATTTGCTGCGTCGGGTAGGGCAAATCAATGCCATTTTCAACATAGACTTTTTGTTTAACGGCGCTGATGACGCGATCGCGCGATTGTAGATCATCAATGCGCCTCGGCGGTTTAATCCACCAGCGAATGCGAATATTCACACTACTCTCCGCCAAGGCAACAACCAGAACATCAGGAGCCGGATCTTTCAAGACCTCATCCACACTCAGCATCGCCTCCATCATCAGTTGCCTAGCCTGCTCAACATCATCCCCATAACCAATGCCCACGTCATATTCCAGACGACGATTTTCAAAGGCCGTATTGACGACGAGCGAATTGGTAAACAGCTCTGAGTTGGGAATGACAATTCGGCGACCATCATAGGTTCTAATCGTTGTAGCTCGGGTTTCAATATTTTCGACCGTGCCCTCAAAGTCCTTAAACACAATCTGATCATCAATTTGAAATGGCTCCGTCAGTAGAATCAAAATTCCTGCTAAAAAGTTTTGCAGAATATCGCGGAACGCAAACCCGATCGCCACCCCACTAATCCCCAGCAGTTGTACCAAATCTCCCGCTCTTAAGGTGGGAATCACGATCGACAATGACACAAACAATCCCACTAAAATCGTGGTTCCCTGCGCCAGTCGCCCTAGAACCAAGCCTAGATTTCTGGCGTATCGACGATTTCGAGTGGCTCTTTTCACCCCACTTTTGATGGCTCTGGCAACTAGAAAGAAGAGCGCAAAAACGATCAGCGCCAGAACAATATTGGGTAGGAGTGCAATAAACCCGTTGGCCATTGCCTGCACTTTTGTCCAAGCAGCAGAAAATTCAGCATTAGAGAATTCAGCATTAGGGAATTCAGCGTTCATGGGGTAATCTAAAGCCTTTTTGCGTCGTAATGCATCATAAAGAAGCAGACTCAAATAAGCTTCTGTCATAGGGAGGGAATTTATGGAAGAATCCTTCTTACCCAGTTTGAGTTCTGACGTTGCTGAATTCAGCTATGCAGTGCTGTGTGGCGGCGGAGTCGTCACACAGCACTGCAATAGCCCCGATCTGCAACCCCAATTTTCTGATTAAAGGGAATATGCTGATTAAAGCGTGATCTAGAGCATCCAGCCCTGGATCACGCTTTTATGTTATGGAAATTCCTTCACTTCAGAGTCTGGCAACCTCTAGTGGAACGAGCAAAGCGGTCAGTCAGATTAGCCAGCAGGCTAAGAGCATCTGTCTCAGCCCATTTTTGTCTCAGCCCATTATTGCCGATGTAACCACCTCTCGGTTGCGACAGATGCGACTGTTCCTAAAAAATGTGCTGTGATCCCTAACATATTGGCCATACCTACCATCACATCTAGAGGTCGAATAATTCGGTTAGGGGCATAAATTGCAACCCCTTGAGGAATGACGAGTGATTTTGCCAGTAGCACACCCATAGCCGCCCCGCCGCCCAGAATAGTCGCTTTCGACAACGACTGGTGTTTGCATCTAAGTCTCCTTGAGTTCTAGCTCTCCTTGAGTTCTAGCCTGTTTGCAGATTAAAACAACGTTTATCAAAGCCTGTTTGCAGATTAAAACAACGTTTATCAAATGACGACTCTCTAGAGAACGAAGTCCACAAGAACTTAATGATGCGATCGCTAAAAAAACGATCGCCTAAAAAAACGATCGCCTAGAAAAAGCAGATAAAAATAATTTGATACAACCTTTGATACAACCTCTGAGGGATGCCATCATCGGACAAACTTTTAGCATGAAAAGTGAAGACATGTCTAAATCATTGATCTTCCAATCACTGAAATTCTCATTAAACTTCTCAGAGTTTTTAACCTCTGAGATCGATTCAACTGAGATCGATTCAACTGAGATCGATTCAACTGAGATCGATTCAACTGAGATCGATTCAACTGAGATCGATTCTGAGATCGATTCAACTGAGATCGATTCAACGCTCAAATTATCAAACCCCGGAGGTCTTTCAGCATGGTGCTTGTTAAACTTGAAACCTACTACCCCGACTATCGGGATATTGCTGGCGATCGCAGCGATGTTCAAGACTTCAAGAACTTCGATGTCTACGCCGCAGATGGTGACAAAGTCGGTTCTGTCTATGATGTTTTGGTGGATGCAGATACAGGTCGTTTTCGCTATTTCGTGGTTGATACGGGCTTCTGGATCTTTGGCAAGAAGGTACTCTTGCCAGTGGGTCAAGCGACCATTGATCCCGTCGCCAACCAGATTCAAGCCATTGGTTTGCTAAAAGACCAGATCAACGATTTGCCCAACTTTGACAATCTTGAAGAAGTTGATTTCGACTACGAAGAAAGGGTGCGGGGCATCTATCGTCCTTCGACAGCCGCCGCTAGTGCAACGGCGATGAGTTCGACCAGTCCATCGACCTACAGTTCCACCACCTCCACCCCGATGGGTTCTGGCTCCGATCGCACCAGTTACGATCGCAACAGCTACAGCTACGACAATGAGCCAGAGCTGTACAATCTCAACCAGGACAGCCAACAGGCGATTCGCTTGTACGAAGAGCGTCTCGTGGCCGACAAGCAGCGGCGCAAGGCCGGAGAAGTGACCGTTGGTAAGCATACCGAGACGGAAACGACCCGAGTCGCGGTTCCTGTTGAAAAAGAACGAGTGGTCATTGAACGGACTGCCCCCACAGGGTCTACGGTTGCTGATCCTAACCATCATTTTGGCAGTGAAACCGTTGCACAAGTTGAAGTGTATGAAGAAACCCCGGACATTCGCAAAGAGGCATTTGTCCGTGAGGAAGTTAAGGTCAAGAAAGTGACGGAGCAGGACACGGTTAGCACCCAGGAAACCATTCGTCGGGAGGAACTGGACGTAGATACAACAGGACAGCCGACTATCGATCGTTCATCTCATTAGGCTATCTGAGATCTTACACCTGTCTCATGAATCATTGCCAGACTCGCCCGCGAATGAATTGCGGGCGAGTCTGGCAAAACCCATTAATGAAAGTTGAGAAAATAATCGGGGATTTGTGGGATAGGCGTCTCGCCTGTCCGCGCTCTGTGACAGGCGAGACGCCTATCCCACAAGAATTACCGGATTTAATCTTCAACTTTCATTAATTTCATTAATGGGTTGAAAAGCCTGTCTAGAGAGCCATCCAGCCTCCGCAGTCCATTTTAATGGAATTTGACGAATAGCCCGTGATTCATCTACGGGCTACGGGCGGGCTAGAAACGAAGCCGTTCCAAGCACTTGAGATTCACCATCAGCTTAGATCTTGCAACTGGTGCAAGATCTAAGCTGTCCAAAATCTGACTATTGCTCAAGTGTGCTAGATCGAGTGCAATCGGAACGTAGCAGCCCTAATGCAACCCTCCCCGCCCTACTCCCCCATCCCCCCTATACTCCCTACCGAAAAGGAGTCCGCTCCTGCTCCCGCTGCCCCCCATTGGAGTTCTGTTGAAAATTATTGAGCCAGCGACGAGTTTGTTCACCGGCCACCTCTCGACTGCCCAGACCAAAGGCGATCGCCGTAGCTACCGCGATCGCTCCCAGCAGCAACCCAAAGGCTAGATTCACAATGCTGCTAGCAATGCCCATTTGCTGCAATGACATAGCAGCGACGAGGGCAATAATAGCGACTCGGGCGATTTGTCCGAGGATCTGAGCCTGATAGCCACCGGAGCTAGAAATCAGGTTGTAAGCGAGATTCGCCAGATATAAACCTACGGCAAAGATCGCTAAGCCTACCAGGATTTGACCAAAGACAATCAGCAGACCTGTGACGATCGCACTCAACCCCGGAATATTCAGCACATTCGTCGCGGCCACTGTGGCAAAGAGCATAATCCCCACCAGCACCACAATTCCCATAATCTCAGAAGGAGTCCGAACGGTTACCGAAGGCGTGGGGGGTGGGGTCGGTTCAGTGGCTGGGGTGCGACGATCTTCGACACGGTAGAGATTGGTGGATGTGCCGGGTCTAGTCGGATTTCGCAGCCCTAACCAGGAAAAGACATTGTCAAAGCCAATACTCTGGAGAATGTTGGTGACCAGATCGGCGACAAACTTACCGATAAAGTAGCCTGCAAACAGAATTAACGCGGCGGTGAAGATCTGGGGAATGGCGCTGAGAATTTGATTGAGCATGGCGATCGCAGGTGCCGAAATCGACTGGATCTGCAAGGCATCGAGGGCTGCGATCGCTGTAGGAATCAAAATCAAAACATAGACCACCGTGCCCAATAACCAGGAGAGCGATCGGCTGCCCGTGGTGCGTCCCAAACCAAACTGGTGTCCTAGGCGATCGGTTCCGGCTGCGGATAGCAAGTTGGTGATAATGCCCCGGACAATGCGCGCCAGAATCCAACCCGCAACGCCAATCAACACCGCCATGAGAATGCGAGGCAGAGCGGCCAAAATATCATTGAGCAGATTCTGCACCGGAAGGAGTGGACCCTGGAGGTTCAGCACGCCTAAAATCAAAGGCAAAAAGAACAGCAGAATAAACCAGTAGAGCGCATTCCCAAGGGTTTCGCTGACTAAAAAGCGGTTTTCCTCGTTGGATTCATTGCTTCCCTCGTTGATCCCTTCATTGCTCCATTGAGTGGTGCTTTCAGCGTCACTGTACCCAGTATTACCGTATCCAGGATCACCGTATCCAGCGGTGCTGTACTCGGCGGTGTTCCGTCCAGTAGTGCTGCGTCCAACGGTACTAGTTGTAGCATTACGGTTTCCAGCGTTACGATTGCCAGCGTCACTGTTTCCTTGACCTAATCGTTCATCTAACCCAAAGGCTCGCGCACTGCGAATCACAATGACCTTGGTCAAGGTGGCCACGATCCAGGCAATCAAACCCAGAATCACCGCCGCTCCCAGCCTCGGCAAAAAGCCAAAGATCTGCCCCAAAAAGCTATTCAAAGGCTGCGACACCGTATTCAGGTTCAGCACATTGAGCGCCGCCACTGCCGCCAGCACTAGCACAACCCAAAAGACAATCGAACCAAAGATATTTTCGACATGCGTTGTCCGGGCTCTTTCTTCTCCCATCACCGAGGCTGCAATGCGATCGTCCACATTCGTCCTTCGCAACAGTTTACGGGTGAGGGATGCCAGCAAGAACGCCAGGATAACGCCCACGACAAAAATTACCAACGCGCCCAACAGCCCTGGCAAAACATTGATCAGATCATTCTGCAACCCCTGCCACTGAGCATTAAAGTCATTACCAGGAGCAGTTTGAATCGGTGCAGTTTGTGTCGGTGCGGTCTGAGTTAGAATCAACGGTGAGAAGGGATGTAGAAGCTGCATAGGTTCGTTTGGGTAAATGAATGAGTGGGGAGTAGGGAATGGGGAGTGGGGAGTGGGGAGGGTGGGGAGATGGGGAGGTGGGGAGATGGGGATAATCTTGGGGTGATCTGGGAATCAGTTCTTGGAGAGAAAAGGGAAACTTTTCCCAAAACTTTCAGTAATCAACCCAATGCATCGCCTTTCCCCTTCCCCCTTTTCCCTTCCCCCTTTCCCCTTCCCCCTTTCCCCTTCCCCCTTTCCCCTTTCGCCTTTCCCCTGCTACCGAGGAGCTTGCACAATATATGCAGACTCAATCGGCGATGCCTGCTGTCGTTGTACCAAGGCTTGGTAGATCAAAGCGGCGGCTTCGGCGCGGGAGGTGGTTAGCTGGGGTTTGAGGAAGCTGGGTTCGGGGTAGTTGACGACGAGATTGGATTGGGTGGCAGCGGCGATCGCACCCACAGCATAGGGGGTAATCTGGTCGGCATCCTGATAAACGGAAACGACCTGGGTGGGAGAGGCGGGGATGGGTAACTGTAGACCCGTGTTGAGAGCGACGATCGCCTGTTCTTTGGGGATTTGTTGCTCGGGGCGAAACTGATTTTCTGGGTAGCCGCGCATGAAACCGGATTGGACAGCCTGGTCGATTTCTTCTGTGCCCCAGTAGTCAGCCGGAACATCGGTAAAACTAACGGGTTGGGGAGAGGCGGACTGGGGAGGGGCTGCCGTAGGAAAGGCCGCTTGCAGCATGGAGGCAAACTCAGCCCGCGTGACCGGCTGATCGGGGCGATAGGTGGTATCGAGGAAGCCTGTGACGATGCCTCGTCGGGCTAGTTCAGTGATAAATGGCGTGGCCCAGAAGTTGGGCGGCACATCTGGAAATTCTGTGCGGGGTGAGGGGCTGGGTGAGGGAGAAGCGGCGATCGAAGGTTGAGGAGCGGGGGCTGCAAAGGGAATGGGTATGGGTTGGACATTGGGACGTTGGGCATTGGGACGAACGTTAGGCTGAACGTTGGGCTGAATAATCGTGGGGACGTTCGTGGGGAGGTTCGTGGGGAGGTTCGGTTGAGCTGAAAGAGACGGATCAAGCAAACCTGAGCCCGGTGATGGAGTCAGCCGATCTGAAGGAGAGGGTACAAGCGACGGAGATGCACTGGTTGACGGACGAATCAATGAGGGCAGTGAAGTCAGTAGTCCTGATCCGGAGGGTTGGCCAAGTGCCCAAAACAAAATAGCGCCCATGCTGGCAAAGGCGATCGCCAGAGCAATCAGTTCATCGAAGCCCAGAGAGGAGCGAGGCGGGTTTCCGTTGGGGGGAATGCGATCGCGCTCTGGGTCGGGGGAGGGCAGGTCAGACATAAATAACGCTCATGTATCAGTACAGGTATCAGTACAGGCCAGTGCATCCAAGTGCATTTGCAGATCTCGATAGATCTCGATATCGCTAGTTATAAGGGGGAAGCCATTTTAGAAGTAGAATCTTCAGACAGAGTTTGTAATCAAATGACTCTGTCTTACGACAGAGGTTGGGAGTGTGTAACCCGATCAATGGCGATGGAGCGGCTACATCGCTCTATCCCCATTCATTCCTCAGTTAGGGGTAAGAAAGAAAATCCCGGTTGTTGGGAGGATAGCGAAGCCACTCCTGCCAACAACCGGGATTTTCTGAATCTGCCGATCTCTTACAGTTCTTTACAGTTCTTTGAGGATGGAATCATCGTAGAGTTGGGCGGGATCGACGGGCTTGGTGATGAGCTTTAGGTTGGTGCCTGTTTCTGCGGCAAACTTCAGCACCCTCATTGCCGTGAAGCTCGGGAATGTTCCAGTGGGAAGCGACTTCAATGAGTTGAGCCTGGGGGGAGTGAGCCAGAATGGCCTGAGCGCGAGGGTAATCGAGGACGGCAGGTTCGTAGTAAATCTCTTGAATGTTCAGTAAGCGATCGAGAGTATCCCGTTGATCAGAAGTCGATGGCAGAGTCGAAGCGGTTGAAGCGGTTGAAGCGGTTGAAGCGGTCGAAGCGGTCGAAGCGGTTGAAGGGGTTATGGTCGTCAAAACAGTACCCAAAATCACCAGTGATCTCTAGTTTATCGTGGGCTTGGGGTGGGGGGTGCGATCGCCCTATCCGGGAAACCGCCCAAGATGGTGGGCAAATCTAGAGCGCAGCGATCGTGTGATTTTCTAAGCGATCGCCAATCAATTAAGAATCAATTAAGAACTGCTTCCCTGACAAACCTGCGATCCTTACAACTGCCGAAGGAGTCGTACCGTTTTGCCCATTGAAAATAGGTTTTCTCGGTGGTGTCAGCATCGTACTCTATCGAGATCCTGTCACGCAGCACATTGTCCTAGGAAGAAGAAAAATATTGCTCCTGGGAAGGTAAATATCCCGAAACTTTCCGAATATCTGCCTGAAGGCCATGTTGGGGACGGTGAGTTGTAGCGTCATGATGGTTATCCTTCAGTTATCGGTAAAAGGTTGAGTGGTAAGTCCGCTTCTTGATGTCATCGCGCTAAGAAGCTGGAAAGTCAAGGAAGGAATCCTTAATTTTTGCCTGAATTGTTGCTGGGTATTCTGAGTG
>JALOOP010000441.1 GCA_025454315.1 Oculatellaceae cyanobacterium Prado106
GGCGTCGCTGAGGTTGCTAGAGTAGGGCATGATGAATCGACTAATGTGACTTTCCTAGCCTAATCTAGCCTCTCAAAAGATGTCAAATGGATTCTATAGTGATCCTAATCTTTTGTTGAGTGGTGCTGAGTGTGTTTCACGAGTTGAGATGCACTCACTGATTAAGCATCAATTCTCATCAAGTTGGGATTGCTCAACATTCCATTCAAGTTCCATTGAGGGAGGAGTGGCATTATGTCAGAAGCGGGGATGCAGGTTTGTCCGGTTTGTCAAGTGAAGATTGTGAAGGTGATTGGGGGCGATCGCGTCATCTTTTCGGTGGGGCCTGCGGGAACCCGAGAAATTCTGTGGAAGAAGGTTTGTCAGCATGTGCAGAAGGCAGGGTGCATTAATAAGCAACCTTAGTGATGGCTTGAACCTTAGATTGATCCTGAGATGGAGAGGTGGACGACCAGCGATGATCGTCTATCGAGAAGCCCATTGAGAAGCTGATCGAGAAGTGCATTGAGAATCAAAAGGGTTCGTCAATCCGTACTTGAGTGACAGGTTTTGACACTTGGGGAATATTTTTGGACTCTGTAGAATTTGGGTATTGAACGAGAACGAATCTTTTACCCATGCAGGTTCAAATGTATGAATCAGTTTAAGACCCTGGCGCTGTTGAGCGTTTTAAGTGCGTTGCTCATTTCCATCAGCTATATGCTGATTGGTGGAGTTCAGGGAGCCATTATTGGTGTTGGGCTGGCTGCTGTGACGAACCTGGTTTCCTGGTATTCTTCGGACAAAATTGCGCTGGCGGCTTACCGGGCGCAGCCGATTAGTCAGGCGGAAGCGCCAGAACTGTACCAGATGGTGAAGCGGTTGAGCGATCGCGCCAATATCCCCATGCCCAAGCTCTACATGGTGCCCAGTCCAGGAGCGAATGCCTTTGCCACGGGGCGTGACCCGGAACATGCGGCGGTTGCGGTCACTCAGGGGATTGTGCAACTGTTGCCCAAGGATGAGCTTGAAGCGGTGATTGCCCATGAGTTGGGGCATGTCAAGAATCGGGATACGTTGACGCAGGCGGTGGCTGCGACGGTGGCAGGGGCGATTTCTTCCCTGGCACATATGGCAGGTTACGGGATGATGTTTGGGTCGCGCGATCGCCAAGGGGGCAACCCAATTGGGTTACTGCTGGCCATGTTTTTGGCTCCGGTGGCGGCTTCGGTGATTCAGTTTGCGATTTCTCGTACCCGAGAGTTTGAGGCGGATGCGGCTTCGGCAAGGCTGACGGGAAATCCTCGGGCTTTGGCCAGGGCGCTGCAACGTTTAGAGCAGGGTGCGCGGCAGGTGCCAATGGGCGGGAATCCGGCTTTTGCACCGCTGCTGATTATTCCGGCGATGCCAGCGCAGTTGTTGAGCAAGCTGTTTTCGACGCATCCTTCGACGGAGGCGCGGGTGCAGAATTTGCTGAAGCTGGAGCAGGAGTTGGTGGGACGTGCTTAGTTATCTATTGTCTTTTGGAATTTAAACCGCTCTGGACGCAGAGAAATTCTTTCAGACTGTTGGATTGTGGATTGGGAACGGTTCTATGGATTTTTCCATCTAAGAAAGCGTCACAGGATCAGAGATGAGCGAGTCGATGGAATCGCTATTGTAGGTTGGAGTAACGACGATTGTCCTGAATTCATCCCGTTTTATCTGGGAAGGAGTAATGACCATGAGTTCTGAATCGAATGCACCTGAAACCCCTACGGTTGTCGCTGAAATTAGCCCTGAACCCAAGGCTTTGACGGGTACCCCTGAGCCCTTGCGTGAAGTGCAGAGTGAAACGGAAGCGCTCCTGGAGGCCATTAAGAAAAGAGCCTTTTCGGAAGCCCAAACGGCGGGTGAGTTTACCCGTGAAGCTTACCTGAAGGCGGTTCGTCAAGCCCGAGAAGCGGTGGAGCAAAACCAACTCTTTGATCCGGAGCGGATTGAGAAGTCGGTGGAGGAACTGCAACAGGAGGCTGAGAGGAATTGGCAGCGGGTGGTGGATGAGGTGACGGGGTTGGGCGATCGCCTTACAGAAGCTGCCAAAGCGGCCTGGGATAAGCTCATGCCTTCGGACAAACCTTAGTGTGACCCTGAATGTCTTTTGAAATAATGCTCTACTGTGGAAAGGGGTTTGTTGGCTCGAAGGTCGGCAAACCCCTTTCTGCTGAAGATAATTGTTATACGGCTTAAATTCAGGTTTTGATTGTGCGTTCAATGTGGCTAGTTCGAGAGTCAGCAGAGGAGGTTATGAAAGTAATGAATGAGACATTGCGTCAGCGACTGCAAGAAGCTATCGAAAATCTAGAGCCACTTTTCGGTAGAGAACATGCTGTCACTCCCTATTTCTGGGAAACTGCTGAGAAGGGAACCTTTACGCTTGCAAGCTTACTTCTAGAAAATCAAGTAGAGGATTACCCATCGCTTACTCCAATCAGCTATGATGCTTACCTCCAACGAGTTCAATCTCGTGAACTCTTTAATGACCCAAAAGTGGGTGAATGGAGAGAACTAGCGCAGATCCTTGCAACTTATCTAGATGAATTGCAGATTTACTTGGTTTACTATTTCGACGAATGCTTTTACGTCTACTTGGGAAAAACTGAGGAAGTCTGGTTTGGTCTGTGTGAACCATATCCAGACCTTAAACCTTTTCAGACGTTTTCAGATAATGCTACTTCAGAAGGCTCCTTGAATCGTGTGTCTCCTGGTACTAGTAGCCCACGCCCTCAGTTAGTTGAAGTGTTAGAAAACCATGACTTTTCTCTAACAAGGGGACTCGGAGAAACCTATGAAAGCTACATATGGGAGACTGCGGAAACTCAATCTTCCCTGCTTGAAACGATACTAACGTCTGCCCGTTTTCTCACAACGGTTGAGTTTACAAGTTTCGCACGCTTAATGGAAATGGTGCTTGTAGATTCAAGTGAGATACCTGACATGAATCAACTTGTCCAATGTCTGAAAGAAGAAACCAGTAACCAAAAGGCATATGTTATCGGTTCATACTCGAATACAACCTTTCAGATCTACGTATTAGGTAACGCTCAAGATAATGACTGGGCTGGTGTACGCCTAGAAGTTCATACAGTATCTTGAATGAAGTTCAAGCAGATTAACCCTCAATTGTCTAGGTTGAAAAGCAATCTAAAACCCACTAAAAAGAGTATGATTGCTTATCCCATTGACAAGCGCGATCGCTGTTTCTGGTGGCGATCGAATTGGGGTTGAGGAAGGCGATCGCTTTTCTATCTCAACACAAGCATTGTCTCCGTTTTCGACTTTCCTTAGTAAAATCTAGAGCGTACATCAGCAATTTAGTCTGAAGAAGCTTGTGGCACGAATTTTGGATGAAGCGCTTGTGGTTAGAGGTGGGCGAAACCGACCGGAAGATGTTCGGCGTGGGATTGGAACACATCCGAGCGGCGTAACAGGAATTTCGGTAGAATGCGGAGAAGGGGTATCTGTGCAGGAACTATCTACATCGATCCCTCACGGACAGGTCGGTGTTACGACAGTTGGGGCAGTTCGAGAAGCCGGAGGAGATGTCATCCGAACGGTTGGGAGAAGCAAGTATCATGCAACACTAACAGGGCTAATCCCTGATGAAATTAGTTTGCTTTTGACACCAACGATATCTAACCCATCCAAGGAATTTTCATGAGCAGGAGTCGTGTATGAGTTTATCTAGAGTTTTTGTAGATTTTCACAATGCAGATGAGCATGGGCGTTTACGTCTCAACTGCATCGGCACAATTGAAGATTTAGCACGTCAACAAGCTGAGCTAGAGAATGGGCAAAAGCTCACGTTATATAGCGAAGATTTAGAAGTGGATGGGGTAGTCCAGTTCTCAGAAGATGAGAAAGTTTGGGTTGCTACTATTGAATGGGATCGGATTAGGCAAGTAGAAGAACTGGTCGTTCAGGGGCAGAACTGAGTGCAAAGCGCGCCGCATAACGATTCAATTTGGGTTGGATAGAGTTTAAAGGTTTCTTCTAGGAATAGTCTGATTTTCTACAGTTATTGGAACTGTTGGGCGTAGAAGCGGGCGTAGCGACCGTTTTGCTCCAGGAGTTCGGTGTGGGTGCCGGATTCTTGGATGCGGCCTTTTTCGAGGACGAGGATGCGATCGGCGCGGCGGACGGTGGCTAGGCGGTGGGCGATGATGAAGACGGTGCGGTGTTGCATCAGGCGATCGAGGGCTTCTTGGACGAGCGCTTCGGATTCGGAGTCGAGGGCGGAGGTGGCTTCGTCGAGGATGAGGATGCGGGGGTTGAGGAGGACGGCACGGGCGATCGCAATTCGCTGTTTTTGGCCGCCGGAGAGATTGACGCCGCGTTCTCCGACCCAGGACTGGTAACCGTCGGGGAATTGGCTGATGAAGGCGTGGGCGTTGGCGACTTTGGCGGCTGCTTCAACGTCGGTTAGCTTGAATTGCGGTTGGCCAAAGGCGATATTTTGGGCGATCGTGCCTGAAAACAGGATGGTTTCTTGGGGGACGATGCCGATCTGACGACGCAGGCTGCGAAGGGAGACACTTTGGATGTCGATGCCGTCGATCAGGATTTGGCCGGATTGGGGATCGTAGAAGCGGGGCAGGAGGTTGACCAGGGTGGTTTTGCCTGCGCCGGAGGCTCCGACGAGGGCGATCGCTTCTCCTGGAAAAGCCAGCAGATTGAATCGTTGCAAAACGGGCTGGTTGGCCTGGTAGCTAAAGCTGACATCCCGGTATTCTACTTTTCCGGTGACGGGAGGTAAGTCGGTTGCGTTAGGGGATTCCAGGACGGCGGGTTGGAGGGCGAGGAGTTCAAAGATGCGATCGGCGGAGGCTTGGCCTTGTTTGAATTCGTTGTAGTTTTCGGTGAGGTGGGCGATCGGGTCAATCAGGGTGATGGCGGCGACCACGAAGCTGCCGAATTCTTGTCCGGTCAGGTTGCCCAGGGAAATTTGCCAGCCGCCCAGGAGCATCAGCAGCAATACGCTTAGCGCATAGGGAAAGCCCACGACTGAGAACTGAATGGCTTTTAACCAGGCTGTGGCGTATTTGGCCTGTCGGTTGCGTTCGGCTTCTCGGTTGAAGCGATCGATTTCGTACTCCTCAGCCGCAAAAGCGCGAATTAACCGGATGCCGCTAAAGGATTCGGTGAGCAGCGAAGACATGTCCGACACAATATTTTGGCTGCGGCGAGAGAGGATTAACATGCGATCGCCAAACCAACTGATCAACAGTCCCAGTAGCGGCACAATCAACAGGATGGCCAGCATTAACTGCCAGTTGAGAAAGGTCATGTAGCCAAAGCCAAAGACTAGCTGCAAGATGCAGGGTGTGGAGTCCTGGAAGACTTTGTTGATGACTTCGCCGATGCGATCGATGTCTTCGGTCAGACGGTAGGATAAGTCCCCGGTTTGGGCGGTTTCAAAGTAGCTGAGGCTGAGGGTTTGCAGGTGGGCGTAAACTCGTTTGCGGAGGTCTAGGGCGATCGCCAATGCCGCTTTGGCCATCCAGGCATCCTGTCCAAACTGCGCCACCTTTTGCACTAAGAAAATTCCCGCCAAAATTCCCGCCATCCTGGCCAATTCAGCCAGTTTGCCCTGCACCAGAAAGCCGAGAAGTTGCCCTGCTAACCAGGCTAGTAGCGGAAAGGAAAGGGAGAAGAGCAGGGTGCAGCAAAGGGCTTGGGCGATCGTGCGCCATTGGGGACGAAGGTGGGGGAGGAGTTGCCAGTAGCTGGAGCGGTGTTTCAAGGGTGGATGGGGGAAAAGGGGGAACACAGATGAACACAGATAAACACAGATGGATAAACACAGATCGGCAAAGGTTTTCTTGTCTGGTGCGTCTCTGCGGTTTATCAGGAAAGGGGAAATTTGTCTGTTGATTGTCTCATGGATTGGGCGATCGCACCCGACCCAGAATGTCTGGAATCCCTTTAGCAAATCCTTGACCGTCAATACAGTGCCCCCCCTACTCCCCACTCCCT
>JALOOP010000442.1 GCA_025454315.1 Oculatellaceae cyanobacterium Prado106
GTAGGGGTCAACGTCTTCCACGGGATGAGCTTTTGACTCTCTTACCTTACCCTGTTCTCACCCCCCTGAATAGGCAAAAGTCATAATGAGAATTGCTGGGGTAGAGCAGCAATGTCTAAACTCAATCATTACCCCAGATTTTTCTCAACCCTAAGCCACCACAACGCTTCAGATTCTGCAATTTAGACCGGGACAATATACCCAAAATCTCCTTCAGAAGCCCGTTTCATCCACCGCACAGATGGGTTCACAGTACGTTAAGGTGAGAGAGGTTGCATTTGTAAAATAATCTTAAGCGCCTCCCCCAAGGCAGGACGGGTGTGCATTGCACGCTCATTTTCTGGAACACAGATGAACGCAGATGGGGGAAAGGGGAAAGGCGAAAGTTTCTACCCATCCACCCATCCACTCATCCACCCATCTACTCATCCACTCCCCATCCCCCATCTCCCTACCACCTCCCCACTCCCTCTCATGGACATCCTCGAAGCCCACCATCTCCGTAAAATTTATCGGTACTCCGGCAAGACCGTTGCGGCGGTGCAGGATGTGTCGCTGCGGATTGCGGAGCGTGAGGTGCTGGCTTTTTTGGGGGCGAATGGAGCCGGGAAGACGACGACAATTAAGATGATTGCTGGGTTGATTTTGCCGGATGCGGGACAGGTGCGGATTGCGGGGCGCGATCCTCATCGCGATCGCCAAACTCTCCGCAGTTTAGGAGCCGTCCTTGAAGGTAACCGCAATCTTTACTGGCGACTCACCGCTGAGGAAAACCTGGAATATTTTGGGGTGTTGCGGGGTTTAGCGCCCCGGATCGCTCGAGTGCGATCGCAACAACTCCTCGCCAGATTTGAACTGACCCACAAGCGACAAACTCCCGTCCAAGCGTTATCGCGCGGGATGCAGCAAAAGTTGGCGATCGCCGTAGCGCTAATCCATGATCCACAGTTGCTGCTCCTGGATGAACCGACGCTGGGTCTAGACGTGGAGGCGACCGAGAGCGTCAAACTGCTGATTCGGGAAATTGCCGCTGAGGGACGCGCCATTCTGCTGACGACCCATCAACTGGACGTGGCCGAAGCCCTGTCTGACCGCGTTGCCATTATTCAAAAAGGGGCGATCGCTATTGAATCTGCCACCTCTGATCTGATTCGTCAGTTTTCTGGGACGGCCTACACGATCTCCTTGGAGCAGCCTTTGGAGGGCGATCGCTTGGCTAAGGTGTATTTTTCTGCAAATCCTACAGAAACAGGAGGAGTAATCGTTTAGGTTATCTGGTCTTTGCTTGACGCCTGGATTTCTTTAAACCGCAGAGACGCAGAGACGCAGAGAAAAACTAGTCCGCATCTTCCCATCCCCCCTTTCGCCTTTCCCCTTTCCCCCTTCCCCCTTCCCCTTCTCCCCATGCTCAACCTCTTCCTCGCCGAACTTAAGCGCAGTTGGATTCAGCTTTTGCGCTACTCCACAGAAGTGATCGGCGGTATTGTTGCGACGACTGTGATTTTCTATGGTTTGTTTTTGAGTACGCGGTACATTGCGGGGCCTGGGTTGCAGTTTGGCGATCGCCTCGATGCCGTCATCATTGGTTATGTGCTGTGGTCGCTAGTGTTGTTCATTATGGGGGATGTTTCGGGCGGATTGCAGAATGAGGCGCGCACAGGCACCCTAGAGCAATTGTTTTTGTCGCCTTATGGAGCGTCTCGCTTGTTTTTAGTCCGGGCGATCGCCAGCCTATTCATCCAGCTAATGACCAACCTGGTGATTCTCATCATCATTATTGTCATCACCCGGACACAACTCGCATTTCCACCGACGTTAGTCATTCCATTGATCTGCGTGTTGATGGGAGCATACGGACTTGCATTCACAGTCGGTTCCCTAGCGTTAATCTTCAAGCAGGTGCAGCAGTTGTTGAGTATCCTCCAATTTGGCTTGCTGCTGCTGTTGGCGGCACCGACTGAAAGCTGGACAGGACAACTGCGCTGGCTAGGCTGGGTACTCCCCATGACACCCGGTGCCGGACTGTTAAGAGATTTAATGGCGCGAGGTTTACCCTTAAATCCAGAACGAGTAGCGATCGCCCTCACCAACGGCATTTTCTACCTTGGTCTAGGAATGCTCCTCTTCCGCTGGGCAGAGAAGATCACCAAGCGACAGGGAAAACTCGGCGGCTATTAGAGAAGGGGAAAGGGGAAAGGGGAAAGGGGAAAGGGGAAAGGGGAAAGGCGAAAGGGTGAATGGATAAGTATTGCAATGGATGGATTTTTACAAACACAAGAATTCCGCAGGTGAATACAAGAAATTCTGCAAGGAGAGATTGTTGCAAGTAAATCAATTCATCATCCTCCACCCATCCACCCATCCACTCCCCACTCCCCACTCCCCATAAATAAATCTTGGCAACTTCGATCTTTTTCAAATAAAACATGCTATAAGAATGGGGAACTCATCAAGCTCACCCGAACGGGTCTAGTTTTGAAGGATTCAACCGCGATATAACCAAAGTGCGATCGCAACCAACCGATTATCTCTAAGTAGCCCTTTACTTGAGTTTTGGAATTTAACAGCATCAACAAAGCAATGTTTTTTTGAGCTGTTTTTTCAGGTTTGGTTGACGGTGCAGTGGATGGTTAGCAAGTCTATGTTGATGCTTTGATCGTGATGCAGCGTGATGGAATAAAAGCATTCTGATAGAAGTCTTTGATCCATCGACTCCATTCACTGATAAGCTAAGACGGCTATCGATTCAGGTCATATTTCGGTGAAGGTTCGATAGAAGATGGATTGGCGATCGATGGGTATATCTTGATGCCGCCGACTTCTATTGTGGATTCTTAAAGCTAGTGTGAGTTTCAGCCTTGTAAGGAATTTGCGGTTTCTGATCCTGAGGGACTGTAGATTACTTTAGAACATTGCGCTCATGCCCGGTTGCAAGCTGCTGGTTATCGCACTTGTCGCCGATCGCTTGTAATCCCTGTGATGCTAAAGCATTGTGCTTTTGAAGAACTGTTCCTTTCAAGGACTGTACTTCTAGAGACTGCGCTTTGGCAGGCTTGAATTGCCTATCTGAAGCACCTATCGGATTATCTGAACAACATTTGCTGAGATTGATCTTTGCGAAGATCGGTTGACGCAAATCCTAGGGCTGATTGTCTAGATGCCTACGATAAGCCCGATTAGTATCTAGTCTGTCAGTTTCATTCCGTGACTTATTCTGCATCTTTTTTGGGAATGACTTCCCTCATTTATGCTTTCGCTCGAAGCGCTGTTGCTTCTATTTTGTCTTGCAATCATCACGTATGAGGTGTTTCATGCAGTACGTCTTAATTGATGCCCATCAACGGTTTCTTGGCACTTTGAAGAGTGAGAAGGCTCTTGCAGTCGGAGATACATTTGAGAACACGAACGCTCAATCCTATACGGTGATTGGTCTGAACTGGTTCAAACAAGATCCCCGCACTCAGTCTTTGACAGTTATTCCGATGCAGCCTGCGGTTAAAGCTGCGACCTAACGGAATGTTGTCCAAGATTACAACAAATTCGCTTTCGTTACGGTTGATTGAGCCAATGAATTTAATTGATTCATTCAGGGTAGCGAATTTAGTGCTTAGGAATCTCTGCAAATGGGATGATCCCCGAGTATTAAAACTGGTATTAGACCTGTTGAAGGTCGGTTCAAGTCAGTAATTTTTCAAGGTTCAGTTTTACAGCAATCTAAGTTGCATCAATCTGAATGAATTTGAAACATTTGCTGAGCATTGATCCAGGAGCGGATCGAGGAGTTGTCCGAAAGTCGTAGATGGTGTAGAAAGTGGTCTGAGAATTGCCCGAAGACTATCTAGGCGGGGTGTCAGGTGTGAGGATCGTGTGTAAACTCACCTTGTCCAGGATGGAATTACGGGGTGCGATCGCCCATCAACGCGATCCTTTTACGGAAATGATCCGTAGACGCACGCTGGTTTGAATTCAAGCTTCATACAATTGAATCACGTTCAGACAATTGAATAAAGCAAACTGAATCACATTTTTAGACTTAAGTCTATCTTCAGCCCATTGACAGATGTTGCAGCCTCGCAATATTTCTCAATGGGTTTGTTGTATCTCGCAACCATTCCCAACCTTGTATTCTTACCGTTGCATCGCTCACACCACTTTGCCGCGCAGCCCCCTACGAAAAACTGCGCTCTAATTTTTCGCTCCCCTCAGCCTGCACCAAACCCCTAAACCTCCTCCCCCCCAAACACCACAAAAGACGCATAATCCCCTCTGCGTCTCTGCGTCTCTGCGGTTTAAAGAAGTTCGATCCAAGCATCAAGCCTGTTTTCCTTAATCCCTCTTTTCCTCGATCCCTCAATGTTCAAAGATGTTTTGATATTGCATCAAATCCAGCGCCACGATCGTCGGCAAACAGTCAAAGCACTGCTGCGCCAGTTCCCAACGTTGCTCCCGTTTCAGCATAGCCGTCAGTTTGTGACGAACACTTAACAAATAGCGGACATCATTCGCAGCATAGCGGAGTTGTTCGTTAGAGAGATTAGCGACATTGCCCCAGTCTGAGCTTTGGGCGGTTTTGTCCAGTTCAATGCCCTCTAGCTCCTGGACGACTTCCTTGAGGCCATGCTTGGAACTATAGGTGCGGGCTAGTTTGCTGGCAATTTTGGTGCAGAACAGGGGTGCGGTTTGAATGCTGAGATAGTGGCGCAGGGTGGCAATGTCAAAGCGGGCAAAGTGAAACACCTTGAGAATTGACGGCGCTTCTAGAAGCTGTTGGAGATGGGGCGCTGAGGTTTGTCCCTGGAGAATTCGCACCACAGAAACCCGCCCTTGGGGATCACAGAGTTGCACGAGGCAGAGGCGATCGCGAAAGGGCAACAACCCCATGGTTTCGGTGTCAATGGCGATCGCATCCACCTGTAAATAGGCCGCGATCGCCTCATCCGACAAATCGCCATCGTAAACCTGAAAATCTCCAAAAGCCATAGGATTCAAGCGGTTCCCTTATCTGCAACAGTTCCATTAATCATCTTGCCTATTTCTGCTCCTATCCTGCTCCTGTCCCGCTCCTGTCCGACTGCTACCCGGCAACATCCAGAAACTTAGCGACCGTTTGCACATCCTTGTCGCCCCGACCGGAGCAGTTGATGACAATCCGGGGGTCGCCCTGGAGTTGGGGGCAGAGGGTTTCGAGGTAGGCGATCGCATGGGCGGTTTCCAGGGCTGGAATGATCCCCTCTAGCCGAGAGAGGCGCTGGAAAGCGTCGAGCGCTTGCTGATCGGTAATGCTGTAGTATTCCACCCGGCCTGCATCTTTAAGGAAGCTATGCTCGGGGCCAACGCCGGGATAGTCTAATCCGGCGCTAATCGAGTGCGGTTCAACCACCTGACCATCTTGGTCTTGCAGGAGGTAGCTCATAGCTCCATGTAATACGCCGACACGGCCACGGGTCAAGGTTGCGGCATGTTTTTCCGATTCCACGCCTTCTCCACCCGCCTCAATGCCAATCATCCGCACCGTCGCATCCTGGACGAACTCGTGGAACAGTCCCATAGCGTTGGAACCGCCGCCGACACAGGCCAATAGAATGTCGGGGAGTCCGTTCCATTTTTCTTGGGCTTGCGATCGCGTCTCCTGCCCAATCACCGCATGAAAATCGCGCACCATCATGGGATAGGGATGGGGGCCTGCCACTGAACCGAGAATGTAGTGGGTGGTTTCCACGTTGGTCACCCAGTCACGAATCGCTTCAGAGGTGGCATCTTTGAGAGTCCCGGTTCCGGCTTCCACGGGGCGCACCTCTGCCCCCATCAGCCGCATCCGAAAGACATTCAGCGACTGCCGCTCCATGTCATGGACACCCATATAGATGACGCAGTTCAACCCAAACCGGGCGCAAACGGTGGCTGTTGCGACACCATGTTGCCCTGCCCCGGTTTCAGCAATAATCCGCTGTTTGCCCATCCGTTTCGCCAGAAGCACCTGCGCCAAGGCATTGTTAATTTTGTGGGCACCCGTGTGGTTCAGGTCTTCGCGCTTGAGATAAATCTGTGCCCCCGTGCCGTCGGGACGGGCATAGTGCTGCGTCAGCCGTTCGGCAAAATAAAGAGGACTCGGTCTGCCCACATAGTCCCGGAGGAGTCCCTGGAGTTCCTGCTGAAAGGCGGCTTCATCCCGATACTGGTAGAAGGCCGCTTCTAACTCAGCCAGGGCTGGCATGAGCGTTTCTGGCACATACTTACCGCCAAAAGCACCAAACCGTCCCTGGGCATCAGGGCGCTGTCCAAGCCCAGAAGTCGCTCCGGGGGCGGCGGGGGCAGCAGGGGTTGCAGAACTGGGGGAAATGGGAGTGAATGTCACAGCCGAAGTCGCCAATAATAGTAAGGACAGCCTTCATTATAGGGGAGGGAGGGAAAAGGCTATGGCTAAAAACAATAAATCTGAAAATCGCCCTGAAAATCGTCCTACAAACCGCGTGATCTACTCTGAGTTTGGCTCCTCATCCCACTCGGACGCACTGGAACGAGGCGTCCCCGACCTGCCGCCCAACCAACAAAATCTCCGGGTTCAAGCCTCTCGCAAAGGCCGCAAGGGCAAAACCGTCACGGTCATCACCGGCTTTCAAGCCAGCCCCGAAACCCTCGCCGGACTGCTCAAACAACTCAAATCCCAATGCGGCGCAGGCGGAACCGTCAAAGAAAACGAAATCGAAATTCAAGGCGACCATGCCCAGAAACTTGTGCAGATCCTTGTGCAGTTGGGGTATAAGGCGAAGGTGAGTGGAGGGTAGGGGAATGGGGCGAAAGGGGAAAGGGAAAAGGGGAAAGGGTGAACAATGAAAGGCGACTATGAACTTTTACTGTTTCTTGTTCATTAAGCTTCTTGTTCATTAAGGATCGTGGATTAAATAACCTGTAATTCTGGCTTTGCAATGTAATTCCATTGAGGCAAGCATTCATCAAAGACAATTTTCATGTTGGATTTGAAGT
>JALOOP010000059.1 GCA_025454315.1 Oculatellaceae cyanobacterium Prado106
GTACTGTAGACGAGCGTTTTATCCCTCAAGATCCCGAAATGACTTCGCTCCAAGCCCGCTCGCGAATGAATTGCGGGCTAATCGGCAAAACCCATTAAAATGGGGTGAAAGGCATGTTTAGAGAGCCTTCCAGTCTCCGCAGTCCATTTTAATGGACTTTGGGCTAATAGCTCGTGATTCATCTACGGGCGGGCTGGAAACGTAGCCGATCCGAGCGCTCTGAATTCGCCACCGGGATCATTCATCTACGGGTGGGCTGGAAACGTAGCCGATCCAAGCACTGTGAATTCGCCAACAGCATCAATTCTGAGGTCCCCCAAAGTTGGGGGCTGGGGGGCACGGAATCAGGAGGAAAGAACAATCAGGACTTTTCGCTAGATCCAGTGAACCGATGGTGTGAAAAGCATTCTACAGGATGCATTCACTTGATTTGTACAGGGCATCTTGCAGGATTTTAAGAAAAATGAGAACCTTGCTTAACCTGAATAAGAGATTTCTCACGATCGATTCATAACGGCTTCATGTAGACGAACGATATTGAATATTAACGAGCAAAGGAACGAGCCACTGTCCCAATCGCGATCGCCCCTCAACCTTCATTTTGAAAAGGCGATCGCCCGCAGAACTTAATCCTAATGCTCGCTCACTAACTTACTTTGCAACTCAACATTTTTTTAATAGGAGCGTCCGATGGCTACTTTTAATGGCACGATTAACAACGATACATTGACTGGAACTTCTTCCGACGATGTGATCAACGGCTTGGCCGGAGCCGATTTACTCAATGGTGCGAATGGCAATGACCTGCTCAATGGTGACGCAGGCAATGACACCCTGGTGGGCGGTGACGGTGACGATACGCTGAACGGCGGCGACGGCACTGATACCATGCGTGGCGGCAATGGCGATGATACCTTTAGCGGTGGACTGGGCAACGATCGCCTCTTTGGTGACGATGGCAATGACCTGATGTACGGCAACGAGGGAGCCGATCGCATGGAAGGCGGCATTGGCGACGACACGCTTTACGGCGGAGTCGGTGCCGATATTTTGGATGGTGGTTCGGGAAATGACTGGCTCTTTGGTGAAGCTAGCAACGATACCCTGAATGGGGGTTCGGATGATGACTACCTGGATGGAGGTGCCGGAGTAGACACCCTCAACGGCGGCAGCAGCAGCGACATTCTAGTTGGCGGTGCAGGAAACGACATTCTCACGGGCGGTAGCGATGCCGACAAGTTTGAATATACGTCCAGCACCTTCTTCAGCCGTGCCGCCTTTGGCGTAGACACCATCACCGACTTCACCAATGACCTCGATCGCATCACCCTGGACAAAAACACCTTTGGCATCAATGACCTGTCAGAAGTGGCGATCGTGGCCAACAACACCCTGGCGGGAACCAGTGCTGCCCTAGTGGTCTACAGCCAATCCACAGGCGCAGTCTTCTTCAACGCCAACGGAACAGCGGCAGGCTTCGGCGTGGGTGGCCAGTTCAGCACCATCCAAGGCGCACCCGTCATCACCGTTGACAACGCTTTTGAACTGATCAACTAGGATTTCATGAGGTGAGATTTCATGAGGAATCTCTCCATTGCCCTACTCCAAGTTCTTAGGTAATTCATCAAGGAAAAGTCG
Source organism: Oculatellaceae cyanobacterium Prado106 (assembly GCA_025454315.1). Classification (GTDB taxonomy): domain Bacteria; phylum Cyanobacteriota; class Cyanobacteriia; order Elainellales; family Elainellaceae; genus Prado106. Next base: position 1,639 of record JALOOP010000059.1, read on the forward strand.
TGGAATGCTGCCTTAGAGCCGCATTCCACGTTTTCTATGGTGCTGCCTCTCCGGATGAGACAACTCTCATAAAACATTCATGTCCCCCTCATGCCCATCTTGGATTCTATTAAACATGGGACGTGACACAAAACTTCCTACAGCCCGTATCTCACTGAGATAAAAGCTGCTGTATTGAGAATGGTCAGGAAGCACCCCAGTGATAGAGAAGTATCTATTTTTCTACTCCCCACTCCCCACTCCCTACTCCCTTTTTCTACTCCCTACTCCCCACTCCCTACTCCCTATTCCCCCAAAACTGGAACCATGCAAGCTCTCGAACAAGCCAAAACTACCCTCCCTGGACTCTGGCGGATTGTGCAAAAGTTTTTGCCACAAATTCGGAAACAACGAGCGCTTTTGACGGTTTCGTTTTTGGCTCTGCTGGCGGAAACCTTGATGCGCTTGCTGGAACCCTGGCCGCTGAAGTTCATCTTTGACCGGATTATTCTCCCAGGTTTTCGCGTGGATGCAGCAGGACTGCCCTGGCTCAATGGACTCAATCCCATGACGCTGTTGACGGTGTTGGCTTTGGCACTGGTGGCGATCGCATTCCTTCGAGGAGCCGCAGCCTATTCCAGTACGGCAGGAATGGCGATCGCTGCAACCCATGTCATGACTGACATCCGAGGCAATCTCTACAGCCATCTTCAGCGACTTTCCTTGGGGTTTCACAATAAGGCCAAGAGCGGCGACCTGATTACCCGCGTCACCTACGACATTGAACGACTGCGAGAAGTGACGGTAGTGGCCGCATTGCCGCTGTTTACAAACTTGCTAACGCTGGTTGGAATGCTGGGGGTGATGTTCTGGCTCAACTGGGAACTGGCGCTGATTTCAATGGCCATTTTTCCAATTTTTCTACTCTCTACCGTGCGAATCAGCAAAAAGATTCAGAAGGTGGCTCGTAAGCAGCGCAAACGAGAAGGCGCAATGGCCGCAGTCGCGGCTGAGGCCATGGGAGCTATCAAAGTGGTGCAGGCGCTCTCCCTAGAGGATATGCTGGAGCGCAGTTTTGCCAACCAGAATCAGGAAAGCCTGAAGGAAGGGGCACAGGCACAGCGGTTGAGCGCAGGATTAGAGCGAACCGTGGAGGTGTTGGTGGCGATCGCCACAGCCCTGGTGCTTTGGCGTGGTGTTCAGTTGGTCTTGCAGGGTGCGGTCACGCCCGGAGATTTGTTAGTCTTCACCACCTATCTCAAGGTCGCATTCAAACCCATGCGACAACTGGCAAAATATACGGGACAGATCTCCAAAGCAACCGCCTCGGGTGAACGAATTGTGGACTTGCTAGACACGATTCCCGACGTGCGTGATTTACGGGGCGCAACCGATGCCCCGCCCTTCCGGGGAGCCGTCCGGTTTGAACGAGTCACCTTTGCCTACGAAAACAAAGACATTCTCCAAGGGCTAAACTTCAAGGTGCAACCCGGTCAGCATGTGGCGCTGGTTGGCCCGTCAGGAGGCGGAAAATCAACGCTGGTGAGTTTGCTACTGCGCTTCTACGATCCCATGGAAGGCAAGATTTTAATTGATGGTCATGACCTACGGGAATACAAACTGAACTCACTTCGACAACAGATTAGCATTGTATTGCAGGATAGCGTTTTGTTTGCCACGAGCATTCGAGAAAACATTGCCTATGGCAATCTGAATGCATCGGAAGATGAAATCATTGCCGCAGCCAAACTCGCGAACGCCCATGACTTTATCTTGAAACTTCCTCAAGGCTATGACACAGTTTTAGCAGAGCGCGGAGCAACCCTCTCGGGTGGGCAACGACAACGCATTGCGATCGCCCGTGCCGCTGTCCGCAAGTCTCCCATTGTAATTTTGGATGAGCCGACGACGGGCTTGGATAATGCTAGTGAGCAAGCAGTCAGTGAAGCCCTACAGCGATTAACTCAGGGACGCACCACCTTTCTGATTTCCCACAATCTTAAAGCTGTAGAGCAAGCCGACCAGATTCTATACCTGGAAGGAGGACAGATTTTAGAACGGGGTACTCACTCCGAGTTGATGGCGCAGGATAACAAGTATGCTCACCTCTATCGTTTACAGACCGTACATGAGCGAGCTTTGCAAACCCTTGAATTAGAAAAAGGAAAAACCCATGCGGCGTAGTTCTAGAGACCCTAACCCAGTGGTGATCGCACCCAACCCAACCCCAGTTTCAAACCATACCGCTCAAATCGCCTCGCCCCAAATTACTGCTCATTCATCCGGCAAAACGCGCGTTATTCTAGTGCGACATGGACGCAGTAGCTTTAACGAACAGGGACGTTATCAGGGCAGCAGCAATGAATCCGTTTTGACCGAAAAGGGACGGCAAACCGCACAACAAACCGCACAGTTTTTGAAAGAGATGGCGATCGACGCAATTTATGCCAGTCCCCTCAATCGGGTTAAACAAACTGTCTATGAGATGATTAACGCAACAGGGGACATCTGGACGAATAAATCCATTCAACTTGTGGATGACCTGCGGGAAATCGAAATGTACCATTGGGAAGGACGGCCTTTTCAACAGGTGCGTGAACAATATCCAGACGACTATCAATGCTGGAAAGAACGTCCTCATGAATTCAAAATGGCTCCGTCTGACGAGTCCCAGGTTTTCCCCGTTCTAGACCTCTACCAACGCGCTCAAACCTTCTGGCAGAAGATTCTCCCTCAACACCTTGGACAAACCCTCTTGATTGTCAGCCACGGTGGCACAAACCATGCGTTGCTAAATACCGCATTGGGCATCACCGCTGAGCATCACCACACCATCCAACAATCTAATTGCGGAGTTAGCATCTTGGAGTTTGAGCCACAGCATCCCCTCGCTCAACTCCAAGCGATCAATCTAACCCAACACTTAGGAGAAACCCTACCCAAAGTCAAAGAAGGCAAGCAGGGATTAAGGTTAATCCTGGTGCCGACTCCAACGGGTGAAGCTGAGGTGACTGCGATCGCCCAAGCCCTCCAGTCCGTCGCCATTGACTTTAGCCTCAACATCACAGGCGAACCCAGCTCTGCAATGATGCAACAGATCTTGCACACCCATCCTAGCACCGTCCAGTTCCAAACCCGTCGCGAGGATTTCGCCCAAGCTTGGCAACGCTCGATCGCCCACCAGCGACAACGACTCTCACTGGAAATGATGACAGGTCTAGTCATCACAAATTCAACGAACCTGATCTGGCTGATTACCCAAGCTCTGCAACATCGTGTTGATCCAATGACGAATAACAATCTTCTCGATCGCATCCACCTCCAACCTGGAACCTTCAGTGTTCTTCATTATCCCTCTGCCGTTCATCCACCGATTCTCCAAGCCCTAAACTTTGGGCTTCGAGTAGGAGTGGAGAGTAAGAAGTAGATGGGTGGATGAGTGGATGGGTGGATGGGTAGTTTGATGTCGAATTTCTTGCTGCACATTTGCCCTTTCGCCCTTTGCCTTATTAATGAAATGTACCTGACCTATCAGCAAAGGTAAGTGCGCGAACTCTACGTTCCATATTCCTTGAGGTTCTCAGCCCTTATAGTGTGAGTGGAGTGCAATGAACACTGTTGGCGAAACATCGTTTAACACTTTGATAAAGTCTTCCTGGCTTCGCAGTCAGGGTTTCGCCCCCCCGCCCCCAACTTTGGGGGAGCCGAGCCTTCGAGGCACTTTCATGGAGTCTTCACAGGAGTTCCCATTGAACAATCCAAGAAAATTCATTGAATTCAAAGTCCCCCAAAGTTGGGAGCCAGAATTGGAAGAGTGGGGGCAGAAACCTTGAAGCGAAGCCGAGCAAGACATATCTGTACGCAATAGCTTTCAAGGGGAGATTAAGAGAGAACCTAGGAGTTAGTGGATATTACGAAGCATTTTTCCAACAGCATCAATGCAATGAAACGAACCTGACCTGTCAGCAAAAGGAAATGAGTAGGCTCTACGTTCCACGCTTCTTGCTGTTCTCATTTATCTTTCCTGGTTGAATCCGCCATCCGTATCGTTCATTCGCAAGCGAACTTGGAACAGATCGATGCGTTACGCTTCGCTAACGCATCCTACGATTTTCAATGTTCAGATGGTGAATTAAAAAACAATTTTTGTGTCAATTCTGTCTCAACCCAAGAAATAAAAAACCGCAGTTCAATTCGGTAATAGATTAAGACATTTCCCCATCTCCCCATTTTCCCATCCCCCTATCTATCAACTTCTGGAGCAGATCCATGTCAAAAATCCTCGTCACAGGCGCAGCTGGATTCATTGGTTTTCACGTTAGCCAGCAGCTTCTGGCACGGGGTGAAACCGTGATTGGTTTAGATAACTTAAATGACTACTACGACGTAAATCTAAAATACGATCGCCTTTCCCAACTTAAAGCACAAGAGCATTTCCAGTTTCATTATCTGGATTTGAGCGATCGCCCCGGTATGGAACGGCTATTTGCAGAACAGCAGCCCGATCGCGTCATTCATTTGGCGGCACAGGCGGGAGTTCGCTACTCCTTGCAGAATCCCCATGCTTACGTTGATAGTAACCTCGTTGGATTTGTCAATATTCTTGAAGGTTGCCGTCAAACAGAAGTTCAGCATCTGGTATATGCGTCTTCGAGTTCCGTTTACGGAGCAAATCGCACTATGCCTTTTTCCGTGCATCACAACGTTGATCATCCCTTGAGCCTCTATGCCGCTACCAAAAAAGCCAATGAGCTGATGGCGCATACCTACAGTCATCTCTATAAAATTCCAACGACTGGACTGCGTTTCTTCACCGTCTATGGCCCCTGGGGCAGGCCGGATATGGCCACTTTTTCGTTTACTCAGGCCATCCTGGAAGGACGGGCGATCGATGTTTACAACCACGGTAAAATGAAACGCGATTTTACCTACATTGATGATATTGTGGAAGGAATTTTGCGAGTGAGCGATCGCATTCCTCAGCCCGATCCCCATTGGACGGGCAAACTCCCTGATCCAAGCCTCAGCAGCGCGCCCTACCGCATTTATAACATTGGCAACCACCAGCCGATTGAGTTACTGCATTTTATTGAAGTTTTAGAAGACTGTCTTGGCAAAAAAGCGGAGAAAAACTTCCTGCCGCTGCAACCCGGCGATGTGTTGGCGACCTATGCCGACATTGACGATCTTAGACATGACGTAGGGTTTGAACCTTGTACATCCATTGAAGTCGGACTGGCGCGTTTCGTCGATTGGTATCGCAACTACTATTTCAAGGTTTGAGATTGCAGATCGGGGCTATAGAATGTTGTGTGGCGGCTGCGCCGCCATACAACATTCTATAGCTGAATTCAGTAACGCCCAAGGTTTCTCATCCCTGATAGAGTCTTGGCTAACGATGAGATCGTTCAACGCTGGCGCACAAATCCATCCCCTATTCCACCTGCTGGATTTCGCAAGCGAACCCCAGCAGGAACCTCAAAAGCACAGGGAATCGGCGTTGCCCAGCAGAGATCTCCCTCGTTTTGAGGAGAATTGTAAGTGACATCATTGACCTGCTGCTGTTCAATTGCCACCTTGGGCATTTCAGGAGGCAGTAAAAGCGTCCCGCCACTGGCCTGTCTGACCAGGAGAAGCACAAGGAATCCTAAAGCAGATGCCTGGACAACCGATCGCCCCCTTTTCGAGCGACTCCAGGCTGCCCAAGATTTTCCAACCTTGGTTAGTCGAGGGGTAATCCAATACTGTCCTAGGAGAGCGATCGCCAATGTCGGCACCAATAAAATATAGGGCAACGCAAATCGGGTAAAGGGGGCTTTGAGCATGATAAATCCGATGCCTACTGTGGCCAGAGCAACCAGCCAGAGGAGTGCAGGCGATCGCCGTTGCCTAGCTACCCTGAGAGGATAGGGAGCAATTACGATCGACACCAGAATTGATACTCCCATAATTTGATTGGCTCGTTCTGTTTCCCACCATTTCCCAAGTGCCCAGAGCCAGGGATGGGCATCCGCCGGAGGTTGGCCATACCAACTGATCCAACCATGGGTGCTATCCCCAACGGATTGCAGCACATCCTGGGCGGGTGACCAGGGTAAATCGAGACAGAACAACGAAGAGGGATAGAGTGGACAACCTGAAGTGACGATGCTGGAGACGAGGAAAGGACTCAGCAGCAGACTGGTCAGCCCCACTAGAGACAGGAAGCGAGACCAAAAATGCTGAATGCTCAGCGGTCTTCTCAAGACCAAAAATAACCCTGCAATGCCCAATAACGGTAACGCAGTTAATTTGATTGCAACAGTTCCCAGTGCTAGAACGAGAGGAATGACCATCAGTCGGCTCTGAATGGGTGGAGCAGAGTGCTGGGAATCGAATTGGAAGTTGAATGGGGACTGAGCAAGGAACGGGTCGAATCGCAAAATTACCCAAGCCACCACACCCACCAACATCATCACAGGCAAATCGGAAGTGGGGGACACATACAATTGTCGCATTCCGGGAACGCCTAATGTGACCAATAGGATGAGGCTAAAGAAGCCGCTCATGAACCAGTCGCTGAGTTTTGCCTTGCCTTTGCTAATCTGCCGGATGCCTGTCCAAACCTGGCAGAGCGCTAGCCAGTATACAAAACCGTTGGTAACCGCACTGACCCGACTTTCCAAACTCTCGGGGTTGAGCGGAGCAGCCAGAGCAAACCAGGATGAGGTAAAGCCTAAGTTTTCAAATAAAAGGGCGATTCCCGGAACGGTTCCATACTGCGCTAACCACTGCGTCAAACTATAGTGATACAATCCTGTATCTGTCCAAGTGACTTGCTGTGTAGTCAGAGCCGCGATCGCCCCCATCCCCACTCCTATCCTCAGCAGTTTCGCTTTTGATAAAGCATATCCGTATCTCCGCACATTCACTCTGGTGCGATGAGAGCATAACGCGAACCCACAGACCATCGTTGCTACCATTGCCCCAACCCAAGCCGTCAGCGGCACAAACAGCGAAACCGCCAGTAGGATAATGGAGAGTAGCACCAGTCCGACCCAGACGGCTAACAACTCGCGATCGCTCTGGTCTAACCCATCCTCCTGGGGAGCGGTTATATTAATGATCCCCATTCCTAGGATTCCAGAGGCGATCGCTAAAATACACCAAATACCAATAAAATAAATCATAGATTTCTCACCCAAGAATGAGAAGAAAATAAGCCGAAATCTTGAATATAAATCACACTAGCCCCAGAGAAGAATGCCTATCGAGCGACTGGCCATAATTTATGGTGATTGCGTTCCCAAAAGAATCCACCAACGGTCGCGACCTGAGATAAAAAGAGCAAAGAGAAGAGCTTCCAGGTGGGGTGGCTAGTGGGTTTCACCATGGGATAGGTCAGTAGATTGCTGTAAAACTTCCAGGGTTCCACTTGGATATCGGACTGTTGGCGTAGGGCACGCGCCTGGTGAAAGTGGAACGCTCCTCGGCCATAGTTAAAATGCTGTCGCCAAAAGCTGCTGAGCTTCAAGGAATGGGCATGGGCGATTTGTGCTGAAGGGACATATTGGAGGCCATAGCCAAACTGTTGCCAGCGATCGCAAAACTCCCGATCTTCACCCGCCGCCAGGGGAAACGAGGTGTCGAAGCCCCCCACTTTGTGGAAATAATCTGTCGGCATCGCAAAATTATTGGACGCAAAAAACTGTGACTGCTGTACCTTGGTTTGATTTCCAGTAACATGCCCATCATCATTCTCAGGAGTATCTCCAACATTATCCTCAACATTGTAGTATTGGTATAAATAATCAATTAACAGTTGGCTGGCCGTGGAACAAAGATTTTCAGGCAATGCATTGAGCGTATGTCCTCCCAACAGCGCATCCTCAGCCTGGAACGCTTGCTCAAAAGCGGTTAACCAACCCGGAAGCGGCGAACAATCATCATCGGTGAAAGCCAGGTATTGTCCTTGTGCCTGCAATGCGCCCCGATTGCGGGCGGCGGCGGGGCCTGCATTGGATTGACGGATACAGGCCAGGTTGAGATGGGGTTGCCAGCGATCGAGAATGGGCGTAAGTGAAGTATGGCTACCGTCATCGACGACGATGACCTCAAAGCGATCGCGCTCATACGCCAATTGACTCAATGCGTTGAGACAGCGATCGAGAGATTGGGGACGGTTGTAGGTGGGAATAACAATGGAAAAGGTGATAGAAGAATTCATAGCAAGAATTTATAGCAAAGATTCATAGAAAGTCATGGAGTGGGCGGCTTGGCGGAAGAACGAACCAGATGAATCAGCGTGGATAATTCCTGAAACAGTTTTGGAGAAAGTCCGAACAACAATAGAGAATAGACGATCGCACCTAAAACCGAAACCATCACAATTACAAGAGAATCACTGAATTCTCCCAGGAAAGACTTGACCAGAAGTAAGCTGCCAGCCATGATCACGGCTGCTAGGAGTGGTGCTGTAAATTGCCTAAGATAGCTTAGCAATGGCGTATGAATTAACCGACTCACCGCCCATTGACCAATCGGGAACACCAGGTATCCTCGGATCACAAAAGCTGCCGCCACTGCCACAATGCCCCAAGGAACGGCGATCGCAAACCCGATCGCATTCAGCACAAAGGTCAATCCAGCCAGCCATAGGCTCCACATGGGTTTGCCCATCGCAAGAAAAATCGAACTCTTGAAAAAGCTAATCGATTGGAACAAACCCGCTAATGCTAACACTTGCAGCACGATCGCCGCTGGCTGCCACTGATTACCAAAAAGGACTTGGATCAGTTCTGGCGCAAGTACCGAAACCCCCAGGAAGATGGGAAAGGCGATCGCACTGGTCAACTGAGTCGCTCGGTAAAAGGCTCGGCGGCATTCCTCCGGTTCAGTTTGCAGACGAGAAAAAGTTGGCAGAGCAACCTGTTTGCTGGTCTGCACCAGAAGTTGCTGCAACACGCCCAGAATGCGGTAAGCGATGCTGTAATAGCCCAGTGGCACCGTCCCCAAAAAGTAACCAATGAGAAAATCATCGGTTCGACTATTCAAAAAATTAAATAAATTAAATCCCAGCAGCGGCACCGCCCACTGCCCCAGTTCCCGACCCTGAGACAGACCCTGGGACAGGGAAAACTGCGATAGGGAAAACGGCCCCGTCGGTCGCCACGGACTCGCCTGCCACAGCACGATCAGCCCAACCCCCTCCTGCACCAACTGCTGCCCCACCAAACTCCACACGCCGTAACCACTCCAGGCCATGCCCACGCCCACCAGGCCACCGAGAACCATGCCGATTAACTGCCGCAGTGCGATCGCCTTGAACGCAAACTGTCGCTCTAAAAAAGCCTGGGGCACACTGCTCAGCGCCAGCATCGGCAACAGCACACAGAGCGCTTGCAGAATGGCCGTCAACTGGGGTTGTTGAAACAAATCGGCGATATACTCTGCGGTACCCAAGCCAAGCAGCATCAGTAGGAGCGCGATCGCCAAGTTCACCCAAAATACGGTATTGAGAAACTCGGGTGTCAGCGTTTGCCGTTGAATTAGCACTTCGCTTAAGCCCCGTTGCAGGAAGATTTGGCAGAAAGCAATGCCGATATTGGCGATCGCCATCAGCCCAAACGCTTCCGGTGACAGTAACCTGGCTAGAACAAAGAAAACCAGCAGAGAACCCGCCTGGTTGCCCCAGGTTTGCACCCCTGACCACAGGAGTCCTCGAATCGCCTGCGCCTTGAGACTCATACCCACACCTGCGATGCCACCTTGGATGAGTCTGCCCCAGAATGATCGGCACTGATTCGACGGTACAGTTCAATGAAGCGATCGGTGCGATGATCTTCGCTAAAGTGGGTTAACGCTCGTTGTCGTCCCGCCTGCCCCATTGTTTCGGCCAACGTGGGATCTTGGAGGAGTGGGCGCAACCGCTCCGTCCACTCCGGAACATTTCCCGGTGACACCAAAAATCCTGTGATGCCCTCTGCGACAATTTCAGGCTGTGCGCCAATGCGGCTGGCAACAACGGCTGTTCCGCGCATCATCGCCTCGGTGGTGACATTGCCAAAAGGCTCTTCCCATAGGGATGGCATAACCTGTACCCAAGCTGATGCAAAATGCTGTTCCATTTCCTGTCGAGGTAAATGTCCTAACCAGGTGATACAGTCATCCATCTGGAGTTGTCTCGCGCATTGCCGCAAAGATTCTGCTTCCGTTCCCTGTCCTGCAACCAGCAGCCGCACTGCCGAGATATCCTTCCGGAGACGCGCGATCGCCCGCATCACGACCTCCAGCCCCTTCTCCGGCACCAATCGCCCTGCAAAGGCCACGGTAGGCGGCTGGGTCAAGGGCGGACGCTGGGGACATAGAGCAACCCCATTGTGGATCACTTCCACGGGCGTAATGCCTGCGGACTCCAGTTGTTTTTGCATGGTGTGACTCAGCGCCACGACACTATCAAAGGCCGATCGCCAGCGTTGCCACAACTGATGTTGCAGCATCATGGGCAGCCAGGTTTGTGGCGTGAGACAGGACTGTAGACAAGCGGTACCCACCGAGGCCGTACAGGGACGACCATCGGGTAAAACCTTGGTACCCAACGGACAAATTGCCTTATAAACCGCCGTTTGATAGACACTGGGAACCGTCTGCAACAGCGGCAAAATCAGCGGCGATAATTGCCACATAAACATCCGCACATGCACCACATCCGGCTGAAACGATCGCAGCGTCGATCGCAGATTCCAATAGGCAGAAGGATTGAGGGTTTGGGATAGCACCTGCATTTTTTCGGTAGACCCGTAGCAGTGGTAATCGGCCAGCAGCGGACTTGGCACCAGCGAGGCACGGCTGGAGAACAGACGGACTTCGTGACCGCGATCGCGCAATCCCTGACGCAGGGCTAACATCTGGAGTTCTGCGCCGCCCGTCGCCGTGCCATAGTCATTCACCAGCAGAATTTTCATGGTATGCCTATCCCTGTTTCGCGTGCTGATGGGTCAAATAGCGGTTCAGTAATTTTTCCATGGGAGCCAATAGGCCATACATCAACAGCTTATCGAGAACATCATGGCGAACTCCCAGGGTCAACCGCTGGATAATCGGCATCAGGATCGTGTTGCGTCGTCGCCATCCCAATGCTTTATACTTCTGCTTAAAATAACTATCCTCCGCCAAATTCCATTTCTCGCGCAATCTCGATAAACTGGCCAATTCCCAGGCATCACTCCAGCGCAACATATAAAGATGTAAATCCATCCGATGGAGTGGGGCGATCGGCACATAGGTTGCCACGCTATCGGGTTCAAAGTAGACCGTCCCTCCGGCTTCAGCTACGGTCATGCAAAAGTCCAGATGCTCTTTCGTATTCAGCAGCGTTTCATCGAACTTGCCAATGATATCAAAGATCTCAGTGCGAACCAGGACACAGTGAAACTCTGAAAGTTCGGTGGGAGTCCGCTGCAATTTCGATCGCACCTCCACCACTTTTTGTCCCTGCCGATACATCTTTTCCCGCAGCCGTCGCCGTCCATTGACATCGGTAATCACCCGCGATTCCCCTCCCGCAAAATGAATGATCTCATGGAGCGGCAGATATTGACACATCAAGGGGCCAACCACCGTTGCACCCGTGTCTTGGGCACAGTCAAGCAATGCCTCCAACCATCCGGGTGTCACAATGACATCGTTATCAATGAACACGACATAGGGCGTGGTCACCTGGGATAGTCCCAGATTGCGAGCCTGGTTGGGGTAGAGATAGCGATCGCGCCGTATCAATGTAAATCCCCGATCTTGGGCGGCTGTCTGGAGATAGCGCTGCACCGGGGCAGGAGAATTACCATCGACATAGATTAATCGAAAGGGCAGGGTGGTATGGGCATAGATGCTCTCCAGGGATTCTTGGGTATAGCTAAACCGTTCACGGGGCGAAACGACGAGGGTGACATTAGGAGTTGGGGAAGTGACAGTTGAATCATTCATAGGTCAGATTGATTCGTGATAATAACAGCGGCTCAGAACATCGACTTAGAAACAGTGACTCAGAAACAGTGGCTCAGAACATCGACTTAGAAACAGTGGCTCAGAAACAGCGGCTCAGAAACAGCGGCTCAGAAACAGCGGCTCAGAAACAGTGACTCAGAAACAGTGACTCAGAAACAGTGACTCAGAAACAGTGACTCAGAAACAGCGGCTAAGAAACTGCGATCGAAGCTTTAGGCGCAGGCGACAGCTTTTGATCGACGGTGGACTGCTTCAACGTGTCCCACTGATCCTTTGTGAATTCCTCATGGTACGATCGCTCCACGTTCACATTCCATAAATCATGGGATTCACCCAAGAGATTCTTCACCGCCAACAGCGCCGTCAACATGGAGTGATCCTGATTATTATAGCGATGCATCCCATTCCGTCCCACGGTCTGTAAATTTTCAAAGGTTTCCACATAGTCTTGCAAAACCTTGAGATGTTGACGATATTCACCGTCATAAACCGGATAGGCTTTGCGCTGTCGAATCACCACCCCATCCTCGATCGCACAACCCTGCGGCACTAACCCGAGTTCCACAATCTCTCGACTCGCCAAGGCAATTAGCGCCTCGTCCGACAGCCCCCACAGAGCATCTCCTCGACTGCAAAAGTATTCCATCCCCAAACAGGTCTTGGATGGGTCAGGCACCATCGCGGCGCTCCAGTTCTTGAAATTCTGAATGCGCCCCACTTTAAATTCTGGGCTGTGAATATAGAGCCAGTTATCGGGGAATAAATCGGGATGATCGACCATGAGGGAGACAATCAGAAAATCTCGGTATTTTAGCCCTGATGCCGCTTCTAAAACCTCAGCGGGCGGAGCAGGGTCAAGCTTACGAACCAGAGCTGTAATCGGCAAACTGGAAATATAGTGATCACCCTGTAGCGTGATTTGGCGATCGCCCTGCTCCACCACAATTCCCGTGATCCGACTGCCTTCCCGATTGATCCGGACAACCTGAGTATTGAGATGGACGGGGGAACCTTTTTCGTCCAGAATATCCTGACAGCGCTCCCACATCATGCCGGGGCCGAGGACAGGATAATCAAATTCCTTAATCAGACTCTTGGCATTTTGGCTGCCAAACAGCGCATTGATCACAGCACGTTTCAGCGACATGCCCTGAATCCGTTGAGCCGCCCAGTCGGCCTGGATCTTTTCACAGGGAATGCCCCAGACTTTCTCAGTGTAGGTTTTGAAGAAGGTTTGGTAGAGGCGTTGGCCAAAGCGATCGCTCACCCATTCGGCAAAGTTTTCGGGTTCATAGTCGGGGTGCAATCGGCCATGAAGCTTGGCTTTGAGGTAGCTCCAGAGAATTAGGCCACTCTGCCAGACTCCCAGATTTCTCAGGGTCGTCCACAGCGACAGCGGATAGTCATAGAACTTGCCCTGGTAGAAAATTCGAGACAAACGCGGCACCTGAATAAAATCATCGCCTAAAATTTCTCGCCAGACCCGCTGCACCTCCGTGACTTTTGTAAAAAAGCGATGACCACCAATGTCAAAGCGATAGCCCTTGTAGACTTCAGTCCGGGAAATTCCACCGACCTTATCCGCTTTCTCGACTACCACTGACTGAATGCCATGTTTCATCAGTTCATGTCCGGCGGTTAATCCCGCAGGCCCCGCACCCAAAATCACGACTGGATAAGATTCCATGCAATCACTCCTAAAAAATATCTGCGCGAACTCGGGGTCAAGATTGCTTGACCGGGGAAATTTCTCAGTATCGATCCACCGATGCGTTACGCTGCGCTAACGCATCCTACAGAAATAGGCTTTCTATTGAATTGATGTAAGATGCCGTGGATTGGGCTTTTTTAACCACTGTTTCACTCTGGAGAATTTTCCTTAGAGAAACGACGACAAAAGGATGAACGCAGCTATCCACTCTTTTGTTGACGCAATTTATAACTCACAGTGCCACAAGCAAAGGCTAAACCGCTGTACAGAAAATAGAGCCAGTGCCAGGGAATCACTTGTAGTGCAAACCAAAGATTACGCTTGCGAACAAAAAATAAATAAACCGCTTGATTCATCAACAGGAGAAATAAAACACAGATCAGCGTTATACCCAGGAATAGGGGCGACCACAGTGCGATCGCCCCTGCAAACAATCCGGTAAATGCAAAAACAACGCTCAAACGGTTGCTGGTAGTGAGGTTGAGATCGTTGATTAATTGGCGATCGCGCCATAATAATTCAGTCCAGGGCAATGCCCGGTAGAAAAACTCTGCTCGCAGCAGTGAGCCAATTTCCCAGCGCTTGAGATGCTTGACCTGAACGGACTTACAAAGCTGAATGCGGTACCCAGCCCGTCTAAGCCGATAGCCTAGTTCAATATCCTCGATGGAAGGGAACCGATAAGCTTCGTCAAAGCCGCCGATCGCCTCAAACACTTCGCGCCGAATCGCACCACAGGCTCCCCAGAAGGTTGAGGCTTCGACTTTAGCCGTTTGATGGGTGTAGTGGTGGAACAGGTTCTTGTACTGGGAGAGAAAATTGGTTGCCCCTGGAGCATCGTCATAGGAGCCAATCAACGCGGCTAAATCGGGCTGCTGTCCGAAGATGTTCTGGATTTGGCTCAAGGTATCGGCATGGAGGGTGACATCAGCATCAACAAAGAAGAGAATGTCTCCTTGGGCGATCGCAGCCCCCCGGTTTCGGGCTCGCGCAGGCCCACCTCTGTCCGGCAACTCCAACACTTTTGCGCCAAATTGACGAGCATCTTGTTGAGAAGTATCTGTCCCTCCATCCACAACCACAATCAGTTCGAGGGTTGAGTCAATGTGCTTTTTAATACTACTAAGCGTTCTCCGAAAATTCTCCCCTCCGTTGAAGACTGGGATAATAATTGAGACCATTGGTAGAGAAACTGAAGTCATGGCTTCAGAGCAGTGTCGTGACATGGATTTAAAGCTTCAAAGTGGGGCAAATAGTACAAGTGACGAGACTTACGTGACGAGATTGATAAGCAAAAAACATTTCACTTGCTTGTTAACGCTTTTGTTAACGCTGATTATAGACTCAGTATTTTCACGGTTTCATGAGAGTTTTCTTAACTTTGTCAGAACTTTATAATCTTCCGAAAACCTCTTTTGTTTCATCGAAAAATACCCTTAAATGGGTCAAATAAATGAGTGTAATTACTGACACAATACATATTCCTCATTCTCCTGCGTCATCCGGAAGATACAGCAGATTCAGTCTGAGGCAGGTACGAAGTGTAGCCTACAGCAGCGCAGCATCTGACTGCCTAACCCATTTCCTGTAGGCTGGGTGGAGCGTAGCGCAACCCAACATCACCGCTATAAACCAATGTCACTGAAATAACGATCCGAACCGCCCCCCAACCCCCAACTTTGGGGGAGCCGAACGTTCAAAGCCCCCCAAAGTTGATACTGCTGGCAAAATGCTTCGTAACATCGCCAAGCTCCCGGTTCACCCCCCTTAATCCCCCCTTGCAAAGGGTGGAAACCAGCCGTCTGACTCATTGCATAAGCTTTAGGAAAAATCCGAAAGTTCGGTTCCCTCCCCTTTGCAAGGGGAGGGTTAGGGTGGGGTAATAGCCCAGCGGCGCAGCTCAATTTCTAACCAAACTTCATTAAAATAGACGTTAAGCAATATTTCCCAGCAGTATCAAAGTTGGGGGATTTAGGGGGCGATTCGTCGAGGGCTTGGACTTATTTCAGTGACATTGAACCATAAACCTTTATTCAATGTTTGGTTCACCGAATCCAACCCAAGTGTTCTAATCATGTGCTGGGTTGTGCTGTTTTCAGGAAAACGCTGCGCGAATGCTCCATTCAATCTAGGGGTGTTCGAGAATCCTCGCAGAATGCAGATCTTCTATTAATCTTCTGTGATTGATTTCACCAAAACTTGTTTATATAAGAACTCTCTCACAAATGTTTCATTGAGTTCTCATTTGTATCTACCAATATTGAAAATGTGAGCAGAAGAGGTTGGTCTTTTCTGTTCACAACATGTTCAAAAGACAGAATAGCAATGGAGGTTTTTCCATGAGTCCGAAGCTCGTTCTTTCTATGATCCTGGGTGCTGGCGCAGGAATCGCCCTACTGGGTAGCGGCGACATCGCCCATGCTGCCCCACAGGTCGATCAGGCTGCTCCCATGCGTCACTCTTCCATCCAGGTGGATGTGATTGACCTGAAGGAAGGCCGTGCTGAAGAGGCTGCGGAAGAAGGCACTAAGTCTAATTCCAGCAGTAATTCTAGTTCCAACAGCAACTCGAACTCGAATTCTAACAGCAACTCGAACTCGAATTCTAACAGCAACTCGAACTCGAATTCTAACAGCAACTCAAACTCGAATTCTAACTCGAACTCCAACAGCAACTCCAACAGCAACTCCAACAGCAGTTTCTGGTGGTGGCGGCGCTGGTGGCGTTAGTTTCACGGATGCTGATGACAATGGTCTAGAAGCTACTTGAGTGAATGATTCAGGAATGCAGCACCTGAAACGTTGACTTTGCTGCAAAGTAGTCTTTCCGTTCCCGGAGGATTGATGGCAATTCTCCGGGAATGAAAAACTTATCAAATTTTAGAATTTTCTTTCCCTGTTTATAACGTCCCCATTTGATTCTTGATATATTTTTGAACCACCCTATCAAGCTGTGAATCTTATTATGAAAACCCTTGCTCATCTGATCGAGCCGCTGACTCTCACTGATTTTTTCACAACTTATTGGACTCAAAAAGGTCTGCATCTTTCAGGTCATTCTCAAACGGATCATTCTCAAAAGTTTCAGTCATTGTTTGGTTGGCAGGATCTAAACTACTTGCTCAACTACCATCGGTTGACAGAACCCGATCTGCGATTTTCGATGCAGGGTAAATCTTTGACGACGGATATCGATCGCCAAAACTGGAGCGATCGCATTCGTCAAGGCGCGACATTGATTGTCAATGGCATTCACCATCGCGTTCCAAAAGTCGCTCAATTTGCGGCTCAGTTACGCCACGACATTGGCCTGGAAACCCATGTGAATCTCTACTGCTCTCCAGCAGAGCAACAGGGGTTTGACTGCCATTACGATACCCATGAAGTTTTTATCCTCCAAATTGAGGGTGAAAAGGAGTGGTTTGTGTATTCGCCAACGGTATTGCATCCTCTGCCAAATATGGCTTCATCCACGCAAACACCACCCGAAGAACCGCCTTATCTGCATTGTGTTTTGAAACCCGGAGATGTGCTTTATATTCCGCGTGGACATTGGCATTATGCGATCGCCCGCGAACAACCTTCCTTGCATCTAACCGTTGGCTTGGAGTGTCAAACTGGCCTGGATTGGCTAGGATGGCTAGTCGATCAACTGCAACAAAATCCAGCTTGGAGACAAACCTTACCCACAGCATTAAACGGGGAAACAACCGCATTACAGCAACATCTTCTATCCCTCCGAGACAACCTCGTTGAAGTTCTCTTCCAGGCCGAGCAGGTAGACCCTTATTTAGACGCGCTGCAACTCCGCTATCAACCCTCCCTACGGGTTGACCTGCCTGCTCAACTGGGAAGCGATCTCTTCCCCGATGGGTTTCAAACCGTCTATCACTGGTCAACGTTGCATCGACTCACCCTCCAATTGCTGGGGCAAGAACACTATCAGCTCAGAATCGGCACAAAGCAAATTGACCTGAAAGGAATTCCAGCACCGCTTGCAGAATATCTCTTTAACCGGGATAGGTTTAGCCTTCTGGATATTGCAGACTGTTCCCCTGACCTTGATTTGGAAGCTGATTTGGCTCCTCTCCTCCATCGTCTCATTACAGAGAGCGTGCTATACATTGGCGAACCAGCCCAGGTGTAGACTTGAGTGCCGCCTAGAACCAGTCCAGGCTACTGTTGACTTGAAAACTAACCGCCCCACCCGAACTGGGGCAACAGAACGAACCGTATTAACCTCCTGATTTAGAACAATCCGGGGAGCGAAACTCCTTCAAAAAGTGTGTAGGGCAAGCGATCGCCGATCCAATCGGTAGGGTCATTGCTCTTTTTTTGACTTTAGCAATGCATGTGTTGCGAAAGTAAGGTATATTGATTTTGACAACATTTCTATTGTTTAACTCTGTCGCAGAGCCAAGTTCATTCTGTGCGCGGCTTTTGCTGCCCATTTTTAGCTACCCACTTTTAGCTGGCCATTTTTAGCTGCTTAAAGTGGCGTTAGCTCTGCTTTCTCGGGATATATAACTCCAATGCAAACCCCCATCCAAGGAAAACTGAGAAAATCATTTAGTTGGCAGTCGATGACCTTCCATCAGTTGCAGGTGTTCGAGGCTGCCGCACGGCTCAAAAACTTCACTCGCGCTGCTGAAGAACTGCGAGTATCCCAACCCACGATATCCATCCAGATCAAGCAAATCACCAAAATTGTTGGCCTGCCTCTGTTCGACCAGGTGAACAAACGCTTGTATTTAACCGAGGCCGGAGAAATCCTATTCAAGACCTGTCAATCGGTTCTCGATCGCCTCGACCACTTGGACTACTATCACCTGGAACAGCAAGGACAGCGACCGACAAAGCTCCGCCTTGCCACCACATTCACCGCACAGTCCTTCCTGCCCAAACTCCTCAATCCCTTCTGCCATCAGTATCCAGATGCCCATGTTGCACTGGAAGTCATTGACCATGACCGACTCCTCAGCCGATTAAACGCCAATCTAGATGACCTCTACATTCTCAGTCGTTTACCCGAGCAAAACGATTTAGAAGCAAAACCCTTCCTGTGCAATCCACTGGTAGTCGTTGCACCCCCCAAACATCCCCTGGCTCAAACTCCGCGCAAGCTGAGCCTAGCAGAAATTGCCCAGGAACGGTTGATTGTCCGAGAGTGGGGTTCGGCTACCCGCGAGGCTTCTGAGGCTTTGTTCCGGCAGCAAGGCGTGACCCTGCGAACCCCACTAGAACTAGGCAGCAATGAGGCAATTAAACAAGCGGTGTATCAAGGATTGGGGCTGGCAATTCTTTCCCGGCATAGTTTGATGGACTATAGTTTGATGGACTATAGTTTGGAGAATGACAGTTTGGAGAACGACCGTGTAACTCCCCTTTTTCGCATTTTAGAGGTTGAATATTTTCCAATTCACCAGCAATGGTATCTTGTTTATTCCAAGAACAAACCTCTCTCGCCTACGACAAAAACATTCCGACAAAAACATTCATCGACTTCTTGCTAGTTCAGAGTTCACAGTATTGTCAAGTTTATTCATGGCCTCCATTTCAGAATCACGCACTGACTTCTGCTTAAATCAATTCCACATACTGACCTGTTTGATTTGTTAACTTCCATCCATGGGCTGAAAAGCTTGTAAATAGCGCAGACCAACGGCTTTATCGTCTTCTTCTGAGACGCATTCCTAACTCCGGAGGAATGCTCCAGGCTTGTTGGTGAATCGCTTGGTAGAAAGCTGAAACAAGGAATCCACTGCCCAGCAACAGAAGTATTCCTAGACTCGTCCAACTCAACGCAATTCTAGGCATTACTTGGAAAATAAAAGCGGGTTGCTCAGAAATGGGAGTTCTCATATTCCTCCAGAATGAACGGGATCTGATGAGAGGTTTCTCATTCAAGGTTCATTAAGACCTCATTGGAGATAGATTAAATAGAAATTAAGCTCAGGTTAAACCCTGCTACTGCGCTAAGCAACACTGCTTCTTGATCTTAATTTCCCTTTTATCATGCAACCACCAAAATTGCCTGCTTCTGGTGCGATGAACCCTGCTCTATTGGCCATCGTTGCCGAGGGGTTCTTGTCTCGCTTAAGTTTTGGCATCATTAGCTTTGTATTACCGCTCTATGCCTATCGAATTGGTTTGAGCCTGGTTGAGATTGGCCTGTTGATGACCCTGAACCAAATTGTGGCGATGACGCTAAAACCGCTCATGGGCTGGATGGCCGATCGCATGGGGTTAAAGCGCAGTTTTATCGCTTCGATCGCCGTTCGGAGTTTTATTGCTCTGTTTTTAGTGGTGGCGCAGTCGCCCTGGCAGCTTTATCTGATTAAGTCTCTGCATGGCGGTTCTAAGGCACTACGAGACCCAGCGGCGAGTGCGCTGATTGCAGAACAGGGCGGGAAAAAAGCGATCGCCTCTGCTTTTGCTTGGTACCACACGGCCAAGATCGTGGCAGGGTCAATGGGGAAGGCGATCGCCGGAATTTTACTGACCTTAACCGCGTCTAATTTTTCGCTGACATTTCACGTTGCATTTCTGCTGTCACTGCTCCCACTCTACAGTGTCATTCGTTACATCAAAGCCGATAAACCTAGAGCGCATTCCACCCTCCCTTCTCTATCTCAGTCCCCCACTTCTCAAGCATCCGAATCTCGTCTCCCCCAACCAACCCAATCTATTTCTTTTCATCAGTCTAATAAAGTTCTCATTCCATTCACCCTTTTATCTTTTGCCATTAACGGCACTGCCGAAATGCTCCGGGGTTTGTTCCCGATCCTAGCCACAGAGTATGCCGGATTGAACGAAGCACAAACCGGGATTATCTACACCGTTTCGACCGTGGTGGTGCTGGTTTCTGGGCCGATTTTTGGTTGGTTGGCCGATCATGGACGACAGGAATGGGTGCTATTGGTGCGGAGTTTTGGCAATATTGTGTCTTCGATCGTTTATGTGATTGCGCCCAATCTCGTGGGGTTTACGGTTGGGAAACTCTCGGATGATGCTGGCAAAGCGGCTTTTCGTCCTGCCTGGGGGGCAATGATGGCGCATGTTTCCAGCTACGATCCACAGCGTCGGGCACAGACCATGAGTTGGATGCTGATGGGCGAAGATGCGGGGGCGATCGCCGGTCCCATCCTGGCAGGCTTACTCTGGAGTACCTGGGGGCTACCCGTGATGTTGGGAGCGCGGGTTTTGCTAGCCATTGGCACAGAGATTTATACCATTTATTTGAGCCGATCGCTGGAAGGCTTTGAACGCCCCAAGACGGCCAATAGTCGATGAGGAAAGTCCACGGTCATCCCATCGACCTGAGCCTCTAGGGCAGTCATCATCGCCGTTTCATCTGTAACTTTCCAAGCTCTCACCTCTAAGCCTTGGGCTTTGAGGTGAGCAACTGTTTCAGGGGTAAGGTTGGGGGCGGGCAGGCAGATCTGATTGATGCCTGCGGCGAGGGTAGAGGCGATCGCCGTATCTGTAACCTGAGCCGTCAACCAGCCAACGTGAGCCGCAGAGACTTGGGCTTTAATGGCTTGTACAGCCTGAAAATCAAACGCAGTGAAAGTGACGCAATCCAAGAGTTGAAAGGCTTGTACGGCTTGCAGAATCTGAAGTTCTAAGCCGGGTTGTTTCACTTCCAAGACGAGATGAGTCCGTCTACCGTAACGTTCTAGCGTATCTATCAACCGAGGGATTTTTGCGTTTTGATATTGCGGATCAAACCATAACCCTGCATCCAAAGTTTGAATGACAGCCCAAGGCGTTTCCTTCACCCAGCCTTGGCCATTCGTCGTCCGACTCAACTGACTATCGTGAATCAAAATCAACTCCCCATCAGAAGTCGCTTGAATGTCAGTTTCAATAGCATCCACACCCAGCGAAAGCGCAACATCAAAGCTTTCCCAGGTATTTTCAGGGGCAAGAGCAGCAGCTCCACGGTGACCAATAACTTGCATGGGGGAGTAGGGAGTAGGGAGTGGGGAGTAGGGAGTGGGGAGTGGGGAGTGGGGAGTAGGGAGTAGGGAGTGGGGAGTGGGGAGTGGGGAGTGGGGAGAGCGGGAATGGAAAAATGAGTAGGAAATCCCCTTTCGCCTTTCGCCTTTCGCCTTTCGCCTTTCGCCTTTCGCCTTTCGCCTAAACCCCTCCCACGCCTCCCAAAACTCTCTCCTTCCCTCTGCGCCTCCGCGTCTCTGCGGTTAAAAGGATTGGCTTTCATCATACAGGAGTAAGGGAGTAGAGGATAGACGATCGCCCAAAATCCCTATGAAAAGAGGCTTACAGAACGTGAGAGGTTTCTCATCATCGTTTAATGTTCACCTCACAGAAATTGGTGAAGATTAACTCAAGGTTAACAAATGACTAACAACCCACTAACAGGCGGCTAACAGACGGCTAACAAAGATTAACTCTGAAGAGATAAACCGCTGGTTCAGATCAGGCTTTTATTGGATGGCTCATGGGTCGGGTCTATGCCCTGAGTCCAGTTCACCGGAAAACCTTGTTAACAATTGAAGGAGATTCGACATGCAAGCGATCATTTTGGCAGCAGGATGTGGTTCACGATTAGCCAGTGCCCTGAAAGGCAAACCCAAGTGCTTGGCTCAAGTTGAAGCAGGTGTGAACTTAATTGAATATCAACTGGCTATTTTGAAAAAATTTGGCATTACAGATGTGTGCTTGGTTTTAGGCTATCGTGCCCATGAAGTTTATCGATTAGTGGGCGATCGCACCCATTGTCTAATCAACCGTCGCTACGCCGAAACCAACAGTCTCTACTCCCTGTGGTTAGCTCGAAACTGGGTACAGGAAGATTGCCTAATCATGAACAGCGATATTCTGGCGCATCCAGGGTTATACAAACGCTTGCTCAACGCCCCTGGGAATGCACTGGTATACGATTCCTGGTCAGGCAAAGAAGATGAGCATATGAAAGTGTCCTTGCAAAACGAGACACTGCAAGCCATTAGCAAATCGCTCCCCCTGGCTGATTCTCAAGGCGAGAGTGTCGGACTTTTGAAATTTACCCACTCAGGGATGACCGCTCTGTTTGAAGAGGCAGAAGCCGCGCTTGCCTCCGGTGGCGAAAACCAGTGGGCACCGGCTGCGATCGCCCGTCTTGCCCAACGCCACCCCATCCACGGCATTGATATCGCTGGATTTCCCTGGATCGAAATTGACTTCCCCGAAGACCTCCAACAGGCTCGCAACCAAGTCTGGAAACAAATTCGCCCCGCAGCCCTACCCCAATTAGCAACACTCCGCCAAGCAAGCTAAACACCCCCATCCCCCTACTCATTATTTATCCCCCCATCCCCCCATCCACTCCCAAGGCACACAACGATGAACTACAGCAACGATCCGGTCTATCAAGCTGTTCGACGGATTTGTAACCCTGAAGCGATCGAACCCATCCTGGCTCAAACCTGGGAACATTGGCTGGGACAAAGACCTGCAAGCATCCAAGTCAAGCCTACATTAAATTACTACAGACCGTTTGATTGCGCGCGTCTGGTGGCAGAGGTCACGGTCGTGATGGAACCGGATGCAGCCCCTATTATTTCAAACTCCTTCTTCAATACTTTTGCAGATGCAAACCGGGTTCATCAGGAGCTTGAGCAGGGCTATGAACTAGCCGTTCCGCCCGGTGCCGCACTGCCTGTCTTTGCAATTCCCGAATGGCGGACGGTCGTCTGGTCACTGCCCCACGCGCCCTGTCTCCCTGAACTCGTGCCGCTTTTGCAGCCCGAAATATTCTGTCCTTTGCTGGTAGATCCCCAGGATTTACCCGAACAGGTCGCTGATTATCCGGCTCCCCAACTGTTTCGCTATGTCCCCTTTAAGCGAGCCATCCTAACCTGGGACAGCCCTGGTCGAGATCAGCGTTACTTTGTCAAACTCTGCACCGAGAAAGAATTCCCTAAAGTTGTAGACAACTTTTACCAGATTTATCACCTCCGCGATCGCCTCAGTTTTGCCGTTCCGGAACCGGTCACCGCTGATCCCAAAACTCGCACTTTTTCGATGAAGGCATTATCCGGACAACAGTTCACGGAATATATGAGCCAAACTCAATCTGAACCGTTTGAGCGCGTCGGTCGAGTGCTAGCCGAACTGCACCATGCCGATTTGCATCCGACGATCACTTGGACAGCCACGAAAGAACTGAGAACCTTTAATAAAGCCATGCAAGAGGTAAACCTCGCGTTGCCGCATCTTAGTCCGGCTGTAGACTGGGCGATCGCCAGCCTCACCACTGCTGCCGATCGCATAGTTTTCCCCAGCACCTATCCCATTCATGCCAATCTCTTCGGCGATCAGATCCTTTACAGCCCAGACCAAATTGGGATCGTAGATTGGGATACTTTATCGCTGGGTGATCCTCATTACGATGTAGGACGACTGATCGCCCATTTCATCTATCTCGCTGGACGCAAGTCATTGCCCACAACCGCCGTGAAGCTCTGCATTGAAGCTTTGATTCAAAGTTATGAATCTGAAATTGAGTGGACACTCGATCGCACTTGCCTAGCTTGGCACATTGCCACCCAGCTTCTCCTACGAGCCAAAATTTCCTCCCTACGCAAGCTCCCCCTGGGCTGGCAAGATCATTTAGAATTTGCTGTTGCCGAAGCCGAATGGCTAATCGAAGGATGCAGCGAATTTGTCTCCCTACCGTCAATCACCCCTAAAATCACCCCTAAAATCACCCCTAAAATCACCTCTGAAATCACCCCTGAAATTGCCTCTGAAATTACTCCTGAAATGACGAGTCACCCCATTTCCAGATTCTAAGGATTAAAACCCAAAAAACTTGATATTCTCCCACTCAGGCACAAACCAAGAAGCCTCATTTCTCTGCGTCTCTGCGTCTCTGCGGTTCAAATTCAAAATTCCAGCTTATTTGCGTCTCATTCCTTGCGTCTCATTCCTAAGTTAACCATCCGGAGAGCCATCCATGAATTCGTCCATCGCCAATTTTCCATTGAATCCAACCGCTAAGCGTCTTGCCTTCTACCTGCGCTCCTGTGGCAATTCCCACTACTTTGCGGCCATTAAACCTTACCTGAACTACTTTGTCGAACAAGGCATTCACAAAGTCTTTATTGTCGTATCCCAAATCACCTCCGAGTGTCATCACAACCACGAGTACCAGGGTTATACTCACCTATTTACCGATAATACGGACCTAGATACTTACGATCTCGTCGTTACGCCCTCTTTCTTAAGGGCAGAAGAACGAACCGATCGAACCCGGGCTGTCCAAATTTTCCACGGCATGTCCGATAAACCCTTTACCTATGAGCGAGACTTCAGCGATTATCTTCTCTGCCTCTGTGTCGGGCAGCGCCAGGTCGATCGCCTCCGCCAGACTCCCTGCAATCAAACCTTGCAGTGGAAGCTCATTGGCTATCCCAAATTCGACCATCCTCCAATCCTGCCTGCCTTGTTTGAGAACGACAAGAAAACCTTGATTTATAGCCCAACCTGGCGCAAAGAAAACATTAGCTCTATTGAAATCTTTCTGGATCATCCTGAGATCATTGAGCAACTAACCCAGGACTACAACTTGATTGTCAAACCCCATCCCAATATCTTCAACCCCGATCGACAATTCTACGACCCCAGCATTGTCGATTGCCTTAACCAACTCCCCAACATTCATCTGATCCAATCGGGCAATGTCATGCCCTGGTTTGCTCAGGCGGATCTGTTCATTGGCGATATTTCAGCGGCAGGCTATGAGTGGTTGTACTACGACAAACCCATGGTGTTTCTGAACCCCCAGCCCGGAATTTTGCAGGTCAGTACCGATGTCGCCTCCATGACCTATCTCTGGCAGTGCGGCGAAGTCTGCAATGATATGGCTCAGTTAAAATCGCTAGTTGATGAAGGATTACGGAGCGATCGCCATCAACCTATGCGGGAACAACTCCTCCACTACAGCGTATTCAACCCCCGAGATAACAACGCAACCTATCGGGGTGTGAATGAAATTGAACAACTCCTGGCTCAACCGCGAGTTGGCGATCGCGTTACCGTAGCAACCTAGTAATGCCAACTCTATAAAAAGTTGCATGAAATCTTAGAACCGTAGGATGCTTTAGCGGAGCGTAACGCATCGATCCACATTCCAGCTTATTTCCCTTTCACTCAATCGGACTACCCCAGAATGCCATCCTTTGATCTAAAAACTCCTTCTGAGCAAACCCCGTCATCTCCGTCTTCACCAATTTCAACCCACGATTCAGAAATTATTCTCAATGCTCAAAACGTCAGTGTCTACTACGGTAAGACCTTGGCCGTCCGTAACATTTTTCTGGAAATTCCCAAGCAGCAAGTGACCGCGTTTATTGGGCCTTCTGGATGTGGCAAAAGTACACTCCTGCGTTGTTTCAACCGCATGAATGATCTCATCCCCAAGGCGCGGGTCACAGGTCAAATCACCTATCGCAACCAAGATTTATATGCCAAATCCGTCGATCCAGTAGAAGTTCGACGACACATTGGCATGATCTTTCAAAAACCCAATCCCTTTGCAAAATCCATCTACGACAATATTGCCTTTGGGGCGCGGATTAACGGCTACCAAGGCAACCTGGATGAACTCGTAGAACAATCCCTCCGTCAGGCGGCACTCTGGGATGAGGTCAAGGATTCTCTGCGAAAGAGCGGTCTTGCACTATCCGGGGGACAGCAGCAGCGGCTGTGCATTGCTCGGGCGATCGCCATCCAACCTGAAATTCTGTTAATGGACGAACCCTGTTCGGCTCTCGATCCCAT
>JALOOP010000443.1 GCA_025454315.1 Oculatellaceae cyanobacterium Prado106
TTGAGTATCGCTCGTTCTGTCCACACTGGAATTACATCATTAAACCACGCCCCCTACCTCCTAATAAAGTGTGAAGTTATTTCTTGACACTGACTTAGCGCTACGAGGTTCGATCTCCTTGCCTCAAGAAGTGCGATCGCGCCCCGAATTCGACAGCAAATGGATCGAAGTGCTAATCCTCAAATTCCAAGAAGGTCTATCCGATCGGGCGATTCGCGATCGCATGGGCATCGCCGAACGCACCCTCCGCAACTACTGGATTCGCATCCAAGATGCTCTAGGTATTCCCGATGATCCAGATCTGGATATTCGAGTCAGGATTGAACTGGAGGCTCGTAAATCTGGTTTAATTAATTGAGCGAATTAATTGACCGCAGAGACGCAGAGACGCAGAGAGAAGACAGCAGAGAGAAGACAGCAGAGAGAAGACAGCAGAGAGAAGACAGCAGAGAGAAGACAGCAGAGAGAAGACAGCAGAGACGCAGAGACGCAGAGACGAAGAGACGAAGAGACGCAGAGACGAAGAGACGAAGAGAGAAGACAGCAGAGAGAAGACAGCAGAGAGAGGACAGCAGAGAGAGGACAAAAGAGAGAAATAAAAATGAACATAGGTAGACATAGACAGAAGAAGAACAAGTAGAACTATTTTTTCATCTCTCCATCTCCCCACCTCCCCACCTCCCCACCTCCCCATCTCCCCATCTCCCCATCTCCCCACTCCCCACTCCCCGTGCCCCCCTCCCGCCAAACCCTCAACCAACGCCTCCAGGTGCTTCGAGAAGTGATCCTGCCGGGGAGTATTGTGCTGGGGTTGGTGATTTTGGTACGGTTGGTGGGGTGGTTGCAGATTCATGAGTGGATGTTGTTTGATCAGTTTTCGCGGGTTTGTCCGGCGCAGCCTCATTCGGCGAGTGTGGTCATGGTTGGTATTGATGAGACGGATCTGGAACAGGTGGGGGGGTATCCGGTGGCCGATCGCATTCTGGCTCAAGCGTTGAGGATTCTCGCTGAGCAAAAACCGAGTGCGATCGGCTTGGATTTGTTTCGCAATTTGCCTATTGAACCGGGTCATGCGGAACTGAGGCAGGTTTTATCCACGCTGCCGAACTTGGTGGGAGCGGAAGTCATTCTCAATGCCAATCCAGCGCTCAATGTGGCACCGCCGCCGGGTCTGCCGCCTGCCAGGGTGGGGTTTACGGATGTGGTGGTGGATGGGGATGGGAAGCTGCGACGGGCGTTGCTGGCGAGTCCGACCTGGGCAGGGGAGTTGCGCTATTCGTTGGATTTGCGGCTGGCGCAGTTGCATTTGGCGACTCGGGGGGTGGCGTTTCGGCATGGTGCCCGATCGCGCGATCCGATTCGGTTTGGCGATCGCGTCATTCCACGATTTCAACCCAATGCGGGCGGTTATATTCGAGCCGATGCTAACGGCAATCAAATGCTGCTGAATTTTTGTGCGAGTGGCGATATGTTGCCGATTGTGCCTCTGCGGGATTTATTGCAGAAAAAATTTGATTCGGCTTTGATTCGCGATCGCGTGGTGATCATTGGTATGACAGCCGCTAGCGTCAAAGATGTGTTCTTCACCGATGCGCTGCGAGAAACGATCCTGTCCCAGAAAAGCGATACTCCTGTTTGTTTTTTCCTTTGGTTGCTTTGTGGAACTGGGGCTATGGTTGCCCGTGGTGCCAAGCGTTTTGGCGCTTTGTGGGGCTGGATTGGTCACCTCGTTTTATGACCGGGACTTGCGCTTTGAGTTAATCCAACGACGAAGGGCGGTGGAACAAACCTATGAGGCCGTGCATAATGGACCGTTGCAGCAGCTAGCGGTCATTTTACGCAGTATGGATAACCCGAATTTGCCGATGGAGCAAGTTGAAGAACAACTGCGATCGCTCAACGACAACCTCCGCAATATCTTTGAACGGATGCGACAGGAGGTTTCCACCCAATCTGAACAGCTTTATCTAAGAGGCAATCTGGTGCTGGATTTGAACGCGCCGATCCCCGATTTGCTCTATCAGGTTTACAATCACACCCGAGGCGAAAACCTGCCTGGGTTTGAAGCGATTCGCACCTTTATTCCGCCCAATTTTGGAATTCTTCGGTCCAGTCGTCTCAGTCTAGATGACAAGCGGGGGCTGTGTCTGTTTCTCCATGAAGCCCTTTTTAATGTAGGGAAACATGCGATCGATGCGACTCGCCTCAATGTTATTTGTTCTGCATCAGCGGGGTGGTATCGCTTACAAATTATTGACAATAGCCCTGGATTGAGCCACTCTTCGCTGCGGGAAGGACAGGGCACTCGTCAAGCCAGAGCGATCGCCACTCAACTCCGAGGACGGTTCAATCGTTACCACGATCCCCAGCAGGGCACACTCTGTGAATTAACTTGGAGAATGCGACGAGCCAGCTTGAAACAATGGCGATCGCGCCTTCGCATTCATCGGTAACAAATTCATCGGTAACAAATTCATCGGTAACAAATTCATCGGTAACAATCAGTGACGCAATCATAAAGTTGATTGAAGCAATCTTTTTGAAATGATACAGATCTGCAAACGAGATGCCGATATCGGCATTTAAGATGCCTGAGAAGGGGCTGACCTCTTTGGGATTCTTTGGGATGATTCAGGTAGCTCACTTACTGAGGTCACGGATGATGCAAGCGCTACAGTCCCCCAAACGATATCGTGGATTTCGCTTAACGACGGCAGGATGGCACAAACTCCAGGCTAGACTCCAGCAGATCGAAGGGCAGACCCAGGTGCGACAAAATGCCAGGGCGATCGCAGAGCGCGTTCAACTGACGGCCACTGAGGGCATCCACCCGATCACGGTTCGCAAGATTCTGCAAGGTCAGCAGGGCGTGGATCGGCGATCGATTGAGCAGGTGTTTGAAGCGTTAGATTTGAGACTGACGGAAGGGGATTGTGCCCATGCCAGTTTGCCCCAGGATGCGCCCGATCCCTCTTTTTTGCCTGGGCTTGCTGTCGCGCCTCCCCCGGATGAATCCCAGAAGGTGATTGTCTTTCGGGATGCGTCTCAGCAAATGACGTTCATTGAAACGGAGGATGGCTACTGCATTATTGTCTCTAAATCTATCGACCTTTCTGAGTTTGTATAGTATGGTGTTCTGTAACATTTAATGTGTAACATTTAGCACCTGTTTGAGGAGAGCGCCTGTGATTGCTCAAAGCAAAGCGAAGCAAAGCGCGTATGGGTTAGGGATGGTCTTTGCCTCGGTATCAGTCGCGATCGCATTTGGATTTCCCGCCCCAACCTGGGGTCAAGTCTCCGCCGACGGGAGTTTCAACACAAGGGTCAACACTTCTAATAACCGAGATTTCACCATTGAAGCCGGACGTGCAGCAGGCGGCAATTTGTATCACAGCTTTCAGGACTTTTCCGTTCCCACAGACGGATCAGCCAGCTTCAACAATGCGTCCAATGTCCGTAATATTATCGGTCGCGTCACGGGTGGGCGAGTGTCCACCATTGACGGTCTAATTCGTGCTAATGGCAGTGCCAATCTCTTTTTGATCAATCCCAGTGGCCTGATCTTTGGAGCTAATGCAGTCCTAGATATTGGCGGCTCGTTTGTCGGCAGCACGGGCGATCGCATCCAATTTGCAGACGGCACTGACCTGCGAACCAGCACCCCCCAAGCCCCACCGCTTCTGAGTGTTAGCGTTCCGGTCGGGTTACAGTTTGGCGCAAATCCAGGAAGCATTCAAGTCCTGGGATCGGGCAATAACATTACGCTTGATCCCGAAACCTTTTCAATTGTGCGGAGCGATCGCCCCCCTGGACTCCAGGTCAGCTCTGGCCAAACTCTCGCACTCATTGGCGGAGATGTAACACTTCAGGGTGGCAATCTCACCGCATCATCCGGACGCATTGAAATCGGCAGCGTCCGCAATGGTGAAGTCGGGTTAGTGCCTCTGGCTTCGGGTTGGAGGGTGGATTATGGCGGACGAAATTCCTTGGGCGATCGCCAACTGGGCACAGTGCAACTCATTGATGCTGCTTCGGTAGATGTCTCTGGAAATACTTTCGGAAATATCTCTGGGAATACCTCTGGAAATATCACTGGAAATACTTCTGGAAATACCACTGGAAATGCTTCTGGAAATACCACTGGAAATACTTCTGGGAATGCTTCTGGGAGTGTTCAGGGCAGGGGCGAAATATACGAGTCAGCGATCGCTCAGCCATTCTTGCCATCACCGAAGGTGCAAGCAACGGTGAACGAGTCGTTTTACGAGCCAGCAACCGAATTACTCTAATTGGAACACCCGGAGAAGACCCCTATGAAGGCGGAATTTTTTCAGATGTTGCGCCCACGGCCACTGGACAAGGGGGAACGGTAGCCATCACTGCCGACCAACTGAATATCTTCGATGATGCAATCCTGTCCGTCAGCACATCAGGGATTGGAGATGCTGGAGATTTATCGATTCGGGTTACCGATCTGGCAATGCGGAACGGGGCAGGAATTTTTGCCGATGTCAACCGGGGTGCCCTTGGCAATGGCGGCAACTTCAACCTTGAGGCCGATCGCATTCGGTTGAGCAACTTTGCTGAAGTTACCGCCGGAACCTTTGGGCTAGGCAATGGAGGGCAGTTAACGGTACGCGCAGGCATCGTTTTGTTATCCGGTGGCGGGTTCTTTGCGAGTTCACAGAGTCCAGGTCAGGGAGGCAGGATCAATCTTTCTGCCGATCGACTCACCCTCCAAAACGGGGGGCAAATGACGGTAGCCACCTTGGGTTCTGGCAATGGTGGGACGATCGCCATCCGAGCCAACCGGATTACCCTCATTGGAGAATCGGCAGATGGGAGCAGAGCCAGTTTCATTAGTTCGCAGGTTCTACCCGATGCCTCTGGCAATGCAGGATCAATTGCGATCGCCACCGATCAACTCTCGATTCAAGACGGCGCATTCATCTCCAGCAGCACCTTTGGCTCCGGCAATTCGGGCGACATCACCATCCAAGCCAATAATATTGAAGTCTTGGGCATGTCCCCCAGCGATCCCCGGTTTGCCAGCGTCATTTCAACCGCCGTCCAGCGTGATGCCCGAGGCACCGCCGGAACATTGACTCTTGATGCCGATCGCCTCCGTGTTACAGGCGGCGGCAGAATTTCCTCCGGCACCCGAGGCATCGGTCGCGGTGGAGACTTACGAATCAATGCGTCCCAGATTGAAGTCTCGGGCACCGATCCAGGTGGCACCAGATCCATTAGTATCTCCGCTTCAGTAGAAGCCACAGGCGTGGGCAACGGCGGGGATTTGGCAATATCGGGCGATCGCCTCACCATCACCCAAGGCGGCGAAATTTCAACCCGCACCCTCGGGCAGGGCAACGCGGGAAATCTGGTGGTGCAAACTGATGAGGCGATCGTCCTGAGCGGACGCGCCCGCAACCGCACCACGCCCAATGAACCCTTCTTAAGTCGTTTAACTGCCTCCTCCAGCAGCAACGGCGCAGCCGGAACCCTCCGCTTAAACACGCCCCGCTTGAGTCTTGAGCGCGGCGCGTTGATCAGCGTCAGCAGCGAAAGTACTGGAGCCGCTGGCAACCTGGAAGTTCAGGGACAGACGATTACCTTAGACAATGCCAGCCAGCTTTCTGCCGAGACTACAGCAGGCGATCGCGGCAACATCACCCTCAACACCAGCGCCTTAATCCTACGCCGCAATAGCTCCCTCACCACCAGCGCCACCGGAACCGCCACCGGAGGCAACATCACCCTCAACAGCAACGCCACCGTCCTGCCGAACGCAGCGACATCATCGCCCAAGCCGTCCAAGGACAGGGCGGGCAAATCGACCTCAATACCCAAGGACTGTGAAGTGGACCCAATAGACTAGACAGAAATTCAGAAAAGCTAAGCTACTAATCGCCTTGTTAAGAGCTTTAGCTCTTAACGTTCTTGTGGCATCAACC
>JALOOP010000444.1 GCA_025454315.1 Oculatellaceae cyanobacterium Prado106
GTGATGTGGTAGTGGCGTGGGGTCATGGGAGGGAGTGGGGAGTGGGGAGTGGGGAGTGGGGAGTGGGGAGTGGGGAGTGGGGAGTGGGGAGTAGGGGAAAGGGGAAGGGGGAAAGGGGAAAGGGGAGGTAGGGAGATGGGGAGGTGGGGAGTTTGGACTCTGGGTATTTTAGCGTGAGAAGGGTTCTGTTATCAGGTGGTGGGGTGAGGGGAACCCCGTAATGCTTGTGTCTTGGGGCTGACGGGTCTTAGATTCTAGCTTTTTATTTTTTGGCGATCGCACTCACAGGCATAATATTAGGTCTTATCACTGGCTCTCAAGACATTGAAGGACAAGGGAAATTTCATAAAGTTCACCCATGAAGGCATCGCCTCCCTTCCCCCTTCCCCCTTTCCCCCCTCTCCGCGTCTCCGCGTCTCTGCGGTTTATAAAATTCCCCTTCCCCCATCGCCTTCCCAAAAAAAATCCCCGATCGCAAGTATCGGGGTCGTCCAATGGTGTGCTTTGATTCCAGAGTTCCCGCTATCGGGATCTCGATACCAAGGGATCTATTTCAATTTCTCCCTGCGATTTTGAGCAGCACCCTCTCGAAACCGCGTTAATCTGTAAAAATGGCCGCTGGACACATTTGCATCCAGGGGAAGCCAGGAGATTAACACTGAGACTCCTGGGCGACCCTTGCTGACGTGCCCCCCCTGTTTGTCTACCCAGGTTCACTTCTATGCCCCACCTCGACTTTTCTCAATCTTTTGCCTTTGAATCTTCTGCCTTTGAATCTTTTGCACTAGATGGTGGCAATGGCCGCCGCGCCTTCGAGTTGCCCGGTGCCCGTCCCCACTACAACCCCGATCGCCCTGGTCAAGTCGAGCATATTTTCCTCGATCTAGTCCTGGATATTCCCCGACGATCGTACCAGGGCACCTGTCGCATTCGCCTCAACCCGGTGCGCGATGGGGGTGATCGGCTGACGCTGGATGCGGTCAACTTGCAGATTCAAACCGTTCAGGTGGCTGGGGTGGATCAATCGTTTGAGACGGATGGGGAGCAACTTCAGGTGAAATTGAGCCAGCCCATGCAAGCGGGGCAGCGGGTGGAATTGGCGATCGCATACCAGGTCGAACAGCCCCAGCGCGGACTCTACTTCATTGGCCCAGATGACCACTATCCCAACAAACCTGTACAGGTCTGGACTCAGGGTGAAGATGAGGACTCCCGCTACTGGTTTCCCTGTTTTGACTATCCGGGACAATTGGCCACCTCTGAGATTCGAGTCCGGGTGCCTAAACCACTGATTGCTATTTCCAACGGCGAATTGGTTGAAGTGCAAGATCTGGGGGATGAGCGGATCTATCACTGGTCACAGCAGCAAGTTCATCCCACCTATCTGATGACCCTGGCCGTGGGCGATTTTGTCGAAACCCAGGCGGACTGGCGCGGCAAACCTGTCACCTACTATGTCGAACCCGCTCGGGCTGGTGATGCCGATCGCACCATGGGCAAAACGCCCCGGATGATCGAGTATTTCTCCCAGGCATTTGGCTATCCCTACCCCTACCCCAAATACGCCCAGGTCTGTGTCGATGACTTCATCTTTGGCGGCATGGAAAACACCTCCACCACCCTACTCACCGATCGTGTCCTTCTAGACGAACGAGCCGCCCTCGACAACCGCAATGCCGAATCCCTGGTCGCCCATGAGCTAGCTCATCAATGGTTCGGCGACCTGGTCGTGATTAAACATTGGTCCCATGCCTGGATCAAGGAAGGCATGGCCTCCTACTCCGAAATTCTATGGATGACGGAAGAGTATGGTGCGGATGAGGGAATTTACTACCGCCTGGGAGAAGCGCGCAGCTACCTGGCCGAAGATCGCTCTCGCTATCGTCGTCCCATTGTCACCCATGTGTACCGGGAAGCGATCGAACTCTACGATCGCCACCTCTACGAAAAAGGAGCCTGTGTTTACCACATGATTCGGGCAGAATTGGGCGATGACCTGTTTTTCAAAGCCATTCACACCTTTGTCCAGGACAATGCCCATCGCACCGTGGAAACCGTGGATTTGTTACGGGCGATCGAAAAGGCCACCGGGCGCAATTTACAGTTCCTCTTTGACCAATATGTGTTTCGGGGAGGCCATCCTGACTACAAAGTGTCCTACTCCTGGGATGGGGACAGCAACCTGGCCAAAGTCACGGTGACGCAAACCCAGGTGAAGGAAAATGGAAACGGTAGTGAGAATGGGTTATTCGACCTAAAAATCCCCATCGGATTCGGCTACGAGAATCACAAAACACCTGCTTGTTTCACGGTTCGCATCCACGAGCGGGAACAAACTTTTTACTTTCCGCTTCCCGAAAAACCCAAGTTCATCCGCTTTGATGTGGGCAATCACTATCTCAAAACAGTGACGCTGGAATATCCGATCGCAGAACTCAAAGCCCAACTCAAGTTCGAGCCAGATGTCCTGTCCCGGATTCAGGCCGCGATCGCCCTTGCCAAAAAAGGCGGACTCGAAGCCGTCAAAGCCCTCACCGCTGCCCTCACCGAAGATCCCTTCTGGGGCGTTCGCGCCGAGGTCGCCAAACAATTAGCCACCCTCAAACTTGATCAAGCATTTGACGGGTTGCTAAAAGGACTCACTGATCCGGAAGCACGAGTCAGAAAAGCGATCGTTCAGGCACTCGCTCAGATCAAAACTCCTGCCAGCTACCAAGCCCTGAAACCGATCGCCGAACAAGGCGATGCCAGCTACTATGTTGAAGCCGCTGCCCTATCTGGGATTGGCCGCATTCTCGGCAGCAGCAACGATTCGGCCAGTGAAGCCGAAGCGATTCAACTCTTTCAGGCGGTGTTAGCAGAGCGGGCGGGGTGGAATGAAACTGTGCGGAGTGGGGCGATCGCCGGACTCAGCCAGCTTAAAACCTCCGAAGCATCTCTGCAATTAATTCTAGAAAACACCGTTGCAGGCATTCCTCAAGCGCTCCGACTGGCCGCTATCCGAGCCTTGGGCACGATTTCCACCGGACAGTCCAAAGTCGGCCTGGAGCGAATCCTCAACCGCCTTAGTGAACTCTCTGGGGAAACCTTCTTTTTGACCCAAATGGCTACAGTCACGGCTTTGGGACAAATGGAAACGACCCAGGCGATTGGCATTTTGAGCGCGATCGCCCAACAAACCCCCGATGGTCGAGTCCGACGCAATGCCGAAGAAGCGATCGCCAAAGTCCAAAGCGCAGCAGGTGCCGATCAGGCCGTCAAAAAAATGCAGGAAGAACTCGACCAACTCAAAAAAGACAACCAGGATCTCAAAAGCCGTCTAGAAACCCTAGAAGCTAAATCAAAACCCACCGAAGTCTAGCTGCAACCTAACTGTAAAAAGCCTAAAAAAGCTCAACTAGCCGAATTGCGATAAGAAGCCGAATTGCGATGCAGATCCTCCTAGTCGATGACGAAGCCGAACTCACCGTCCCCCTCAGCCGTATCCTCAAGCGTGAAGGCTACCAGGTCGATATCGCCCATGATGGGACAGAGGGCAGCCGCCTAGCCCTGCAAAACCCCTACGATCTGCTGATTCTCGACTGGATGCTCCCCCAAAAAACCGGGCTGGAGATTTGCGAAGAACTGCGATCGCAAGGCAACACCACCCCCGTCCTCTTCCTCACCGCCAAAGACACCCTCGACGATCGCGTAGAGGGCTTAGACGCAGGCGCAGACGACTACCTGATCAAACCCTTTGAACTCCGCGAACTTTTGGCGCGGGTACGTGCCCTCCTGCGTCGTCCGCCTGCTGCCGCTGCAACGCCTCCCTCTCCCTCGGAGCGCTTGCAGGTGGGGGATCTCCAGCTTGATCCACAGGGACAGGTGGCCTATCGGGGCGATCGCACCATCGAACTCTCTGACAAGGAAAGCCAGTTGCTAGCCTATTTCCTCCAGCATCCCAACCAGTTGCTCACCCATGACCAAATCCAGGCATACCTCTGGCAGGACGAAAAGCCCAGCAGCAACGCCCTCGTCGCCCAAATCCGCCTGCTCCGCCGCAAAATCGAAGCTGACCTGGAAACGCCGCTGATTCATACGGTATATGGCAAGGGGTATCGGTTTGGGGCGAGTGCGGGGGGAGGGGACTAGGGGAAAGGGAAAGGGGGAAAGGGGAAAGGGGAAAGGGGAAAGGGGAAAGGGGAAAGGGTGGACATCGATACACGTCGATACACAAGGATGGAAATGGGGAGAGTCAGGATTGTTTTTCCTGGTGCTATCTGCGGGGTTGATTCTCTGTAATTCAGTGTGGAATTCTTGTGGAGTAGGCGTTTCGTTCATCTCAGCTCTTGAACGAGCGGGAATCCTATCTCATTAGAATTCAACCCCAGATTTCTGTCCTTGCTGCATTGAAAAAAGGGAGAGCAGAAAATCTGCTCTCCCTTTTTCTGTATGGCGGTGTTCTGGTGACTGTAGCTACTAGTCTAATGGCGGCTGTTTAATAACAACTTAATTGCAAATTAGTAGCGGCTATAGATGGAGTTTAGGGTTCTGCTGAGGTCGGTCATGGAGTCAAAGTATTCCCCGTAGTATTCGTCAACGGCATCGTAATAAGCATCATACGCTTCGGAGTATTCGTCATAGGTCGATGCCTCGGTCGAGACGGTGGTTCCGCCGCCGCTACCCGAAGCCCAGTTACCACCTAGTAAAAATTCAATAGCAGTCTGACCTTCTTCAACTTCGGTCTTTTCACAAAGGTCATTCAAACTCATGCGTTGACCTCTGCTATTGACCATGAAACAGTCTTGCGCTTCCTGGGCTTGGGCATTGCCAGCCAGGAACGGGGCTGCGGTTCCGGTCAATAACGCTGCCAGTAAACCCACTCGTCCTAAACGGATAAATACACTAGAAAAATTCATAACCGTAAGTGTTTAATGCTACATCGTCAGAGTTCCCGGTTTTGCGATCGCGTTACCAGGGAGTGGGGAGTGGGGAGTGGGGAGTGGGGAGATAGGGAGATAGGGAGCGGCTGTATTCATCTGTGTGTATCTGTGTTCCCCCTTTCCCCTTTCCCCTTTCCCCTTTTCCCTTTTCCCTGCTTCCCCCCTGGAAGTTTTGTCGAAAATTTACACAGATGGGGAATTCTAGATAAAAAAATGATGAAGGGGGAACTGCATTCCTGTGGTTTCTCGGAGTCAGTCTGTGCCTTCTCGTTTTGTCGGGTGCGTGAAATTTTCCTTCTATCCCATGTTGAATCCTGTCTCCCTAGAAATTTCCCCAGAAGTCTCCCCAGAAGCTGCTCGAAAGGCGTTGCAGCGTTATGCCTTACACAGCGCAGAGGCAAGAGCGGCGCTGGGGCAATTTGTGCAGCTAGCGGCTCAGATTTGTGAGGCTGCGATCGCCCAACTCTGCTGGAACAACCCGCCCCAAACCATTGCCCAATTCAGCAAGTTCCCAACAGAGCCATTCAACAACTTTGATTTTGAGAATTTTGATTCACCGTCAGCTAATTCTTTCCTGGTTGTTCCGGATACGCTGAACGATCAGCGGTTTGCGGGGCAGACCTGGACGACAGCGACTCCAGCGATTCGGTTCTATGTTCGGATTCCGGTGGGAACTGTGGGGGGAGATGCGATCGCCACCCTCCACATCCTCGACACCGCTCCCAAAGACTTGCTCCCCGGCCAAATCATCGCCCTCCAAAGCCTCAGTCAACCGATTCTGACCTATCTTGAGCAGCGCGCCCGCATTAGCCAACTGGAGCAAACCCTGGTGCGCCAAAAGCAGGTTGAGCATGACCTTAACAGCAGCAACCAGCGATTTCGACAACTGCTGCGAAAATTGCAGCAAACCCAGTCTCAATTGATTCAAACCGAAAAAATGTCGAGCTTAGGCCATATGGTCGCGGGCGTGGCGCATGAAATCAACAACCCCGTCAGCTTTATCTACGGCAACCTCACCTATG
>JALOOP010000445.1 GCA_025454315.1 Oculatellaceae cyanobacterium Prado106
GGAAGTATGCGGCAACTTGGAGCGAAGAAACGTCAGAAATCCCAAGCGTTAGGCGGAGGCGGGGAAACCCCATTCGTCTATACGATGGGGTAGTTCATGAGTAGGTAGGTTTCATTAGATTTAGGAAAGATTAAGGCATTGACCAAATTGGAAGTTGATTGACAGTCTCTAGCGTTTTTTCAACATAGGTGGTTGAACCACTGTCTGTTGAATCACTGTCTGTTGAATCACTGTCTGTTGAATCACTGTCTGTTGAATCACTGCCTGTTGAATCACTGCCTGTTGAATCACTGCCTGTTGAATCACTGCCTGTTAAATTACTGTCTGTTGAATCACTGTTCATTGTCTCGGTAGCCATTGTCTCTAGACCAAAATATCCCTCTGCACCATCGTGGGTGTGATTGCCTGTTGAGACAACGTAATATCGGCCTTGTCGTTTTGCCTGGTTGAACGGTGAAGCCACTGTAATTGGCCAGCGAGACGGAAACAGGATTTTAGGAATGTCCTCCACCCAGTCTCGTCCTCCTTGAAGATGATAGACCTGGCTGACTGCATTAAAGCCTGCTTCCCCATCGAAGGTACCCCCGACGGAAACAACGGTTAGATTCATCAAACTGGTGGATGAACGGTCTGGTGAGGGATTCGGAGGAATACTTGATGAATCATTAGGTGAACGGTCTGGTGAGGAACTCGGGGGGATGCTCGATGAATGATTAGGTGAACGGTTGGGTGAGGGATTCGGGGAGATAATGGGTGAATTGCTCACTAGGCGATTTGGCGAGTGACTCGATAAGCTGCTGGGTGAATTATTCGGTGAATGGTTGGGCGAAATGCTCGGCAGGAGGTTCGGTAAACTATTCGGTAAACTATTCGGCAAACTGTCCACTAAATCTTGAGGTGGATCTGAAAACGCTTTGAGATCTTCTGCGGCTCCCAGTGCCACCTGTGCGCCGCCGCTAGTAGCAATCAGGATGACATTGAGCGGGGTTGGGGGAGCGGCGGGGATGGGGTGAGCGGCATTCATGCGATCGAGAATTGCCACCGCAATGCCCTGGTTATAGACCGGGCCGTAGCGATCGTCCGCAGAAATAGCAAACCGCCAAAGATTGCGAATTTTAATCAAAACATCCGCAAAGCCCAACAGCCCTCTAGAATTTTCAGCCGCACGCCAAAGCGGAGAGAGCAGCCTTCCGCCTGCCAGGTCTTGATTGTAGGCCGAGTAAGGAAAGACATCAGAAACGGCGACACAGTTGGGATGACGGTCTACCAGGCTGTCTAAAAAAAATTCTTCGCCAGGGGTGAGTTGGTCGGTGGAGAAATCTCCTACCCCCGGTAAGAAGACAAGGTAGCAGTTGATCGAAGAGGATGGGTTGACCGAATTTTGACGCGGATTAAGCCGTCGGCGAGAGGCTGAATTGAATCCCAGGGTTTCAGCCCCTTCACCCAGCCACCAAACCAGAGTGCCAACTGGAGCCAGCGTACCCCAAACTAGCAGCAGCACTCCGGCTCCCCCAAGGAGTCGAAGTGTTCCACCCCGTATCCAGGTCAATGTTTTTGAAATGAATCGCTGCATGGATTAATGCTGACTCCCGCTGATCGTACCCAATGTAATCATCCGTGAAATGCCTAACGTAATCCCCCAATGGAATGATTGATGAACTATGGCTGACCTACCCTGTTTCCGCAGCTATCGGCGATCGCTCCCAGGATTCTGGAAAACCATTTGGTATGCCCTATCGCTGAATGGCGACTTCTACGAAAACGCCCACAACACGCCTCGCAATCGTCGAATTGCTCGGGCAATCGTGATTTGTGCTGCCGTTTCCTATGCGATCGGGAGTTTGGTGATTTTGCTGATTAATCGCGTGATGGGTTGGCCGCTGGTAGGGGCGATCGCCATCAACACTCTCAGTCTGGTCGCAGGCTACTACTTTTGGACTTATACCATTTGGCAGATTAGCCGCTGGGTCAGCCCCAACACTCTCACCTATGGCGATTTACTCAGCCCCATCGGATTCGCCTATGCCCCCCAAATTCTCAATTTCCTGACGTTAATTCCGCTCCTCGGACGACCGATCGAGTTGATTCTAACGGTCTGGAGTTTGCTGGCCATCATTGTGGCGGTTCGACAAGGCTTGGACATTAGCACTCGGCGATCGGCGTTGATTTGCGGGGTGGGCTGGACATTAATTCAGGTGGCGATCGGATTGGTGCAGGTGACGGGGGCGGATGGGTGAGGGAGGGGAAGGGGGAAGGGGAAGGGCGAAAGGGGGAAGGGGAAGGGCGAAAGGGGAAAGGGGAAAGGCGAAAGGGGGGAAAATGGTCTTTCTTTCTGGATTCTGCGCCCCCCAGCCCCCAACTTTGGGGGAGCCGAACCTTCTAGGAGAATTCCAGGAACCTTCAAAGTCCCCCAGAATTGGGGGATTTAGGGGGCGCAAACCTTGGAAACAAAGTCGATCCACTAACTCCCTGAAGAATTCCAGGAACCTTCAAAGTCCCTCAGCTTTGAGAGATTTAGGGGGCGAATTCCAGGAACCTTCAAAGTCCCCCAAAGTTGGGGGATTTAGGGGGCGCAAACCTTGGAAACGAAGCTAATGAAATGAGTGTATACAGGGCAGCTCTTAAGGGGAAAGAACACAGATTAATCAATAAAAATCTAGAATTCGATCATTGAAATTCACCCATACGATCTTCAATGAAATCTCTCAGCAAATTTCCAATGATCCCCCCTTTCCCCTTTCCCCTTTCCCCCTTCGCCCCACTCCCCCTAAGCCTTTGATCCCGTCATAGTCTGAAACGCATGGGTCATCTCAGGAATCGCAAGCGCGACAGAGGCGATCGAACACAAGGTCGCAACCTGACAATATTCACAAAGCGCTTTATTATCACGCCATTCTTCAGCAGCGAGTTTCAGCGCCACTCCCGTATCCACCAGAGTTTTGACACCCATGGCGATCGGCAACAAAGGATTCGTCTTCGCCCGGTCTTTGCCCCCGGCTCCCGCTAACCAGGCCGTGATCGCATAGTTGGCGACCATCATCAGACCATCGGGAGTGCTGAGACGACTGTAGGCATAGTCAGCAGCATCGACTTTGGCCGAATTGAAGAAAGGCAGGGGAATATCAGGCAAATCTTTGATCACACCCGTCTGATAGAGGGAAACGATTTGTCCCATAGTGCCACCGACCATAGACAGAGCAACGATCGCCCGTCGCCGATCGAGGTCAGGGCTGTGGCCGTTGCGGAGTTCTTCGCTAAGCTGACGCGGACTGGGAGGAGGCGAATTAAGGAGTTGGGAAGTCATAACAAAAGTGGTAAATTTTTCCTTTATCTTGCGATCGCCCTTGTTTTCTGGCTTCTATCTGTAGGAGAGTTCGCTAAACTAATGAGCAAAACCGTTAGGGGAGGGAAAACATGCAATCACTGACGCGGGTTCTGCGGCGATTGAGTGCTTATCGGTGGGTGGCGTTGGGGTCGTTGGCTAGTTTGCTGCTGCTGACGGTGGCCAATGCGATTACGCCGCAACTCTTTCGGTGGGGGCTTGACCAGGGGATTGCCCAGCAGAATTTGACCGTGATTTTGCAGAGTACGGGGTGGTTGGTGGCGGTGGCGATCGCGCGCGGACTGTTCAACTTTGGCCAAAGTTTTTGGGCAGAGGTCGCGTCCCAGAGCGTGGCGTTTGACTTGCGGAACCAAATTTTTAGCAAGATCCAAAACCTCAGCTTCAGCTACCATGACCGTGCCCAAACCTCCCAACTGTTGACCCGAGTCACCAGTGACATTGAACAAATTCGGACTTTTTTAGGAACGAGTTTAATCCAGGTGATTGGTTCGGTGGTGACGCTGGTCAGTATTTCTGTGATTCTTTTGGTAATGAACTGGCGATTGGCGCTGATTACGCTGAGTGTCATCCCGCTAGCGGCCTGGATCTTAGCCCGATTTTTTAACCAAAATGCCACGCTGTTTGGTCAAGTCCAGGAATTTCTAGGCGATCTCAATGCAGTGCTACAAGAGAATCTTTTGGGGATTCGGGTGGTCAAGGCATTTGTTCGGGAATCGGCAGAGCGATCGCGCTACACCCAAATGAATGACACGCTAGTGGATGCCAACATGAAAACCATCCGCGCCATTCGCAACACGTTCCCGGTGATCTTTTTTCTGAGTAATGTGATTACCCTGGCAGTCGTCGGGTACGGCGGCGCACAGGTGATTGACGGGAGTTTTACGATCGGCGAACTCGTCGCGTTTAACTCCTATTTGCTGTTTATCTTGCAGCCGATTTTGTTGATTGGGTTTGCGGCTCCGGCGATCGCCCAAGCCTCGGCCTCAGCAGTGCGTGTTTATGAAGTAGTGGATGCAGAAGTAGAAATTCGCGATCGCCCCAACGCTACTCCTTTCAACCAATGCGGCGGTCGCGTCACCTTTGAAAATGTCTCGTTTCGCTATCCCGGTTCCACCACAGAAGCCCTGCGAAATGTTTCCTTTGAAACCAAGCCCAAGGAGCTAATCGCCATCATTGGGATGACGGGTTCTGGCAAAAGCACGATCATGAATTTGATTCCCCGGTTTTATGATGTCACTGCCGGATCGGTGCGAATCGATGGCCGGGATGTGCGAGACCTGACCCTGGAAAGTTTGCGATCGCGCATTGGCATCGTCTTCCAGTCCACCACCCTATTCTCCGGCACCCTCCGCGAAAATATCGCCTATGCCAAACCCAACGCCAGCCTCGACGAAATCATCGAAGTCGCCAAAACCGCCCAAATCCACGATTTTGTCATGACCCTCCCCGACCAATATGAAACCATCGTCGGCGAACGCGGTGTTGGTCTTTCCGGCGGCCAAAAACAACGCATTGCGATCGCCCGTACCCTCCTCACCAACTACCACATCCTCATCCTCGACGACAGCACCTCCGCCGTCGATGCCAAAACCGCCCAACAAATCCAGTCCGCCCTCGACGACCTGATGCGCCGCAAAACCTGCACCGCCTTCGTCATCGCCCAGCGCATCAGCACCGTCCGCAACGCCGATCGCATCCTCCTCATGGACAAAGGCAACCTCGTCGCCCAAGGCACCCACCCACAGCTTCTCGCCACCAGCCCACTGTATGAGGCGATCTTGGACTCTCAGATGCGGCGATCGGGGGTGGGAGTGGGAGTGGAGTAGAGGGGAAAGGGAAAAGGGGAAGGGGGAAAGGGAAATCTATGAACCGAATCGTAAAGAGGATTGAAGAAAAATTCAGGAAATTTCTCTGCGCTCTCCATGAATGAAGATCATCCCTCAAATCCATCCACGAATTCAACACTTTTCTGAATCCAAAAGAGCAATAAATTCCCCTCTCATGAATCAAAAGACATTGCTAAATCATTCCATATTTCCACTCCCTATCTCTAACTTTAGAAAGCCTCCTCAAAATCCCTCAAAATTAGAGAATTCAAGAAGCTGCAAGTCGCACTCACCAACGCCATTCACTACCCTTCAGCAAACAATTCACTAACACCACACCAAAAATCACCAAACCACAACCCATAAACGGTCAAAGACACCCCTTTCCCCCTTCCCCCTTCCCCTTTCCCCTTCTTCCCCTTTCCCCTTCTTCCCCATGCGCCTCTCCGCCCCCATCCCCCCCGACCAAAAAGCAACCCGGCAGCGCACGACGCTGCGGCGGTTCTTTCAGTATTTTGCGCCCTATCGCAAAGAGATTCCGTTTGCCTTGTCGATGGTGTTTATTGGGGCTGTGTCGCAGTCGGTGGGGCCATTTTTGATCGGCTGGTCAATCGATAATTTGATTGGGCAGGGGAATCTGCGGGGATTGTTGCTGCTGCTGTTGATGCTGACTGGGGTTTATCTGGTGGGCATTCAGGCGATTCGGCAGCAGATCTTGCGCGTCGGTTCGATTATGCAGCGGCTGCTGGCTCAGTTGCGGCAGG
>JALOOP010000446.1 GCA_025454315.1 Oculatellaceae cyanobacterium Prado106
GTGGAGTCGGGGTTGGGGAATTTGGTGTTGGGGCAGCCTAAGCAATTGTTTTTGCGGAAAGTGTTGGTGAGTGAGCCGCATTGAGGTGACTTGGAGCGCCGCTGTGCCCTGGATGCGCTCCTAAATTCTGATTTGTTTATTCATAGATATTTATTGACATAGGTTAATCTCATGTTCTTAGTCACTGGTGCAACGGGCGGGCTAGGTCGGAGAATTGTGCGATCGCTGCGGGAACAGGAGCGATCGGTACGGGCTTTTGTGCGATTG
This sequence comes from Oculatellaceae cyanobacterium Prado106, assembly GCA_025454315.1. Lineage (GTDB taxonomy): Bacteria > Cyanobacteriota > Cyanobacteriia > Elainellales > Elainellaceae > Prado106. Next base: position 268 of record JALOOP010000446.1, read on the forward strand.
ACGGCTCGCTATGGGGAGTTGGAGCATCGGGGCGCGGAGTTGTTTATTGGGGATTTGCGGCGTGAACGGGATATTCAGAGAGCCTGTCAGGGTGTGGAGTATGTGATTAGCGCCCATGGCTCGAATGAGTTGAGCGGGGGGGCGGAGGCGATCGACTATCGTGCCAATGTTGAGTTGATTGATGCGGCTAAGGCTGCGGAGGTAAGGCACTTTGTCTATATTTCGGTGTTGGGAGCCGATCGCGGGTATGAGGATTCGCCCGTGTTTAAGGCCAAGTGGGCGGTGGAGCAGTATTTGCGGGCAAGTGGGTTGAGTTATACGATTTTGCGGCCTGCAGGGTTTGCTTCTAATTTGTTGCCGTTGGCAGAGCAGTTTCGGCAGACGGGGGTTTATCTGTTGGTGGGTGACCCGAAGGCGCGGACTTCGATTGTGAGTACGGATGATTTGGCGCGGCTGGCGGCTGAAGCAGTGTTTGTGGAGGGCGCGCGGGATCAGGTGTTGGCGGTGGGAGGGCCGGAGGTTTTGGAGCGGGGGGAGATTCCTCGGATTTTTGGAGAGCTATTTAATCGCAGTCCGGTGGTGGTGAATCCGCCGCTGCTGCTGGTGGATGGGGTGCGATCGCTGGTCAATGTTGTCAATCCTGATGCGGGGCAAGGGTTGGGGACTTTGCGATCGCTCTTAGCCAATGAGTTTTTTTGTACGGCGGCTGAGGTGACTCGGTTAGAGAATTTGTTTCAGTTTCAGTTGGAGTCGTTGGGGCATTTTTTGCGGCGATATTTGAGTGTTTAGGGGGTTCTGGGAGGAATTTCAAGCGCAGAGACGCAGAGGCGCAGAGGGAGGGGAGAGGGGAAAGGCGAAGGGGAAAGGGGGAAAAGGAGATCTCGGATGAATTCCTGGAATCAGTCGGGGAAAGAGCCGAAGATTTCTCTTTGATCCATCTAAAATCCATCTAGAGTTCTTCAATGAAATCCTTTCGCCTTTCCCCTTTCCCCTTTCCCCCTACTCCCCACTCCCCACTCCCTATTTAGGAACTGAAACAAAGGAAATCGCATTCTTATCCGGGTCAAGGATGCTGACGGTGGTGCCGCCCCAGGGTTGGAGTTGGGGGGTGCCCATGAATTCGATGCCTTTGGCGCGGAGGCTGTCGTAGAGGGATTGGACATCGGGAACGTTGAAGGTGATGCCGACGAACCGTCCGACGAGGTCGGCTTCTTGGTTGGGGTTGGCAATGGCTTCGACGACGACGGAGATGGTGCCTAGGTCGAAGAGGAGAAAGCCATCGGAGCGGCCATCTTGCTTGAGCGGCATTTCGAGTTGGTCGCAGTAGAACTGTTTGGCTTTTTCAATGTCGGTGACGAAGAGACGAACGGCGCTTAGAGTCCAGGGGATCATCGGTTTCTCCTTGGGGTAGGGAGCTAGCGGAAGGGGAAAGGCGAAGGGCGAAAGGCGAAAGGGAATTTCATGAGATTTACGAGGTCAAGGTTGTTGAAAGATCAAGGATTCATGAAGATCAAGGGTTCACGATGATCAATGATCTTTGGTCTATGAAGAGCAATGACCCACAATTAAAGAACATTGAAACACCAAAGATTCCCCTTTCGCCTTTCCCCTTTTCCCTTTCCCCTACATGAGTTGCATCCTAAGATGATAGGGCAAATGCGGTTGAACTGAGCCAGGTGAGGAGGATGGCGATCGCCGCTCCAATCAAGGTGTTGAGAATGTTGACGACATCGTGGGTGAGCAATGGGAGTTTGCCTTCGATCGTGGCTCCAATCAGGCTTTCGATCGTGGTGGCAATGAAGGCGGCGATCGCACAAATGCCAATGCCAGGGGGGCTGATGAGGCCGACACTCCAGGCAACGGTGGCGATCGCAACTGATCCGACAACTCCAGCCAGGGTTCCTTCTAAACTGACGGCTCCTTCGGTGCCACGGGGGACGGATTGGAGGGTGGTGATGAGGTAGGTGCGTTTGCCGTAGGCTTTGCCGACTTCGGTGCCGCAGGTGTCTGAGAGTTTGGTGCTGATGCTGGCGACATAGCCGATCAGGAGGAGGGGAATCAGCGGTGAGGTGGGGGCGTTGAGACGGATGAGGGTGATGGCGATCGCACAGATAAATCCCACTAAAGCTGACCCCCAAACATTCCCAGGCCCTCTTGCGCCAGATCGGGCTTCGGCAATGCCGAGGGCTTCTTTTTCGGCCAGACCAATGCGGGTGACGGCTGAACCGACCAGGAAATAGAACATCATGACGGTGTAACCAGGCCAGCCAAGGGTGCCCCAGAGGGTGACACCGAGTACCCAGGCATGGGCGATGCCTGAGGGGGTGAGGAGTTTTTTGGGGGCGATCGCGGCGATCGCGAGGAGCATGGTGTTGAGGGCGATCGCGATGAACCAGGGGTTGGAGAGCATGGGGGTTGAGAGGGGGGAACGCAGATGAACACAGATGAACACAGATAAATACAGATGATCGCGGGTTTGGATGGGGATAGGCAGGAACTGAACCTTTTCTCAAATTTAAGGTAATCTGCTTCTGTAGGATAGATCGATGTTTTGACTCTTGTTGAAGCTTTTGCTGGAGGCATTGTTTGGGCTATGCAACCTACGCTTTTTCATTTGGCTTTTCCGGTGTCGGATATTGCTCAGACTAAGGAATTTTATGGGACGGGTTTGGGCTGTGAGGTGGGGCGGGAAAATGCTAATTCGGTGATTTTGAATCTGTATGGGCATCAGTTGGTGGCGCATTTGACCCATGAACCGCTAATGCCGCAGCGGGGAGTTTATCCTCGGCATTTTGGGCTGGTGTTCTCGGCGATCGAGGATTGGGAGGGGGTGTTGGAGCGATCGCAGCGTCAGGGACTCAAGTTTTATCAGCAGCCGAAGCAGCGGTTTGTCGGTTCTCCTTTGGAACATTGCACGTTTTTTTTGGAAGATCCTTTTTATAATTTGCTGGAGTTTAAGTTTTATCGATATTCGTCGGCGGTGTTTGGGGAAGTGGGGTTTTCTCAGATTGGCGATCGGGTGTCCTGAAAAGGGGAAAGGGGAAAGGGGAAAGGGGGAACTTGGGTTACTTCGTGGAATTGATCTGGGAGGGGCAGGAGAAATGTTTTTGAATGATTGACTAGGGGGATTTCTAAGGTTGAGTCTCTGCAATCCCTTTCGCCTTTCGCCCTTCCCCCTTCGCCTATCTACCCACCCTCACAATGGCTTTTATGATGCTGCAAAAACTTCCATGGGTTCGACAGAAAGTACGGTTTTATCTGGAGGATATTGAGACGGTAATTGGGCGATCGCTCAATCTCGGTATCACTGGGTTGGTGCTGCTTTCTTCGGCGATTTTTGTAGCGGAAACCTATGCTTTGCCAGCGGTGGTGAGTTTACGGTTGAATTTTCTGAATCAGATTATTTTGATTCTATTTACTGTTGAATATCTGTTGCGGTGTTGGAGTGCGGAGCGGAGGCTGCGCTATATTTTTAGTGTTTATGGACTGATTGATTTACTTGCAATTCTGCCGTTCCTGTTGACGACTGTTGATATTTCTTTTATTCGTATTTTTCGCTGGTTTCGGATTTTGCGATTGGTGCGATTTATTGAGGGGCGGACGATTTTTGGCTATGTCAGTCGGGAAGATAGTGTCATCTTTGTCCGCATTCTGTTTACGTTGTTTACGATTATTTTTGTGTATTCTGGACTAATTTATCAGGTGGAGCATCCGGTGAATTCGGGACAGTTTAAGACCTTTCTGGATGCGGTGTATTTTTCGGTTGCAACGATGACGACCGTTGGGTTTGGGGATATCACGCCATCTTCGGAGATGGGGCAGCTTTTGACGGTGTTGATGATTTTGACGGGGATTGCGCTGATTCCCTGGCAGTTGGGGGATTTGATTAAGCAGTTGGTGAAGACTTCTAAGCAGGTGGAGGTGCCTTGCCCTAAGTGTGGGTTGGCATCGCATGATGAGGATGCGAAGTTTTGCAAGGCTTGTGGGACTTCGTTGTTGACGCCGGGGGCGCTGTGTGAGTTGGCGACACAGAAGGCGGTGTACCCGGTGGAGGAGTCCTATCCTTCGCAATCGTCAAATTAGAGAACTTATCCTTAAATCCAATCCTTAATCCGGCATTGCCCCAATCTGCAACCCCCTTAATCCTAATGGGTCGAATTTGGGAAGCGATCGCTTTATTTTCAGATTGTGAATTGGCAAGTCCGGGTTCGCGTCATGTCGAAACCATCCCCCAAATTCATCCCTAGAGGATTCAAAGCCCTGGGATCTTCTTTCTCAGAGATCACCCTATTTCTTTTTCTGCTTTTTGGCATTCTTGGATTGAAAGCCTTTGTTTGCTGCAACGGAATGCAAGGCAGTCGATGAAGCGGCAGTAGGTTCGGAGGCAAACGCTGATTTGGGGGGATGGCGATCGCTCATTTCCACATACTGCAAGTTTTGCTGACGTAGTTTTGCATCTTCGTCGTTGTAGAAGAAGGAGAGCAGCGCAAACCGAGTCCCCGCCGTGACGGGCGTTGCTTCATGCAGCAGGGAACAGGAAAAGATGATAGCTTCTCCCACATCGGGACGATAAAGCTGTGAACCATACTCGGGAAACCAGAGACAGCCGCCTTCGTAATCACCCGTGTTCAAGTTCAAGGTCATGGCGAAACGGCGATGGATAGTGCCTTTGGTGGTGTTGTCGCGGTGGCGATTGAAGAAGCCCTGGTTGTGAGCTTCGTAGCAGGCTACCAGGTAGCGCTCAAAGCGAGTGAGAGAAAATTGGAATGCTTTTTCGACTTCTGGTTTAATTCGCTGTAGCACCAATTGATTTAACTGAGTCAACATTTGGGGTTGATCGACGAGCAAATCACGGCGTTTCTTGAACCCTGGATCGAGAATTTCGACGGTTTTGCCCTCAACTTGCCGCATGAACCCTGAATCTCGTCCGCCGTCTGCCCGATAGAGGTCAATGAGATGTTGACAGAGTGTGCGATCGAGAACATTCGGAATCAACAGCACGGGAGCCTGTCGGGCAGCCATCTGCGGCGGTGGAAACTGGGCAATTTGCTGGGTACGTTGCATGATGCGATCGACATGCTCAGCCGCTGGATCTGCGATCGCCTGATCAGCGACATCAGCTTGAATTGTCAGCGCTTCCTCAACGTGGAGATTCTGGTTAATGACAAAAGTGGTTGGCCGATAGGTCGCGGCTGTCGCCTTCGCCGAACAAACGCCGTACATAGCGCTGACTGCGTAATCAAAGTCCCAAACCAACTTGCAATAGGTCAAGGATTCAACCTGGTCTTCCCAGACTTGGTCTTGAGGGTCGGTGAGGATTCCAAAGAAAACAATGCGCTCTTGCTCCAGTTGCGCCTGCCGTGACAAAAACTCTTGCAAAACCTGTCGGCTGGTTGGGTCGCTACTCTTTCCCAAAAAAGACAGAATAATCCGATAGCCGCCCACGGTATAGAACCGAAACGTGGGATTTGAGGTGGTATTCGCGGTGAACCAGGGAGCCGGGTCACCAGGGGTAAGAAACGTCATGGAAGAGATACAGCTAATATCGTGAACTTTATTTTAGGTCGATTTCTGAGAGGATGGGCGATCGCTCACTCCCACTCCGCTCCAATTCAATTCCCAATAAAAAAGC
>JALOOP010000447.1 GCA_025454315.1 Oculatellaceae cyanobacterium Prado106
CGCCCGATGTGCCGTTTAGCGCTACCGCTTTTACCACGGGGGTGACACCGCCCAGACCCACTGTGACCCTCTCGGTCAGTAGCAACATGGGCAGTGAAGCGGGGGCAACGGTGATTACGGTGACGGCGACGGCTTCTGAGGCGGTGACGGGTGACCAGACCGTGACCCTGAGCGTAGGCGGCACGGGGATTACCGCCAGTGATTATCTCCTCAGTTCACCGACGATCGCCATCCCCAACGGCCAAACCTCCGGTTCAATCACCTTCACCATCGCCGATGATGCTGCCGTAGAAGGCACAGAAGCCGCCATTCTCACCCTCACTAATCCCTCTGCGGGTCTGAGCCTGGGTTCCACCATCAGCCAAACTGTCGCCATTACCGACAACGATACATTCCCAACCATCGGTAGCGGTTTTCTAAACAAAGTCGGCGGCTTTACCAGTGCGATCGGTGCTGAGATTCCGGCCTTTGATGCGGGGAGCGATCGCCTCTTTGTCGTCGCAGGCACTACCGTCGAAATCTTGGGCATCAGCAATACAGGAGCGCTGAGTCTGCTGGGTTCCCTTGCGCCTGGGTTTACCCTTGATGCCGGGACTGAAGCCCTGCCCAATAGCGTTGCCGTGAAAAATGGTCTGGTGGCCGTGGCCTACGCTATTCGCAACACCACGACCGGAGAGCAGTTGCCAGGACGGGTGAGCTTCTTTAACGCAGCCGATGGAGCCTTCCTCAACTCAGTCACCGTGGGTTTCCTGCCCGATATGTTGACCTTTACACCAGACGGCACCCAAGTCCTGACGGCCAATGAAGGAGAACCCAATAGCTACGGTCAGGCCAATTCGGTCGATCCAGAAGGTTCAATCAGCATCATTAATTTGGTGGCAGGTGTCACAGGCGCGACGGTGCAAACGGCAGGGTTCACCAGTTTCAACGACCAGCGGGATGCGCTGAGAGCGGCTGGTGTGCGGATCTACGGGCCAAATGCGACCGTTGCTCAAGACCTGGAACCCGAGTATATTGCCTTTTCTGGGGATGGCACCAAGGCTTATGTGACCCTGCAAGAAAATAATGCGCTGGCGATCGTCGATATTGCCACAGCCACGGTCACTCAAATCAAGTCCCTGGGGCTGAAGGATCACAGCCTGCCGGGGAATGGTCTAGACCCGAGCGATCGCGATGGCGGCATTAACATTCGCAACTGGCCCATGTTTGGCATGTACCAGCCCGATGCGATCGCCAGTTACACCGTAGATGGACAAACCTACTTTGTCACCGCCAACGAAGGCGATGCCCGTGACTACGATGGCTTTGAGGAAGAAATTCGGGTGGGCGCTTCAGGTTATGTCCTAGACCCAACCCTGTTTCCCAATGCTACAAGTCTCAAGGAGAGTGCCAATCTGGGACGACTGCAACTGACCAACGCTACCGGAGATCTGGATGGCGATGGAGATTTTGACCAGATTCAGGCTTTGGGGTCGCGCTCGTTTTCGATTTGGAATGCCAATGGCGATCGCGTCTTTGACAGCGGCGATCAGCTAGAGCAAATCACAGCCACTCAAGTGCCCAGTCTGTTCAACTCCGATGGCAACTTCGCCAGCCCCACCCTCGATTCCCGCAGCGACAACAAGGGCCCCGAACCGGAGGGTGTGGTGCTGGGCACGATCAACGATCGCACCTATGCCTTTATTGGCCTGGAGCGGGTTGGCGATGTGATCGTCTACGATGTCACGAATCCCACTAGCCCCACCTTTGTCGAGTATTTCAACGCGCCCGAAGATATTAGCCCAGAAGGACTGACCTTCATCTCGGCTGCTGATAGCCCCACCGGAAAGCCATTGCTGGTAACGGCCAACGAGGTCAGCCGAACGGTGGCGGTGTTTGAAATTACGCCCCAACTGCGGATTAGCGATATTCAGGGAGCAGCCCATATTTCGCCCCTGTTGGCCACGGCTACCAGTACGACAGCGGTGCAAAATGTACCGGGGATTGTGACGGCGATCGCTTCCAATGGTTTCTACATCCAAGACCCTACCCCGGACAACAACCCGGCCACCTCCGAGGGCATTTTTGTGTTCACGGGCAGCACTTCGCCGATTTTAAGTGCCCGTAGCGTCGGGGAAGCGGTGTTGGTCAGCGGCACGGTGTCGGAATTCCGTCCCGGCAACAATGCCAACAATTTGACCATTACTCAGATCTCTAATAACAATGGTGTGCGATCGCTCAGTGTCGCCCCTTGGACGAATGCACCGGGGGCGATCGCACCCACCGTCATTGGCAACGGCGGTCGCATTCCCCCCAACGCGATTATCAACAACGATGCGATGGGCGGCACTGTGGAAAATCGCGCCACGCCTTTTGACCCCGCAGAAGACGGCATCGACTTCTACGAAAGTCTGGAAGGCATGGTGGTGCAAATCAACGATGCCGTGACTACCTCTCCCACCCTCAACTTTGGCTCTTCGGAGGAACTCTGGGTGTTGCCAGACAATGGTGCTAATGCCATCAGTCGAACCGCAAGGGGCGGCAGTCTGATCACCGCCACCGATTTCAACCCCGAGCGCATCCAAATCGATGACCTCATCAATGCTGCGGTGACTCTGCCAACGGTCGGCGTCGGGACAAGACTCGGCCCCATCACCGGGGTGGTCAGCTACGACTTTAATAATTACGAGGTGCTGGTTTCGACGGCTCCGACCGTGGTGCAAGCCGCGCCGTTTACGCCCGAAACCACAACGCTGACCTCCAACCCGGATCAGCTCACGGTTGCCATCTTCAACGTGGAAAACCTCGACCCCAAGCTGGAGGATATCAATCTGGTGAACGGGCGATCGGCTAACAATGTGGATGACGATACGCCTCGCTTTGCCCAAATTGCCCAGCAGATTGTCAACAACCTGAAAAATCCTGACCTCATCGGCTTGCAGGAAATCCAGGACAATGACGGAGCCGAGCTAAGTGATGTTGTCGATGCCAGCCTCACGGGGCAAACGCTGATTAACGCCATTCTGGCAGCAGGCGGTCCGCAGTACACCTACGTCGATCTGCCGCCCGAAAATCGCCAGGATGGGGGACAACCTGGAGGCAATATTCGTCCTGGGTTTTTGTACCGGAGCGATCGCCTCCAACTGGTGCCCGGTTCCCTGCAACGCCTCATTGACACCAACCCAACCGAAGCCGATGGCTTCCCCGGTGATGATTTTGCCTCCAGCCGAAAACCTCTGGTGGGGCGGTTCCTGTTCAACGGGAGTGAAGTAACGGCGATCGTCAATCACTTCAACTCCAAAGGCGGCGACCAACCGCTCTTTGGCCCCAACCAACCGCCAGTGCTCTCCAGCGAAGCCCAGCGGGTGCAGCAGGCGCAGATTGTCAAAACCTATGTCGAAGGCATCTTAGGCGCTGACGCTAATGCCAAAGTCATCGTTATGGGCGACCTCAACGACTTTGAGTTTTCTGCTCCGCTAAATGTCCTCAAGAGTGCGGGTCTGCAAAACCTGGTCGAAACCCTGCCCGCCAACGAGCGCTATACCTTCAACTTTCAAGGCAATGCTCAGGTGCTGGATCATATTCTGGTCAGCAATGGACTGTTTAATCGACAGGATGGGTTCGATATCGTCCACCTCAACTCCGAATTCGCAGATGGCAGCAGCGACCATGATCCCAGCGTTGCCCGATTCACCTTTCTCCCCGGCATCATTGGCACCTCCGGTGATGATGTCCTAGTGGGCACCACAGGGGACGACATGATTTCAGGGCTGGCCGGCAATGACAATCTCCGGGGTGGGCGCGGCAATGATCAGATCGATGGGGGCGATGGGGATGACGTAATTATTGGCGATGCGGGCAATGACACCCTGATCGGCGGCAATGGCAACGACGTCCTCAATGGTGTATCCGGAACCGATACGATGACCGGTGGAGCGGGCAATGATAATTATTTCGTCAATGCAACCTCTATCGTCATCGAGGATCTGAATGCGGGCACCGATACGATTCGTTCCTCTGTCAGTTGGACGCTGGGTGATAATTTTGAGAATCTGGTTCTGCGAGAAACAGCGTCAACCCAGGGGATTGGCAATGCTGTCGCCAACACCATCCTTGGCAATACTGCCAATAATAGTTTGGAAGGTCGTGAAGGCAATGATACGCTCAATGGCCGAGCCGGGTCAGACATACTCTTGGGGCAAGAGGGAGCCGATCGCCTCTTAGGTGACGAAGGCAACGATACTCTGGTCGGGGGTGTGGGAGCCGATCGCCTGATTGGCGGCTCCGGCAACGACACCTTCCTCTACAATGCTGCCAACGAAGCCGGAGACGTGATCACCGACTTCTCTGCAGGCGACTCGCTCGATCTGGTCAATCTGATGAGCAGTCTGGGTGCAGGTGCCAACCCCGTTGCAGGCGGTTTCCTCCGATTCCGTCAAGCGAATGCCAATACAGTCGTGCAAATTGATGCCAATGGAACCGCAGGCGGAGCCAACTTTGTAAACCTGACCACTTTACTGAACACAACGGCAACTAGTCTCGTTGTGGGGAACAATGTCCTGGTTTAACGCTTGGCCGAACTCTGGGTTTAAAACTCCTGGTTTGACGCTTGGTCTTAGCCCTGTCGTAATTTCTAGCTGAGGTCTGAGTCTAAGATCATGAACCAGTGAAACTCCTGAGCTAATTTCCATGCAGATCTTCGAGGGATGCCGTCTTTGGTGTCCCTCGAAGATTTTTGCTGGAATGCGTCGATTTCTGCCACGGTATCTTGCAGGATTTATGCGAGGATTGCAGCGGATGGACGCTAGAAATTTGGCATGATTGAGGTGAATTTCTGTACTACTGTGATTTGATTTCTACGCTGTAATTTCTAGACTGCTGTCATTCATATTTCTTCGGTTCTACTCATGAATTCTGCGATTACTCTGCAAGTCAATGGCGATCGCCGCCAATGCCCCCCGCACACCCGTCTCCCCGATCTCCTCACCCACCTCGGCCTCAACCCCCGCCTCGTCGCCGTCGAATACAACGGCGAAATCCTCCACCGCCAATTCTGGGAAGAAACCGAAGTGCAAGAGGGCGATCGCCTGGAGATTGTCACAATTGTTGGCGGCGGAATCTAGAGGGGAAAGGGAAAAGGGTAAAGGCGAAAGGGAGAACGTTGATTATTTCATAGAGCTAATACCAGGGAATAACCCAGAGAAGAACAAGGATAAATTCTCCTCAACTCCTTCAAAAATTTCTCAAAGGCTCCCCTTTCCCCTTTTCCCTTTCCTCCTTCGCCTTCCCCCAAAGTTCGGTAATCCCCCTAGAGCTTTCCTTAAGACTGCCAATGCCCTCCCTAACAAGGCGGTACACTAGAGAAGTGAAAGTCTGTAACGTTTAGTAAAGATTGTCTTTGAGTTCAGATTGCGATTTTCTGCGTTTGAGCGAAGCCAGTTTTCCCTAAAGCAGCTTTCCAAGAGGACTGTGTTCTGATCGTCTGGCCGTGGAATCTATAACCGATAATCGATGTGGAACAGAGCGATGACCCGGTAGGATGATGGCCGTTCTCCCTGATCTGCCAAAAAGGTTCCTGGTTTAGGAAATTTGTCCGCCAAGGGATGGATCACAGCCTTCGTTCGCGCTTATTAGATTAGAAGTGGCAAGTCATTATGAAGAAAAAACTGTCCGAATTCCTCAAATCTTTTATGAAACCCCTACTCATTATCAGCCTGGTATTTGGCCTGGTCTTTAGCCAAGCCGACGGCGCTCTAGCGGCTCGTAGCGGTGGACGGGTCGGCGGCGGTAGCTTCAGACGGTCTGCCCCTCCCTCCTACTCTGCGCCTAGTCGTGCGCCCAGCGGTGGCTACTATCCCGGTGGCGGCGGCTACTATCCCGGCGGTGGCTTTGGCTTTCCCTTCCTGCTGCCCTTCTTTTTCCTTGTTCGCAGCTTCCGCTCCGCCCAAATGGGAGGCACCACCAGCGACGGCTACGGCGGCTACACCAGCATCTCCCCCAATGTCAGCGTCTCCAAACTACAGGTGGGTCTGCTCTCAGAAGCCCGCAGCCTGCAATCGGATCTCGATCGCATTGCCAAAACTGCCGACACCAGCACCTCCGCTGGCCTGACCCTACTCCTCCAGGAAACCACCCTGTCTCTGCTGCGCCATCCCGAGTACTGGCAATACGCAGGCAGTGACACCAAGCAGGCTAGTCTGGACTCTGCCGAAGACCTGTTCAACCGCTTCTCCCTGGCTGAACGCAGCAAGTTCACCGAAGAA
>JALOOP010000448.1 GCA_025454315.1 Oculatellaceae cyanobacterium Prado106
GGGTAGGATGGCATCATTTCACCTGTGACTCACCGTTCTCTCTAGCTTACAGATGTAGAGGGTAGAATTACACCTTATTTAATCCACGATCCTAAGCATCTTGTTGTCCCTGTTGTTAAACGTTCTATAGATACCGAAAACAAGTTCGGTTGTGGCGAGATCAGCGAGACGCTTATTCCGTAATAGTGACCTGCTTGCTCTCTCAACTTTCATTCAATGCCTTTAGAGGCAAGATTACCCTTTCCTAGATGCCCCCAATTATGCTTCCAGAGTCGATCCCAGTTACCACTGATTTAAATTTTTGTTCTCCTGATACAGTTTTCTTCTGTCCTGAAGAATCCCAGTTCTATGCTCAGTGCTTAGAAAGGATGGTGTTTTCTCAATGTTCCTCAGAAGAAATTATTTCTGAATTTGGCGCAGGAGACGGCAGTCCCGTTATTTTCAGCTTACTGCGATCGCCCTTCAACAGCACCATTCGCGGCTACGAACTCAACCCCGCCGCCTGCGAACTGGCTCGATCGCGCGTCCTTCATTATCGATTGGGCGATCGCTACAAAATTCAAAACCAATGCTTTTTTGAAGGCTTCAACCCCAACCTCTCTAACTATCTCATCGCCAATCCGCCCTATCTTCCCGCCCCCGATAACGACATTTGTTTACCTGCTCTGCATGGTGGTACAGACGGAGCAGCCATTACCAAGCGACTTTTTACCGTTGGCTGTGAGCATGTTTGTTTAATGATCTCCGCCTACTCCAACCCGGTTGAAACCATTGAATACGCCATCGATCAAGGTTATCAAGTCACCGATTTTATGGTAGCTCCTCTTCCCTTTGGCTACTACAGTTCTGAACCCAAGGTGAGACAGACCATCGATCGCCTTCAAAAATCCGGCCAAGCGTTCTACTCTGGAAATACCTATCTGCTAGCAGGAGTCTTGTTTCAGATGCGATCGCCCTTCAAGATTGACCTGTCGAATGAGCTGATCAAGGTGATGACGGCTCTTTAAAGCTAGAGAAATGGCTTTGGTAGGTTATCTCCCATGCTTCTTACGGTGCGGTTGAGCGATCGCAGCACCTGAATGTGTGGCTCATCGGCCTCGATCGGCAGGATGCGGGCGGCTTGCCCTTGACGCAACTGCTGAATGACCTGGTTTGCGGCTTCTAGTCCGGTGACATAGGCTTTTTCCTGTGACCAGGAGCCGTGACGGGTGATGACCCAGTCGCCGCTCATGAAGACATTGGCGATCGGGGTGACGGCTGGGAGCATGGATTGATAACTGCCGGGGGCAAAATGGGTGACAGCTTTGGGAAGACGGACGATACTGCGATCGATGACATGAGCCTGACCAAAATCGGGAACACAAGTCGTTAAATCACGATGAACTTTTTCTACGATCTGGTCATCGGTCATGGGAATGAGTTGATTGGCATGGTAGAAGTCGGCTTCGATGACGCTGCCGGGTTCGGTGCGGTACTCATCGTGGAGCGCATTGAGGTCAAAGAAAGTCCAGCCTGTGGTGTTATCGAAACCGAAGCAGGCATTGGAAGGCAAGGGAACTTTGACGGGGCGATTGAACCAGAGGCGGGTGGCAAGGACATCGATCGCCCCCAAATTCATCAGATTACAGAATTCAGGGTAGCGTTGCAGAGTTGCACTGCCTGCGACAATCTTTTGCATTCCGGTGACACCCACTGCAAAGATGACGGCATCGGCGGCAAAGTGTTCTTCTCCACACAACACACCGTTGATTTTTACTCTGCCGCCTTCAGTGTCAGGGGCAATGACCAAATCAGTGACTCGCCGATTGGTCATCACCTTGCCGCCGACTTTTTCAATTTGTTCAATCCAAGGACGAAAGATCTGTTCGCCTACCGTTCCCCGACACCAAACCACATCAAAATCGGGCTGATGCGCCAAAATAAAGTAATACAGCATCCCCAAGGTTGCAGCGGCGGAACATTGCTCTCCAGGGGCAAAGAGTCCGACCAGCAGCATGGGTTCAAACGCCTCTTTGTAGAGCCTTGCCGAGACACCAAACTGCTTGAACAGTTCACGAGCCGTCACCCCATCGTAGCGTTTCCAGGCATCGTCGGAGTTGTCAAAGTCGATAATGGAGTAGAGCAAGGGGAGGGCAGAGAGGCGATCGCTCAAGGGCAGTCGTTGAAATTTTGTGTAAACAAACGTTCCGAATGGCGTTGGCAGACGAGGTTCTTGCTGAAAAATGGGTGACTCAACTTCTAGACCTGCCGGGGAATATTGGGAGGAGCGAGTCCAGGGTGTAAACGGCTTTAAACCCAGTTGATCCACCAAAGCAAAAATATTGCGGTAGGGATACCAAAAGCCATGCACACCCGCTTCTACCGATCGCCCCCCATCCGCTTTCCAGCCCGCCACAAGGCCACCTGGATAGGCGCTAGCTTCGAGGAGCGTCACATCATAGCCCTGTTGGGCTAAATGATAGGTGGCACCGAGGCCAGCCCAGCCTGCTCCAACCACCACGACTTTGGGAGGATTTGAGGTCATCTTTAGGTTGCACTCACATGATTCTGTTCAACGGTAATATGGTAAACCAAAGCGGCGTGGATTCCCATTGAATTCATGGATGCAGATCAGGGGCTGACCATTGATGGAGTGCCTGCTGTAACTTTTGATCCAGGTGGGCGATCGCACCCAGTTGCAGACCAAACCGATTCTCCAAAACCGTTCTCAATTCTGTCGCTGTTGATAAAAGGTGCCGTTCTGTTTTGCCGTTCAAATGATGGATCGTCAACTGATTGTTTCGCAGAGCATAACGAACCTCAAAATCCGGTCTTGCGGCCAGGAGCATTGTGACAAACAATGAGTTGGGATAGGTTGAGGTATACCAATTGCTGACTTCATAATCGGCGAGTTGCTGCTCTTGGAGATCAAATTGGTAAAGAGATTTCCATTCGTGGTTAATGAAAGCTTGCAAGATGTAGAATTTCTCTGTTTTTATCAACCGGAATGGTTCATGGGATGTTTGTTGTTCAATTCCTGATGTTAATGCCAAGGGTGTTGTCAGAGTTAGTCCACCGAATCCAACATCGGCGATGTGAGGTTCTCCCTCAACGCTCACCTGCAACAACATATGGCTACGAGGTGCAAGGCTTCCCTCTGGTCGATTCCAGAGAACACGAGCCGCTAGATTGGTGACCTGAAAGCCTAGTGCCAGCAAAACCTCCCGCAGTAAACTGTTTTGCTCAAAACAGTAGCCACCCCGCCCTTCATGAATCAATTTTTGCTGGAGAGTAGCTATGTCCAGGTTAACCGGAAGTTGTAGCAGTGGATTGAGATTTTCAAAGGCGATCGCTTGAGCATGGTGACGATGGATAGCTTGCAAAGTCGAGAGGGTGGGAGTGCGATCGCCCTGATAGCTAATTCGTTTGAAATAAGCATCCAGGTCAATTTTGGCAAATTGTTCTACTTGCATTTCACAAACCTGTTTCATCAAGCTAACCAATCTAGGAACGATTCACTCCAGAGAAGAATGCGAATCACTCTGGAGAGGAATGCTCAGTTGGGCGTTCCTTTTTTACAGTACTGTCTAATCTCATTATTTTTAATTCTATGCCTAGAATAAATTGCAGCCTTCAGCGTTTGCGATCTCAACGGGGGTTCTCTCTATCTTTAGTTTCATTATTCTTTCATTTTTTGATTGGCTCGTGTATCTTTTAAAAAGTGAAAGGATTATGAAAAGTGCAATGATCAACTTTCTTCGCCAAAATCTAAACCCAAACCCTTTATATTCAAATAGTCCTAATCCAGGGCAGTATCCGGTCAAGGCTCCAAAGCATGGAGTGGCGATCGCACTCATCCTCATTGCCACACTGGGACTGGGCGCTTGTACTCGCCCCTCTACCCCACCCCTGGCCTCAGCGTCCGCGCCTTCAGAGGCTGCTCCCGCCCCGGCCAACACCCAAGAGAAAAAAGTCATTTTGACCACCTTCACCGTCCTGGCCGATATGGTGCGGAATGTAGCGGGCGATCGGGCGATCGTCGAATCCCTGACTAAGCCTGGTGCCGAGATCCATGACTATGAGCCAACGCCCAGTGACCTGGTGCGTGCCCAAGAAGCGGATTTAATTCTAGACAATGGTCTGGGATTGGAACGGTGGGCAGAGCGATTCTATGGCAGTGTTCAGGACGTGCCCCGCCAGACGATTAGCCAGGGTGTGACGGCCATCCCGATCGCCGAAGGCCCCTACCAGAACAAGCCTAATCCCCATGCCTGGATGTCACCCACGGCGGCTCTGGTTTACGTTGAAAACATCCGGCAAGCCTTAGTCCAGGTCGATCCGGCCAACGAGGCCACCTATAATGCCAATGCCAAAGCCTACAGTCAGCAGATCAAAGAAGTCGATCAGCGGCTCCGAACGGCGCTCTCGGCGCTCCCTGCGAATCAGCGCTATCTGGTGTCCTGCGAGGGGGCATTCACCTATCTGATTCAAGACTATGACCTGAAAGAGATTTATCTCTGGCCGATCAATGCTGAACAGGAAGGCACACCGCAGCAGATTCGTCGGGCGATCGACCAAGTTAAGTCCAATCAAGCGCCCGTTGTATTTTGCGAAAGTACGGTTAATGCCAATGCCCAAAAGCAGGTTGCCAGCGAGGCTGGAGCAGAATTTGGCGGAGTCTTTTATGTGGACTCCTTGACCGATGCCAATGGGCCTGCGCCCACCTACCTCCAGCTTCTGGAATATAACGTGGATACGTTAATTAAAGGGCTACAGGGAGGTTAGAGGTGCAGCGACCCATCAGCATCTATGTCGATAATGTTACGGTTGATTACAACGGCAAGGTTGCCTTGCATGGGGCTACTCTAGCGCTTCAAGAAGGTTCGATCGCTGGCTTGGTCGGCATGAACGGCAGCGGCAAATCCACCCTGTTCAAAGCCATCATGGGCTTCATCACCCCAGCCACCGGACGAGTCCAAATTCAGGGTCTATCCAGCAGCATGGCTCAAAAACGGGGGCTAGTTGCCTATGTTCCCCAAGCCGAAGAAGTGGACTGGAACTTTCCCGTGAGCGTGGCCGATGTCGTCATGATGGGTCGCTATGGACATATGAATTGGCTGCGGATTCCCAAGGCGAGCGATCGCCAGATTGTCTCTGAGAGCCTTGACCGAGTTGAGATGTGGGAGTTGCGCGATCGCCAAATCGGCGAACTCTCCGGTGGCCAAAAGAAACGCGCCTTCCTCGCCCGAGCCTTGGCACAGCGCGGCACCGTCATGCTGCTCGACGAACCCTTCAGCGGTGTCGATGTCAAAACCGAAAAATCCATGGTTCAACTCCTCATGGATCTCCGAGATCAAGGCCATACCATCCTCGTCTCCACCCATGATCTCACCTCCGTGTCCACCTTCTGCGACCAGGTCGTGTTTATCAATCAAACTGTCCTCGCCTACGGCGCAACCCAAGAAGTCTTCACCCAAGAAAACCTCAACCGCACCTTTGGCAGCATTTTGCCGAACATTCCGCTAAATCCAGGGTGAGGGGGGGAAGGGGAAAGGGGAAAGGGGAAAGGGGAAAGGGGGGATTATGGGTGTGTAGATATAGTTTTCGGTTGTTCTTTCCCTTTGGGTTTTGCGCCCCCCGGCTTCCAGCTTTGGGGTAGCCGAGCCGCCCTGGATACATCCAAGAGTCTTCAAGGTTCCCTAGAATTGAGGGATTTAAGGGGCGAAACTCCTGGAAATGAAGCCAGTGAGACGGGTGTGACCACGGTTATGTATACCGCAGCCAAATCTAAAATCGTTGAACTTTCAAAGCCCCCCAAAGTTACGAGACACAGGAGGCCGTTCACCAAAGGTTCCAGATTTCTTCAGTAACATCGAATCCAAGATACTCCCCTTTCCCCCCACTCCCCAC
>JALOOP010000449.1 GCA_025454315.1 Oculatellaceae cyanobacterium Prado106
CCGGACATCGCAAGAGGTGTGGAGCGTAGAGTCCGCGCACTGACCTTCGCTCATAGGTTTGGTGCGTTCCATTGCATTCCACGCACCCTACGAGAACTAGAGTAAGCTAGACAGCAAGACAGTTACAATTTGAGCCGTTACTTCTACCGCATCGCAGTGGAAAAAGGTTAGCAACTTCGGTTAGATTCTGTACAGACCTTGAAGGATCACAACATGCAAAACCAGAATATAGATTCAATCAAAAGCCTCTTTCAAAGCCGCTTAGCAACGCTTGAGCATCTCCTAAAGTTAGCTCAGACTCATTTTGGTGATGACGAGTCGTTCCTGCAACAGCGCCTTGCGGCTGATATGTTTCCCTTCGGGACACAGATTGCTTTCACCTGTAATCAACCCCGAAACTTTGCGCTCTGGTGCGATGGTAAACCTGTAGAGGATTTAGATCCAGATGTCACCTCGCTTGCACAGGCATACGAACATATCGCACACACAAATCAACTTTTATCAAGCATTCACGCTGAAGATACAAAGCTAGCTGAAATGACGCGCATTTATTCGGGTCAGAACCTCTACATCGATCTATCGGGTCATGCTTATGTGAATGACTTTCTCATGCCAAACTTTTACTTCCATCTGGTCACCGCTTATGACATTCTTCGCATGGCGGGTGTACCGATTGGAAAACGGGACTACATGATGCACCTAGTCCCATTAATCAGGGGGGAAGCCTAACCATCAACTGCTGAAGTGAACCCAATGGACTAGACAGAAATCCAGAAAAGCTAAGCTACTAATCGGCTTGTGTTCAACTCCCTGTCTAGTTTTTGGAAACCATTTCACCCTCCATTGGCTAAACTTTTTGCATGGATGAATCAGTTTTACTCACCAATTCTGAATTTGTCCAACAACTTCCAACGCGCCTTGCTGATTCGCTCGCATGACAACGGCTCCACCCGGTTGTGGATTCACACCACTGATGTCGCCAATGTTCGCAAAATGAGACACCTGCACAATGACTCCAGATTGGTTCCGATGATCGAGAATTTGCTGACGCACAGCCTCAGACTGTTCCGTTGCAGTCGAGCGATCCTCAAAGATGGAATTCAAAGCAGGCAAGGGAGTCACCTCGCCCAAGTTGAGTAGCCGAGCCGTCTCTAGACAGCGACAATACTGGCTAGAAAGGACTTGAACCACCGGGATGTTGCGATCGCGGAAAGCTTGCCCAATTTGCGTGGCTTGCTTTCTTCCTTCATCCGATAGGTTTCGTTGAGTGGAGCAATCATTCAACTGAAATCCAGGCGGGTCACCCGTTCCCGGTTCAGTTTGAGCATGACGGAGTAATACAACATAGCCTGTTCCCTGTTGCATCTGTGACCAAAGTTCAGTCGATGAAGGGGACGGGGAAGGAGATACCTCATCTGCTACGGGTGTTACAGCGGCAGATGGAGTAGATGAACGTTCAGGAGGGGCACAACTCAGGCAAAGAGAGAGTCCTGCGATCGCGATTAAAGTAATTGCTCTCATAGTTATCATAATTTACTTCCCTGAACTCTCAAAATGGTTCTCTCCCTGATCATGCGGTTGTCTATCTGGATAGGGCTAACCAGCAGGACGTGGATTGGGTAAGCGAACTAAGCCATTGAACTGTTTGCCAGGATACCAGGGAGTTTGAGTCACTTTGTCAAATCCTGGAATACTCTCCATATACTCTACCATTCGAGCACGCATGGCTTGATCGGGTAAAGCACCGCGCATCGCTCCCATATTTTGAACTAAATGGTCGGGATTAGAGGTGGCAGGGATTGCACAAGTTACCGCAGGATGAGAAATCACATACTTGAGGAAAAACTGTGCCCAGTTCTCACAATCAATCTCACGCGCAAAATCTGGTAAGGGTCGATTTTGCACCAATTCAAACAGCCGAGCCTTCTCAAACGGCATATTCACCAACACTGTAATTCCGCGCTCGGCTGCCATTGGTAAAAGTCGCTCCTCTGCTTGCCGTTGAGCGATCGAATACCGCACCTGCACCAGATCTAAATTGCCGCGCTCGATCCATTGTTCCATGGGCGCAAAATACACAGGTTCGTGGTGGGTAATGCCCACATAGCGCACCCTTCCTTCCTGCTTCCAGGCTCTGAGTAGAGGTAGCATGACATCCACGTTCACCAAGCTATGAACTTGCATGGCATCCATGCGATCGCGTGAGAGTCGTTGCAGCGATTGTTCAAACTGCCGTTGGGCTTGAGAGCGATCGCCAAGGTACTCTCCCGTTGCCCAGACTTTATTGGCAATGAAGAGATTATTGGTCATGCCGAGCGATCGCGCAAACTCACCCACATTCACTTCTGATCTGCCGTAGAGCGGCGAGACATCGATCATCCGTCCACCTTGCTCCCAAAAGCGGCGCATGACTTCTTGCAGGTTGTCCCGTGGCTGATTCTCTAGGACATCAAACGTGAGAAACGTCCCCAACCCGATCGCTGGCACTCGTTCTGCAGTGCGCGGAATCTCTTTTGTGATCAGATCGGCTGGAATCAAATCGGAGGATTGACTCAACAAAGGCGAAGCTTGTCCTTGACTCGATGCGTCACAAGCACCGAATACCGCAGGAATCACAGTTGCTGCTGCACCCAGTCCCATGAATCGCAATGTTTTGCGACGGGACACCAACGAGTTAAATGCTCCAGGGTTCATGACATTCTCCTGACTTGTCATCGCGTTAATAAGAAACGTAAACGGCTTCAACCTTATGCTAAACGTAACTGAGAGGATTGATATTTCAACTTAGATATGGCTTAATAACGAAGAGTTATTACCAATTTATCAATTTATCAATATTGCCAATATGGAGTTCCGTCAACTCAAGTACTTTGTCACCGTGGCTGAAGAACTACACTTTGGTCGCGCAGCCGCACTGCTGCATCTGAGTCAACCTGCCTTGAGCAAGCAGATCCAATCTTTAGAAGAAAGCTTGGAGGTGCAGCTTTTTGAACGAACAAAACATTGGGTGAGATTAACGATCGCAGGCCAACAACTCTTTGAATCCGCCCAGCGAATTTTGCAAGATGTCGAAGTCGGCATTCAGACCACGAAACAAGTGGCAGAGGGACGAATTGGACAAGTGCGAGTCGGCTTCACAGAAGCAACCTTGTTTAGCCTTGCGCCCCAAGTGACAAAACAGTATCGAGATCACTATCCACAGGTTCAGTTGATCCTGGTGAGTGGTGGCACCGAAGCCCATGTAGAGGCACTCCGAACCCACCGGATTGATGTAGGGTTAGTCTATCTACCCATTCGTGAACCGTCGCTTGCAGTTGAGCCATTGTTTGAAGAGGTGTATGTTGTGGCACTGCCTGCGTCTCACCGACTGGCTCGCCAGAAACAGCTAACGCTCCAATCTTTGGCAGAAGAACCCCTGATTTTCTATCCGCGATCGCTGGCTCCGGTTCTGTATGCTAACTTTGTCCAGCAGTGTGAACAAGCTGGTTTCACGCCAAACATCGTTCAAGAAGCGGAACTGGCTCAAACTCGTTTAGGATTAGTGGCAGCGGGTGTGGGCCTTTCATTCGTGCTGTCGGACATGCAGAACTTAAGCGCGAAAGGGGTTGTTTATCGTCCTTTCAGCGAAAATTTCCTCACGCTGAAGCTTGTGCTAGCATGGCGGCAGAATGAATCCTCTCCTGTTGTTCACGAATTGCTTAAAGTATTCAGGCAGATCAATACCGCGAGATGATGCCAATCACGTTGAGGCAGTATGTCATGCCCCTATCTAACGAAAGATTTGATTCAGGAATGTAATTACGACAGATGAAAACTAAACAAATCAGCAGCAGCAGCATTCATCTTTTCTCAGAATCATTTGGCTCTCCGAATCATCCTGCAATTTTACTAATTATGGGCGCAACAGCTTCTGCGATCTGGTGGGCGGAAGAGTTCTGCCAGCAGTTGGCGGACGTAGGACGATACGTGATTCGTTACGATCACCGAGACACAGGACGATCGACCAGCTACGAGCCAGGAACCATCAACTATTCTGTTGAAGATCTGGCAGATGATGCTTTTTGTATTCTCGATGGATATCACATTCAAAGCGCTCATCTGGTTGGTATGTCTTTGGGAGGGTACTTGTCTCAACTCATGGCACTCAAGCATCCTGAACGCATCAAAAGTCTGACCTTAATCGCCTCAGAACGTTTAGTAGAAGACGATCCAACCCTGCCGAGTATCGCTCCATCTGTCCTCAGCTACCATGCAAAAGCCAGTGAGATCGATTGGACGAACCGTGAGGCTGTGATGGACTATCAAATTGGAGCATGGCGACTGCTGAATGGGTCAGCCCACTCCTTCGACGAATCCTTGATCCGGCAACTGTCGAATACTGACTTCGATCGCACCCCAAACTTACTGACGACCTTTAACCATGCCCTGCTGCAAGGAGGAGAACAATGGGTTAATCGTCTCCATGAAATCGTGGCTCCCACGCTAATTATTCACGGCACAGAAGACCTGGTTCTACCCTATGCCCACGGGTTGGCATTGCAAGCCGAGATTCCGAATGCGGTATTACTGACATTGCCTAGGACAGGGCATGAACTGCATCGCAATGATTGGTCAGCGATTATTGAGGCAATACAGCAGCATACAGCATGATGAAAGAAAAGCGATGAATAATGAGCATATCAAACTGATCCATCAGTTATTCTCAGCAGCAGACCGGATCAACCTGCCTCTGTGGTTGCAGGGAGGTTGGGCGATCGATGCCAGACTCAACCGCATCACCCGCGACCATGAGGATATTGATATCGCCTATCCTAGCGATCGCAGCACAGATTTTCTGGCGTTGTTACACGCTTTTGGCTGCGTGATCACGGAACAGACCGATTATGGATTTTTCGCAGATCGACAAGGCATTCTCCTCGACTGTGAACCCTGCATTCGCCTTGGAAACAACTATGAGCTAGAGGGCTTACCACCGGGAACCTGTCCACTTGAACCGACAGGAAGTCTTGGTGGTAAGCGGCTTCGCTGTACAAGCTGGGAAGCAATTCTTTGGGATTATTTTTACTACATCGAAGAGGTTCCCGAAAATGAATGGCAACCTAAAGACTTCGCTAGTTTTGCTTTAGCCAGAGCATCATTTGGTGAAACGGCAACCCAGACCTTACATGAGCAATTCAAACGACAATCTTCGGACTGAAGATTGGCTTTCGTTGAAGTCAGTTGTTGATAAAATACCAGAATAGCAACACGCGATGGAGGACGGATGAAGAAAGTGCAGTATCACGGGGGGTGCCTCTGTGGAGCGGTTCGCTTGGAAATTGCGACAGAACCGTTTCGGGTGGGCATTTGCCATTGTTTAGACTGCCGCAAGCACCACGGGGCGATATTCAATACTTTTGCGGTGTTTCCTGCTGATGCGATCGACATCACGGGCACAACAGCTAACTATCGCGATCGCCATTTCTGCCCAGTTTGCGGCTCTTCGGTCTTTAGCCGATCGCAGGACGAAATTGAAATTCCTGCTGGCATCTTCGATCTGCCGAATCAGGTGACACCCACTTATGAACTCTGGATGTGTCGTCGGGAGGATTGGTTGCCCTCGTTCAACGTCGCACGTCGATATGAGCGCGATCGAGAAGGGACAGCACGGACTGAACCATAATCTTATCTTTCAATGGTTGCATAATTGCCAAGCAACCTTTCGTTTTGACTAAACTACTGACTCACGTTTTTGATAGTTCAGGGGGGTGCGAATTGAAAAAGCTGTGAGTAAGATGAAGTCGCCTAAAAGAGCGAAAGTCGAGCAGGAGAATAGTATTGTGAGATTACCAAGCCTTACAAACTAAACCCCCACTCTTCCCATGACTA
>JALOOP010000060.1 GCA_025454315.1 Oculatellaceae cyanobacterium Prado106
GGACGCTGGAACACGCTAGGGCCAAGCTCAATCTCTGTTTCATTCGCTTGATGGTCAAGCGCTTAGCGGCCTAGAAAAGATGTCAAATGGATTCTATAGCTGTTTTAATTCATCGGGCAATTCATAGGCAATCTGGTAAGCCTGTGCGACAGTAGAACCCACATCGCTCAACACATCAAAGCCCAGATGATTTTTCTCAACCACGCTCAGGGACTGGTCGGGCAATTGGGGCGAAACCGCAATTAAGCTCACTTGAGCAGCTTGAATTTGGGACAGAATCTGCTGGTAAGCGCGCAGTTCTAGATTGCAGTAAGGACACCATCCGCCCCGGTAAAAGGTGAGAATGACTGCGCCCTGCTGGAGGCGATCGCTCAATTTCACCCGTTCACCCATGGCATTCGGCAACTCAAAATCAGGAGCCAAATCCCCCACTTGCAGCACCTTGCGAGTCGCATAGTCCTGGGCTAGCCGATCGGTCGCCTGCTGCATCGTTGCGGCAATGTCTGCCGGGAACTTTTCCAAAAACTCAGAGCGAAACGCATCCAAAGAAGATTTAAGAGACATCATGAAACTCCATACAAAATTAGAACAATTACCGTAGGCTGGGTGGAGCGCAGTGTAACCCAACATCACAACCGTAAACCTTGATTCGATGTCCAGATCACCAAATCTACTCCAAGCGATCTAGTAGGGTGTTGGATTGCGCGTTGCTCCACCCAACCTACAAATTCTTTGAAAGAACCTTGAGTCTACTTGACTTCGTTATCTTCAAAGCGCTCAACTCTACCCGATTTAACCGCAACCACAACGTCATAGGTGGCACAATAGGCAAAGGTCACGTCATTGGTTTTGTTGTAGAGATTGACGACCATGCCTGCACCACCGGGTTGAACTGCGATCGGCTCCAAATCCCCAAAAAAGAAGCGTCTAAGCTGATCGCCACTGCCAAAGCGGCCTTTGTTTTGGGTGACTTGGTCGATTTTCTGTTGAACCGATAAACCTGTGGCATCTGTGGTGGTGGTGGCTTCACTGGCGATCGCCGGAGCAATAGACAGCGACGATGACGGCAAATGAATTGCACTGGTTGCCACTAATCCGGTCAAAGCCATTCCGGTCAACAAGTAATTCCATTTCATGGGATTGTCTCCTTTGTGTTCGCTGGTGTGGTCAAAAATGTGGTGAGATAAATGCTGAAGTGGGTGATGAAGTAGGTAATCAACAGAGGACTGATCTGAAGTGGATAGACAATGCCCAAGCTGTATTGATTTTGAACATTGTCCAATCCACAAAAGCGATGTCGAATTCATCTACAGAGATGACAACATTCACATTACTGAGGCAGCATTCCAGCAAACTGTTTTTCAACGGCTTTGAGCGGGGCTTGCAGATCGGTGAATACCGTTTGTGAAACCGGATCAGGATAGACCTCTTCAATGCCTTGCTCGATCGCTTGCAGCGTCGCCTTCGCCACTTCAATCGGCGCAATCTTATCCAAGGGAACGCCTTCAGCCATGGCTGTATCGACCGGGCCAGGAAACACGCCGATGACTTGGGTGCCTTGCGGTGCCAGTTCTGCCCGAATGCCTTGGGTCAACGAGTACAGCGCGGCTTTGGAGGCACTGTAGGAGCTAAAGACCGGAACATTGACCACCGAGGCGATCGACAGCAGATTCACAATCGAGCCGCCTCCGTTGCGCTGTAGAACCGGAGCAAAAGCCCGAATCATGTAGAGTGTGCCAAAGTAGTTCGTGGTCATTTCCCATTGGGCAGTTTCGACACTGTGATCGGTAAACAGTCCGCCTGCTCCCAAGACTCCAGCATTGTTGATCAGAACGGTGACATCTGAGGCTTTTTCAGCGACGGCTTGGATTTGATCCGGGTTGGTGACATCGAGTGCGACCGGGACAATGCGATCGGGTGCGATCGCCACTACATCCTTCAGGGTTTCGACCGAGCGGGCAGCGGCGTAAATGCGGCTTGCGCCTGCTTGCACCAGGGCTTCGACATAGGCTTTACCGATTCCACGATTAGCACCCGTAACAAAAGCGACAATTCCTTGAATATTCATGACAGGCTCCTTTGGGATAGTGATTGAAGGGTTTGGGATTGCAAGATTTGAGATTGAAAGATTTGAGATTGAAAACTTTAGCGGAGAGCGTTGCGGCGCTTGGTGTTTGGCTTGTTCGCTCTCGACATCTCCTATCTTGCAGGATGCTCACGAGTTTGAGAAGCCGGGAAAATGGAATATCATTTATTCAGATTTGGAATAAGTACATGGATCGTCTTGACTGCATTCAAACCTTTGTGCGGGTGGTGGAAACCGGAAGCTTCTCAGCAGTGGCACGGGAACTCAACACTTCACAACCCACCATCAGCAAGCAAATCGCCGCCCTAGAAGAATACCTAGACGTACAGCTTCTCAGCCGCTCCACCCGCAAACTCCAACTCACCCAGGAAGGAGAGCGCTTCTTTGAACATTGCCAGGGACTGCTCGATGCGGCAGCCGAAGCCGAGGCCAGCGTTGGCCAACGACAAAAACCCGTGGGACTGCTGCGCGTCAGTTGTCCCCTCGCATTTGGGCAACTCCAAGTGATGCCCTATGTCAAAGGCTTTCTCGATCGCTACCCCGAGATTCGCTTAGATTTGGCCATGAGCGATCGCTTCACTGATTTTGTAGAAGAAGGCATTGATCTAGCCATTCGCATTGGCCAAATCACCGACACCAATCTCATTGCCCATCGCCTGGGACTGACCCGGCGCGTCACGGTGGCTAGCGTGGATTATTTTCGCGATCGCCCAGAACCCCAAACCCCAGCAGACCTCGTTGACCACAACTGCCTGGTCTTCACCCGCCCCACCACCGGAAATGTCTGGCACTTCCAACTCCCCAGCGGCGGCACCAGCCAGGTCACCGTCAAAGGCAATCTGCAAGTTGACAATTCCCCCGCCATTCGAGAAGCAGTCATGGCGGGTCTGGGCATTGCCATTTGCCCCGTTTGGCTCCTAGGCGAACTGCTCCAATCCCGTCAGCTCAAGGTCATCCTCCAAGCCTATCAGCCCACATCCTTGCCGATTCACGCCGTCTACCGTCGAGGTCGCTTTGTCCCGGCCAAGGTGCGCTGTTTCCTAGATTATTTCACCCATGAGTTCAAGCTCAACCCATGGGTATCCGATTACGGCATCCAGTCTTCGTAAGCCTTTGGTGAATCAGGGTGACTCAATAAATCGCAAAAATTGCACCTTAGCATCACTCTGATTCGTAAACTGTGCGGCTCTAGTCTCAATCTCTTGAAGCTGCCCGATCGCCCGTCCACAGGGCATTCCATACTTTGCCTGAACGCGATCGCTAGCAATTTGCAGGGCGGTGCGCGATCGCTCCACGAAATCTGCCAAATCATAGTCCTGTGCTGGCACAAAATATTGTTTCACCACCAGCGACGGCGAATAGCAGGTTGCTTGTGAACCATCGGGCCATTGGATTTGGAAGTGGATTTCTGGCATGGGAGAGGGGGAGAGGGGGAGAGGGGGAAGGGGGAAAGGGAGAACCTGGATTTGGGCTTGGAGTTTTTGATGAATTTATCTAGGGGGGACGACGAAAGGGATTGGTGGAGGAAATTATAGTGTTTTTTAGAGATTTTGTTGATGGGGAACGGCGAAAGAATCCTTGTGTTTTTGTGTCATTTCGTCATCTCATCGTGGATTAGCTTCTCATAATACAGTAAATGTTTCTGTGCGGAAGCTTGCCAACTGTACTGCGGTAAAATTTCCTGGCTGGCCTGAATGAGAGATTGAGCCGTGGGGGGATCGATGACCTTTTTCATGGCTTGGGCGATCGCCGAAACAGACAGCGGATCAACCAGTTGCGCTTGGTGAGAATTGAGAAATTCGGTGAAGGGCGGTTGGTTGGAGGTGATAACCGGGAGTCCAGAGGCGATCGCTTCTAGCACCACCAGTCCCCAACCTTCTTTGAGAGAGGGAAACACAAAGGCATCCGCACAGCGATACAGGGCAGCCAAATCTTCATGGGCAATCACACCAGGGAGGAGGAGCGATCGCCCGATAGAAATATTGAGGTGGTTGGCGATCGCAAAAAACTCTGCCCGATAGGTCTGGTAGTCAAAGATCGACGCACCCCCCGCAATCACCAGTTGGGCATTGGGAAAGGCTTGCAGCACCTCAGCGAAGGCTTGCAGAAGGGCGATCGAATTTTTGCGAGGTTCAATGCCGCCAACGGTTAGATACAGGGGCGAACCGCTGAGGTGAAGTCTTTGTTGCAGATCTGGGTCACGCTCAGTTTTGTCCGGCGAAAATTGCTCAAGGTTGACACCATTGAACACCCTTGGGGATTCTAAATGATATTGCGATCGCAACGCAGCCTGCCACACCTCACTCACACAAAAACAAAGATCCGCCGCTCGAATCGATCGCTCCTGACATTGCTGCAAATAAGGACTAGGATAATCCTCCAGATGATGCACCGTGCGAACAAAGTGAGGAATCCGACGAGACTGCCGCAGAATCGCCAATGCATTCGCACTGATACAGTCCTGAGCATGATAAATGTCATACTCCATTGAAACCTCAAAATCAACAAACTCCTGAATCCGTTGACCAATCAACCGATCCAAATCCACCGCCGCCGCCCTTGCCGGAACCAAAACCACATCACAGCCCAACGAACCCTCAAACCCCCGCCCATCCTTATCCAACCCAAAAACACAAACCGAATTCCCCAACGCCTGCAACGCCCCCGCCAACTCCAGCGTATGAACAACACTCCCGCGTCGCTTCGTCGAGTAGGTGAAAAGGGCAATCTTCATGGGGGAGTGGGTAGTGGGGGAGTGGGGAGTAGGGGAGTAGGGAGTAGGGAGTGGGGAGTGGGGAGTGGGGAGTGGGGAGTAGGGAGTGGGGGATGGGGGATGGGGAGATGACCAGAAGATCCCCCTTTCGCCTTTCCCCTTTTCCCTTTCCCCTTTTCCCTTTCCCCTTTTCCCTTTCCCCTTTTCCCTTTCCCCTTTTCCCTTTTCCCTTTCCCCTTTTCCCTTTCCCCTTTCCCCCTTTCTTCTCTCTGCGTCTCTGCGTCTCTGCGGTTTATTTATCCGCCGTTATCATCTGTGTTCACCTGTGTTCCCCCCTAAACCCTGTCAAACCCTGCTCAGAAAAATCCCAAAACCGAACCGATTCATGACCCGATCGCAGTTCCAACACCGAGCTATCCTCCACCTCACCGATCGCCGCACAGACCAACCCTCTAGCCTGGGCGAGAGCCGCGATCGCCCCAACCTGCTGAGGCCGTACACTCAGCAAAAAGCCATAGCTAGGAAAACTGACAAGCCAGCGATCGAGGCTTAGCGACGCTGGACAAGGAATGCGATCGAGATGCAGAACGGCTCCCACCCCAGAAGTTTCCAGGAGCATCAGAAGCGTGCCAACGATGCCGCCCATGCTGATATCCTTACCCGCATCGCAGAGTCCCCGTTCAGCCATCAGCGGCAACAACTCCAAATCCTGCCGCAAGGTTGCCGGATCGGCCATAGTTGCCGTGTCCCAGAAAGGATAGTGCGGATGAGGTTTACCCCGAAAATTCGTCAGGAGCAGGAGGCGATCGCCCGGTTGAGCATTAAAACTGGTGATTAGATGGGTTGCC
Organism: Oculatellaceae cyanobacterium Prado106; assembly: GCA_025454315.1. GTDB lineage: Bacteria > Cyanobacteriota > Cyanobacteriia > Elainellales > Elainellaceae > Prado106. The sequence goes on from JALOOP010000060.1 coordinate 5,648, forward strand.
TTCCCCAAAATCGCCACCGAAAGCGCATTGTAAGGACTCTGACCATTCGTATGTCCACCCACGATCGGCACCCTAAACACCTCCGCCGCCGCCTGCATCCCCTGCCACAGCGATCGCAAATGCCCCTCAGCCACACTCCAAACCACATCCACAACCGCCGTAGGACGACCACCCATCGCATACACATCACTGACATTCACCAACACCGCACACCACCCCGCAAACCAGGGTTCCGCCTCAACCAACTCAGGCAAGATCCCCTCCGCCGCAAACAGCAGATAGCCATCAGTGTCGGGAATAGCAGCACAGTCGTCGCCGAGCGGGATGGGTGGCTGGGTGGATGGGTGGATGGGTGGATGAGTGGATGGGTGGATGGGTGGATGAGTGGATGGGTGGGCGGGTGACTGACCGATGCTTTCACCTCTGCGTCTCTGCGTCTCTGCGGTTTGAAATGGAAAGCTAGAAAGATGACTAAAATCCCCCCCCTTTCCCCCTTCCCCTTTCCCCTTTCCCCCTCTTCTCTCCGAAATCACCTGAATATCCTGTTTATGCAAAATGCCGAGACTATGCTGGAGTTGGGTAGAGAGTTCTTGGAGCATCGGCGGGTTGGGGGTGGGGCGGATAGTGGTGGAGGTCAGCGGCCATGAGATGGTGGGGGCGATCGCAAATTTGAATCTCCTGGAGCGATCGCCAATGTAACCGTTGGAAAAAACGAACATTTTGAAGCTGGACAGTCGCCAGGAATTGGTCACAGCCCCAGGTATTGGCAGTGGTCACCGCCTTTTCAATCAAGCCTTTGCCGATTTGCCAGCCTTTGCGATACTCCGGATGAGTTCCCAGTCTGCCCCCGTACCAAACCCGGGGTTCTGACTCATAGATCCGCACAACGCCCACGACTTGACCCGTGGCGGTCAGCGCAATAATAGGATGAGCCATGCGATCGAGATCATCCCAGTCCGTGGTGGAAAACATCTGTTGTTCTTCGACAAAAATAAGCTGACGCAATGCAAAATAGTCGGCAATTTCCTGGGAAGTTTTTGCGAGTTTAAACTGATACACCATAGACCTACTAAACCCCAGAATTGACTTCAGAATGGGCTTCAAAACTTGACAGCGCAGAACAAGCCCCACACTTGGCACACCCCGCTTTCATCGCCTGGGAGGATAACCCTGCCCGCTGCAACATTGCGCCAACCTCCTGATACAGCGTCAGCATAAAGTCGCGATCGGGTGCAGCATGAGCAGCCATCGGTGTTCCCGAAATCGGCACAAAGGGAACGACGAAGGGATAAACTCCCAGTTGAACTAAGCGATCGCACATTTCCAATAGCGTTTGTAAACTGTCCCCTAGCCCTGCTAATAAATAGGTGCTGACCTGCCCTCGGCCAAACACCCGAACCGCAGCCGCAAAAGCCTGCATATAATACTCGATGGGAACCGTGGCTTTCCCTGGCATCACCCTGGCTCGAACCAACGGATCAACCGCTTCCAAATGCATTCCTAAACTATCGACTCCGGCAGCTTGTAACCGGGAAAACCAGGCAAAATCGTCCGGAGGTTCACACTGGGCTTGAATCGGCAGATTGACCTTGGCTTTCACAGCACGGGCGCATTCTGTCAGATAGGCCGCACCGCGATCGCTCGTATTCGGCGTTCCCGTGGTCATCACCAGATGCTGCACCCCGTCCAAACGAACCGCCGCCTCGGCAACTTCCGCCAGTTGCGCCGGGGTTTTGCGGGCAATGGTGCGATCGCCAGTCAGGGATTGGCCAATGGCGCAAAACTGACAGGCCGTGGCCGCATCGCTGTACCGCATACAGGTTTGTAGCACCGTGGTGGCCAGCACATCGCGGCTATGGAGGAGGGCAATTTTCCAGTAGGGAATTCCCTCTGCGGTGGTCAGTTGATAGAACTGGGGTGGGGCGGGGAAGCGAATCGGCAGCAGCGGCTCACCCTGAAATTCTAGGATGGTTTCCTGGGCGATCGCATCAAATTCCGCCGTGTAGGGCGACTGAGCAGCGGTACTGGTGAACACAGGCACCATAATCGTTGTGCCTTGAATGTCGATCGCCTTGTGATCAGAAGGCCCTGCTCCGCCTTTGCGTCCGGCTACACCGATGCCCGGTGACCGCAGTTGCAGCCCTTGGGATTGCAGGTCAGTCAATAGCTCAGTCAATAGCTGTTGTTTGTTCATGGGCAGTGAATGGAATGGGTTCTTCGGGATGGGTGGCGATCGCTGGAGTTGAAAAGGAGGTTCGAGCATCAGCATTGAGATGCAGATGTAGCAAATCAGGGCGGGCATAGTGACCGACGGAATCCATCATGCGTTTGCGCTTGGTGATCAGCGAAAAATCCAGATCGGCGATCGCCATCCCCTCTCCCTCTGTAATCGGTGGACAGAGCAAATTGCCTTCAGGGGCAACGATCGCCGTATAGCATCCGCCGTTCAACACGCGCTGGAGGGCTTCATCGTTGGTAATTTGACTGACTTGATCAGGGGAAAGCCAGCCCGTGGCATTGACGACGAAACATCCGGCTTCCAGGGCATGATGCCGAATCGTGACTTCGATTTGCTCTGCAAAAATTTGCCCCACCATCGAACCGGGAAACTGGGCACAGTGAATTTGTTCATGTTGTGCCATCAGGGCAAAGCGCGCCAGGGGATTGTAATGTTCCCAACAGGCCAATGCACCCACTTTGCCAACCTGCGTGTTCAAAACTTGCAGCCCCGATCCATCTCCCTGTCCCCAAATCATGCGTTCATGGTAGGTGGGGGTAATCTTGCGGCGCTTCAACAACAGTGTTCCATCCGCATCAAAAATCAGTTGAGTATTGTACAGCGAACCCTGTTCTCGCTCATTCACACCCAAGACAACCACCATGCCATAGGAACGTGCCGCTCGACTGACCGCATCCGTCACAACCCCCGGTACTTCAACGGCCTCCTCGTATAGCCGCATATGCTCTTTGCCCATCAACACAGGCGGTTGCACAAAGGAAAAATAGGGATAATAGGGCACCACTGTTTCAGGGAAAACAATCAGTTCTACCCCTTCTTGGGCAGCCTGGGCGATCGCTTGCAGCACCTTTTCGGTGGTGCCATCCCGACTAAACAGCACAGGACTGAGTTGCACCGCTGCTGCCCGAATTTTCCGTGAATCCGTCATAGGAGCAATCCTCTATCCTTTGATTTGACCGCTCAGTTGGCCGTTGAGTGAGATCATGGGATTGAACTAGAGTGTCCAAGTATCCAGAATAAAGGCTCCATCCTTACGATGCAGCAGCACGAGATCCAAAACATCCAGCGGATTGATTGGGCGAATCCCAGGAGTGAGCGAGGGTTCACCATGACCGTAGAGGGCTTGAAGAGCAAACCGACAGGCATAGACCTTGCCACCTTCAGACATAAATTTACTGAGTTGGTTATTGAAATTTTGATGTCCGGGGAACGCTTCGTCTCCAATTTTGGGAAAACCTCGCTGAACGCCCAAGGTAACACCGGGGCCATAGAGCAGAATCGAAGTTTCAAACCCTTTTCGCAACAGTCGAGTCGCCTGAAGAAGATTCACCAACCCAATAGAACCTTCAAATGCCACAGTATGAAAGGTGACCAGCGCCTTCTCACCCGGTTCTGCTTTGACATCTGGAAATACTTTCTCTTCGTAGTCTACAAAAAAATCACCCACCTGATGAGCCGGGGCAGTTACTTCGGGCATATGGGACTCCTTTTTCAAACTTGTTTGCTAGCGTAGGAGCTGGGGAAGCTGACTTTAGTATCTTTCAATACGAAAGGCACAACTCTGTTGATAAAGCTAGGAACAGCCTGTGAATGCATGGAGATATTCCAATAGACTCGAAAAACACCTGTCTAAATTGATAGGTAAAGCATCCCTCTGATAAACCTAAATTCAGCAACGCCAGATTTTCTATGAACCCAACAGAAATTCATTGACCACACTCCAGGCTCCCGACTCCGATCGCCGCTGACGTGCCACCATGTAATCTGCTAAATAATTGGCATCCCGAGCAATTCCTGAAAAGCGCCCCGAACCCCAGGTATACAGCCAGGGTAAGCCCAGGAAATAAAACCCTCGCACCGGGGTTACCCCTCGCTCATGCCCAGGATATCCGCTGCCGTCAAACACTGGCACTTTAATCCAACGAAAATCACTTTGGAATCCGGTACACCAAATCACCGTCCGGATATTGACTTGCTGATAGTCGATCGCATTCACCACCCGCTCCGGTTGCCATGCGGGTTGATAGGGCAACTCCTGTGGCGCATCTAGCTGATTTTTGCTGATAAACGCATCAATTGTTTTTTTAATGCTCTCTGCAACCGCATCCGCCTGATCCAAGTTTTGCGATAAATCATCCCAAAATTCGAGCTGAGTGTCCTGGACATTTTTTAATCGACCGTAAAGCTGCATCCCGTCTAGGGCAAATTGTCGCAGGTCAATCTCCCGTCCCCCATCCCGTCCAGTGACATAGTGATTGGCCTTGGCGCGCACCTTGTCCTTTTGGGGATGGTCATGAATGGAGAGGTCGTAGTATCCCATCTGATCTAGCCAATCGACCACATCCTTGCCTCGATAACGACGGGGCGATCGCGGCGCACCCCCCACACAAAGGTGAACCGGTCGTCCTGCCAGATGCAAATCTTCAGCAATCTGACACCCTGACTGTCCAGTTCCGACCACCAAAATCGCCCCCTCGGGCAGGGACTGGGGATTTTTGTAAGTCGAAGAATGCAGTTGCTGCACCGACGCAGGCAACCGCTCCGCAATACGCGGAATTTTAGGCCGATGATAAGCGCCTGTGGCAATCACAACCTGGTCTGCGGTATAAGCTCCAATGGAGGTTTCTAGGGTAAATAAGCTTTGAGACTCTTCCCAACTGACGCTAGTGACTTCTACCCCTGTTTTCACGGGCGCATCAAACGAATCGGCATAGGCTTGGACATACTGCACAATAGCGTCTTTGCCCATAAACCCTTGAGCCTCCTCTCCCGCATAGGGAAAGCCAGGAAGTTGGCACTGCCAGTTGGGAGTAACCAAACAAAATGTATCCCACCGTTGCGATCGCCAAGCCTGCCCAACCTGGTGTTTCTCAAAAATAAGATGGTCGAGTCCACGCTGCTTTAGACAGTAACTCATGGATAATCCGGCCTGACCACCACCGACGATAATCACGGGATAATGCATGGCTTATAGATAGTATTTTGTTGATAGGGTAAGGATGAATCAGCAAAGTCTTAGAATCAGCAAAGTTTTAGAAAGAACGAATCCCTGGAAGGAACGAAGTCCTAGAAGGAACAATGTTAATCTGAGGAAACGGGACTTTACTGATTCTCAATAGCCTAAAAGGAAAGGAAAAGACATAATTGTAGTACTGGCTACGAGAAAGATAGATCTAGCGATCGAGATAGGCAGGAAGCGCGATCGCCAGAATTGGTCTTTGCCAGAGCAACAGAACTATCGAAATCGAGAGGGGCGTTACGTGGTCTTCTAGCCTCTAGTACACCGATTAGCGTAGGTTGAATGGAGCGTATTGCAACCCAACATCACAACCGTAAATCTTGTTAGTGTTCAACACCTTAGACTAACCAACCCTGTTTCATTGCCTGGTAAATCGCCTGATACCGAGTCCGTGCCTTCAGCTTCGCCAAAACATTGTTCAAATGAAACTTGACCGTGCTTTCGCTAATCACCAAACGATCGGCAATATCGCGATCGCGCAATCCCTGCCCCAACAGCAGCAAAATTTCTCGCTCCCGATCGGAGAGGGGTTGATCTTCTGTTGCAGCATCCGGAACAAGCGGCAGTTTAATCTGGACTTGAATCATTTTGGGATGGCGATCGACCTGACTTTGCAGGAGGCCGCCGAGTGTGGCGATGGTATTGCACAATAAACCAAACTGCGATCGCACCCAAACCTGTTCTGTGGCTAAGGTCAGAGCTATATCGCTCTTTGAGGAAGCCGATTTCGGTTCTTCGGCTGAAGGCGGTGTAACGCTGGCTTCAAGCATAACAGCGTCAGGCGTATAAAGAAGACGACAATAATTACAGGACAGTTGGTTAAGGGTTTCAGCCGCTTGCAAAAAGACTGCGGTCAAAATGTACGGTAGCGGTTGCTCTGTGCCAATGAGCTTCAGGCGAGTCTCCCGCAGAATCATCGCAAGCTGATCGGACAGCGGGAGTTGATGAAATGAAAAATGCGGCGGATGGGACTGCCAAGACTGTTTTTCCTGGAGCCAGAACTGTCTGTCCTGCTGATAGGTCAACACCGTTTGCAGGACGCTCCCTGCTGTGGTACACAGGACTTGCAGCACCTCCAGAAACTCGGAAGCCATTGCCCGGTGACTAAACACGGCCAGCACGCCCACCACCTGCGCGCCTGACATGAGAGGATAACCAGCAAAGCCTCGGATCTGATTGGCGATCGCCCAGTCTCGATCTTTCACCCAAGACTCCTGGGGCAAATTATTGCTGAGAAACGAAACCAGATTTTGAGCAATTTTGCCCACCTTGTAAGCCCCCATCGGCACCGTCGCAAAGCTGCCATCCGTGCGGGTGTATAGTCCGGACGAAGCCACTAGCTTGAGATGGGTGCGATCGGCAGAAATCAACCAAATTCGAGCAAAGGCACAGTCAAACTTATTGACCAACCCATCAGTGACGGCGTTGGCGATCGCTACTGGATCAAGACAACCCGCAAAACTCTGGGCAATATCATTGACTCTTTGCAGGTCGAAGAGTAGTCTGGTCGCGTCCAAAGATTCAGTAACGGGTTCAGACACCTTCTTCCTCTCCGGGAATCCTACCCTTCATTAAGCCGTAAGAGAAGAAGGAAAGCTGTAGCATTGACTACGATCGCATTGACTACGATCGCTGAAGTGACTGGAAGAAGCCTCAACGGTCGTGAAGCTCGTCATAAAGCTCCATATCTATAAAAAACAGGCACCCCAAAAACAGACTTGCATCTCCTCATCTTTCGCCTTGGCAATGAAAGCGAATGCGATAAATGAAATGCGATAAATGAACGTGACAAATGTATTAAACGCAAGGTGGGAAGCAGCCCAAATCCTGCGTTTAACTCATTTGCTGAGGAATTTTGCTGAGGAATATAGATTGGCGATGACCCAGAAAAAACGATCGCAGAAAGGAGTAGGATCTGCGATCGCCAGAAAATGCAAAAACTTTGATTTCTATCTTGATCTGAATCTTTGAGCAAATCTCTGAATCTTTGAGTAAATGGATACCGCAATTTCTCTTCTAGGAAAAAGCTCCTTCATCCAAACTGGTATCCATTCAAAAACCCTATGGATTAGCCTTGAGGCCAAATCGTTTTTAGTCTGTATTAAAGAACACAAATCTGCTTCTAAGGGTGAAACAAAACCCTATAGAAAAATTCAACTTTGCTAGCATTTCGTAGCTTGCGATACAATTGCCTGGGTCACGGCTCCATACTATAAAGCGAGTGCCAACCCTCTAAAGAGATAAAATTTATTTTGGATCTTTAGCTTGCATCAGGGGATCAGAGATTTGCCCAACCATTGGAGAGACTACTTTTTTCAACCGTTCGCCCTGCAAAAAAGTACGCATGATTCCTCAGCTTCTTCTCTCGCCAGAGTCAGCCAACAGAATCAAAATCCTTCGGGATGCCAAGGGAGGAAATTTTGAGTACGGATAAACGCGCTCATCTTGAAGGCTAATGTTATGGGTCGTTTTTCTTCGGTGTTACATCTACTATCCCATTCCCAACCTGGGGATTTTTGAGTGGCGATCGCCATCAATTCGCAGATTTTTTGCCTCCACTTCTGTGACCTATTCTGTGACCTAAGTTTTACACCGCCCTGCCACCGATATCTGTCAATATCCAACAACATCCAATTGCGACATCTATCCATCGATGTATCACCGCCCATATCCTGCTGATCGAGTCGATCACGCTGCCCAAGGGTGTGAGCGACGGTAGAGGTGCAAAGCGCCTCCACCTATCTCTTACACCGGATTCTCCACCAACTCAGAAACGCTATCAACGCTATCACTTAAAGGAAATATTGTTATGAGCGGGAACGAACTTCGCTTCCAGGCAATCTGCCAAATTACCGATCGGGAACAGCTACCCCCCAAAACGCCCAGCCGTCTAGAAGAACTCTGGGCCACCGATGTGTTTACGCTCAACAAAATGCAGACCTGTCTGCCCAAGGATGTGTTCAAATCCCTCAAGAACACCATCCTCACAGGCGGCAAATTAGATGTGTCGATCTCGGGCATCGTTGCGGCTGCGATGAAGGACTGGGCGATTTCCAAGGGCGCGCTCTACTACGCCCATGTCTTCTATCCCATGACCAACATCACCGCAGAAAAGCACGACGGCTTTATCTCGGTGCAAAGCGATGGCTCCGTGCTAACCGAGTTTTCCGGCAAAGTCCTGGTACAAGGCGAACCCGATGGTTCTTCGTTCCCCAATGGCGGCATTCGCTCCACCTTTGAAGCCAGAGGCTACACCGCCTGGGATGTCACCAGCCCTGCCTATGTCATGGAAACGGACAATGGCGTAACGCTCTGCATTCCCACCGTGTTCATTTCCTGGACGGGAGAAGCCCTCGACAAAAAAACGCCGTTGCTGCGATCGAATGCAGCCATGAGCAAAGCCGCAACCCGTCTGCTGAAGCTTCTGGGACATACCGATGTTGCCCCCGTCAATTCAAGCTGTGGCGCAGAACAAGAATATTTCCTCGTGGATGCCCACTTTGCCCATAGCCGTCCCGACCTGTTGCTCACGGGCAGAACGCTGTTTGGTCGTCCGGCTGCCAAAGGCCAGCAGTTTGATGACCACTACTTTGGTGCCATTCCTGAGCGGGTTCAGGTGTTCATGCAGGATGTGGAAGAGAAAATGTATCGGCTGGGGATTCCGGCCAAGACGCGCCACAACGAGGTCGCTCCCGGTCAGTTTGAACTGGCTCCCTTCTTTGAAGCCGCCAATGTGGCCAGCGATCACCAGCAAATGATCATGACCATTCTCAAAAGCATGGCCAAGAAGCATGGCTTTGTCTGTTTGCTGCACGAAAAACCCTTTGCAGGCATCAACGGTTCTGGCAAGCATGTCAACTGGTCGGTAGGCAATGCCACCCAAGGCAACCTGCTCGATCCGGGCGACAGTCCCCACCAGAATCTGCAATTCCTCTTGTTCTGCGGTGCTGTGATCCGGGGCGTTCACCAATATGGGCCGCTGCTGCGGGCTGTGGTAGCAACCGCCAGCAACGATCACCGCTTGGGCGCAAACGAAGCGCCTCCGGCGATTATCTCGGTCTACCTGGGCAGTCAGCTAGAGGATGTTTTTGAGCAGATTAAAAAAGGCGATGTGAAAAGCTGTACCCATGCCGGGGTGATGAACCTGGGTGTGCCCTCTCTACCCGAGTTTCCTAAAGATCCGGGCGATCGCAACCGCACCTCTCCCTTCGCTTTCACCGGCAACCGCTTCGAGTTTAGAGCCGTGGGTTCCGGACAATCGGTTTCGGGGCCTCTGGTGGCAATGAACACCATTCTGACCGACTCTCTCACCTGGGTTGCGGATCAGCTTGAAGCCGAGTTGGCCAAGGGCAGTTCCCTGGAAACCGCCACCTACACCGTGCTAAAAACCGTCATGGAAAACCATAGTGCGGTCGTGTTTGGCGGCAATGGCTACTCCGAAGCTTGGCACAAAATGGCCGTGGAAGAACGAGGCTTGCTCAATCTGCCCACCACTGCCGATGCCCTGCCCGTTCTCAAAGAAAAGTACATCGAAGAACTCTTTGAGCGAACCGGGGTACTGTCCGCGACTGAACTGGAAAGCCGCTTTGCAGTCTACGCAGAGCAATACATTCAGGTGATTGAAATGGAAGCCAAGCTGGTCATGACCATGGCCAAAACTACCATTTATCCGGCTGCGGTTCGCTACCTCTCGGAGCTTGCTAGCGCCTGTGCCAATCTCAAGCAAATTGGCGTGTCGTTTGATAGTGAAGTGATCGAGCATGTGGCTGCGACGATTAAACTGATGATGGACATGGTCAGCAAGCTCAGTGATGCCATGAGCAAGCATGAGTTTGACACCATTGAAGAACATATGCAGCACTGCGCCAAAACTCTGCGTCCTTTGATGGACAAGGTGCGGGAGTATGCCGATACTCTCGAAGGGGATGTCGCCGACGATCTCTGGCCCTTGCCTAAGTACCGAGAGATGCTGTTCATCAAGTAGTTCGCTCTACCGTATATTTATGCGGTAATTTACGATATCTATTGGGATCTTTAAGAGGCTTATGGCACTAACCCTGCCATAAGCTTTTTTTGATTTCATCAATCATTTCACAATCATTTCAGCGATGATTTCAGTGATTGTTTAAGCGATTATCTCGGTAATTGTTTCCTTAATTAAAGAGTTCAGTTTTTTGTAGTGTGAACCATTTCTAAATTGAGGGCGATCGCTCCAATCATCCCTCGCTTGAACAACTGGATAATAGCTGTATTCCAATCTCGCCTGCGATGCGTTACGCTAAAACACCCTACGGTTCACGAAACCCATGAAAATCCTAGGTAGGGTAGGCGATCGTGAAACATTGCATGGGAAATAGCCCAGCCTAACATCTGACTAGAGCGCCTGAGATGGATTCGCTGATCCGGGCATGGAATCGAGAGCTATGGCTGTGATGTTGGGTTGCGCTGCGCTCCACCCAAACTACAGGAAGAGATGTGCTAGGCAGTCAGATGTAGGGCACTAGCAGTAGAGCGCGTCTGCTCGTTGACGAATGGCAGAGAGATTGCTGACTAAGCCTTCCTTGAGGCGGCGTTCGATCATGCCGACGGGCATGGCTAGGGGAGGGAGGACAGAAACCACATAGCGCAGGTCGGTGCCTTGGCCATCGGCGGAGGGTTGGAGTTGCCAACTGCCAAAGAATTTTTTGAAGTCGCCCTCCACCATTTGAAAGTCTAGCTGGTGGGGGAACTGCTCTACCATGTCCAGGACGACACGGGCGCAGAATTTGAACTTGAGGAGGGATTGGGTGCCGACTTGTTCTAGTCGAATGCCGCCTTTGGGGTGGGAGATTTTGCGGCTCTTGGCCAGGTTGGGGATGAAGTCGGCCAGATGGTCGTAGTCGGTGAGGATTTGCCAGACCTGATCGACAGGATGGGGAATTTGAATTCTTGCGGAGATTTGACGTTGCCGCCCTTCGGCTTTTTCGGTGCAGATTTCGACCCCATCGCAGTTGAAGGTGAGGGGGGTGTTGGGGGCGATCGCATCCTCCAAAGAAGCCTCAGCCGCCTCTTCCAGGGCAGCAGCCTGTTCTAGCTGCTCAGATTCTAGCTCTAACTGTTCGGATTCTAAACTCATAAACCAGCTTCATCGAGAGATCAGGAAACAGCCCAGTCGGCTGCAAAATCGTAGATCCTTGAGAAATCTTAGATCTAAGTTTAGCCTACCCGAGCCGTTTGTTTATCAATCGGAAGCGGGAGGAAAGGAAAAGGGGAAGGGCGAAGGGGGAAGGGCGAAGGGGGAAAGGGGAAGGGCGAAAGGGGAAGGGCGAAAGGGGAATTCCAGGATGATTTCCAGGTAGAGACGCGATGAAAATTTCATTGTCTCCCCTTTCCCCTTTTCCCTTTCCCCTTTTCCCTTTTCCCTTTTCCCTTTCCCCCCCAATCTACCGCACAACTCCCTCTGGGCATGGCGGCAAGGAAATGGTGAAGCAGGTATCCCAAGAGTCGCTGCGGGGGTGGGGTTGGCTGGTGACGGCGATCGCCCCATTCACATGCTCCACCAGACGTTTGACGAGTGTCAGTCCTAGCCCGGTGCCTTGGATGGCGAGTTTGGTGGCGACTCGTCCCCGACGAAACTTGTCGAAGATACAGGGGATTTCGTCCGGTTCAATGCCTAGACCCGTACTACGAAGGGTCATGACAATCTCATTCTTTGAATCGGTGACTTGGTGAATTACCTTGAGACTGACCTGAGTTTCCAGATCGGCATACTTTCTAGCATTGTTGAGCAGTTCTGCCAGGATGCGATTGAGGCTATCGGGGTCAGAGAAAATCGTCAGGGGAAGGGACGGCAGATCGAGGTGGAGGGTGAGGCCGCGATCGCGCCAACTCTCTGTGGAGGAGTCCACCAGATCCCGGATGAGATACCGCAAATCGATTTTGTGGGGTTGAGCGGTCGATTTTTCATTCTCCAGCTTCCGCAGCGCTAGCATATCGTTGATGAGCTGCGTTTCCTGCTGGCATTGCTGTTCCAGGATATCGAGATAGCGGGCTTGCCGCTCGGGGGTGAGTTGGGCTTGGCGCAACATGCGGATGGCCAAACTCATGCTGGTTAGCGGGGTCAGGAGTTCATGGCTGACGGTGCTGAGGAATTCTTCTCGCTCCTCATGCAGCTTTTGCAGTTGGTCAACCTGCTGACGGGTTTTTTCATAGAGTTTGGCCTGGACTTCGAGGCTGCGTTGCAGTTGGGCGGTGCGTTCGGTGATGACCGACTGGACTTTTTGGAGGGTGCGCGCCTGAATAATGGCGGTGCTAAGCTGAGCGGCGATCAGTTTAATAAAGGAGAGTTCTTCTTCACTCCAGTGGCGGTTGCTCTGATCTTGCAGCACCAGGGTGCCCAGCATCATGCCCTGATGTTCCAGCGGCATCAGTACCACAGAAGGCAGGTGTTCGAGTTGAAAGAAGGGGGCGATCGCCGGATCAGCCAAAACAGCCTCAACTCCAGGTTCTGCCGCTCCTGGTAGAGTCGGCAGCACAACTGGATTAGCACTGCCTCCCAAGATTTTGCGACAGAGGCCACAGCTTGAAGCCTGGAAACAGTAATGAACCCAAGTTCCTTGACTACTCTCGGGAAGGACTTCAAAGATCCCATCCTTGGAGGAGGTTAGCTGAATATCCTCCGATAGTTCAGCTAGGTCAGCGATGTCAGATCCATCAGCCGATTCCTTGGAGAACAAACGATTCAGTTGACAGGCTTGAGGATACTCAAAAACAATACTGGCTTCTGCTTCTGGGGCGATCGCACTCTTGCCAGAGTCAGCAGCCTCCCCCTCCAAGGAGATTTTAGCGTCCGTTGTTGACCGCCGAGCATTTTGATATTTCAGCAGGAGCAACAGCCCTCGACTTGCCCCAAGTGCCGTAGTGGTTCCTTCCACAGCCAGTTCAAAGATCTTGGGCAACTCCCAGCCGGAGCGAATCGCAGCGGTCAACTGGTCATTGAGGGTTTGATAGCGGAGTTGCTGCTGCACCTTTTGGGTTAACTGGGCTTGTGAAATGGCGATCGCCACTTGCGGCGACAGCGACTCAAATGACTTCACGTCTTGCTCCTTCCATTCATGCTGAGAGAATCGCATCAAGCAAACGATGCCGTTAATCTGGCCATAGATCCGGGTGCGGAGTGCCAGAATCGACTGAAACGGAAACTCTAATTTTCGGGTTTTTGATCCCCAGGTCGTTGATTCCCTCAAGGCGGTGAGGGGACGACGGGGGGGGCGAGTGTCCTGAGACGCTGGGTGAGGAAGATGGGGGATAGCGTCAGATGGCTGGGTGGGGGAACTGAGGCTGCTTTGGGTTGTCGATACCACGAGTTGGTCGGCTTGCCATTGGTCTTGAACTTGGGGCAGGTGCAAGAGTTGAGAGAATTGTTGACCAAAATGAACCGGCAAAGGCTGAGGTGACCAGCAGAGGGTCTGGGTGAGAGTAGGGCTGGTTTCTTGAGTCTGAATGACACAACAATCGACTTGAAACGCTTCGGTTAGGGTTTTGCTGAGTAATAACAGCGACTGTTGTGGACTGCTGCTGGCCAGAATAATCTGGCTTAGATCAATTGGATTGATCTCTGTAGGGAGATCTGTAGGGGTATCTGTAGGGGACAGGCTAGTTTGACTCAGACTGGTTTGGCTCAGGTTATCTTGACCCCAATATCCGCTGAGATTGCGATCGGCTTCATCCGCTTCTGCCGATGGGGTGGGGAATGAATGCAGAACCAAATTACTGTGATTTCGGGATTTAGCGGTTTCTCGAAAAGAACCTTCTCTGACGAGATTTTCTGGAGGGGCAAATTCGCGATGGGGTTCCCGATTAGATTCGCGATGGGGTTCAGAAGAAACGATCTCTAGCGGTTGAACCAGGTGTAGCCGAGTGGAACTATCCTTTTTCATCTTTGATTAAAACTTACAATTCAAAACGAACAGGGAAAAACACTTACAGGGACTATTAAGCCCATTTCCATCGAAAAGCCATCTACAAATCAATCTATTGATACAGAGAATTCTGACAATTCACCAAAATCTTTGAATATTCTTCAGATTTTTCGTTTTTGACGGCTTTAAAGCATCCTGTATACAGAATCTTAGGTAAATGGGCTAAATCTTCCTAAATTTGCTCAAAAAAAATCTAAACCTTCTAGGAGTCGGGTTTAGAGCGCATTTCTAAAATAATAATTAAGCAGTTTCATGCTGTTCACCTAAGCGTTGCAGCATCAATCGAATCATTGCACCTTGGATCATGGCTTCG
>JALOOP010000450.1 GCA_025454315.1 Oculatellaceae cyanobacterium Prado106
CCGTTGAGGGCTTTGAGCGTTCTCTCACAACTAGATACCAACGAGGGGACTCCTCTCAACTGACCACACTTCTGGACTTCTGTCAATGCGTAAGTCCTATTTATTTGCTACCCCTTCCTAATCGACAAATAAATTCAGAGGCAAATGGCCATACATTTCATTGATCCCATCGGCCTCTGACGACTGACAGGACACTAGCACGCCGCGATGTTCACCCGGATAGTCGCTGATGTAGCATTTCCCTGAGATCGGGTTGAACTTGATGTAGACCGAGCCTGCGATCGCCTCTGGGGGATCAGCCGTATATCCCAGCGCCCTTGCGTAGGTTTCCAGGGCTTGACAGCCTTCAGCCGCCGTTTCGGCACAGATCCCCAGCATTTGATATTCGGACTCATCCGCGACGACCAGGAGAGACTGCCGGAGTTGCGATCGCTCCTCTTCGGTCAATACCGTTGCCGGGTTCAGACAGTCAAAGCGCTTGAGCGTTTGGTGAGCCGCTTCTCGTGTCAAAGAAATAGCAGGATCAGAAAGGGGATCGGTCATGGCGATTAAGGGAAAAAAGCAAGGGATCAGTTATTCAAAACAAAGCCTGAACAACCGAGCCTATTCTACCGTCATTCCGTCAGGGAATCCGGCGGTTGATTGGTTCCGACTAAGGGAACTTATGGGCATTACAGTAATCGTTACCATTCAAAATCACAACACTAAACCCTGAAGGTCAAAAGGGTGCGACATGGAATCACTCCACGAGAAGACACGAGGGTAATTTCCACGAAACTCAACTGTCCTCACCCGACTGCAATGCCGTAGATATGCAGAAAAAGACTCCTTGAACAAACACTTTTTATTAAAGAAAGATTGTCAATTGTGAACAAAGGAAACAATTCAAAACGATTCAAGGTCATTCCTTGATTTTGGGAAAAATTCGGTTAAGTCGTAAGCTTCGGAAAAAGCCCTTTGAAATCACAGAAAAATCAAAAAAGCGTTCAACTGATTTTGAGAATTCTAAGAATTGAGATGGGGTGCTGTTTGCTGTTTTAAGTGATCCCCAATTGGTTTTAGTCCATATCCGTAGAGTTACCGAAGAACCCTGTAGCGAAATCCTATTTTTTTGCAATTGTATCTAGTTCTTAATCAGAGTCTAAAGAGAATCTAAATCGTTAGATTCTCTTCGGGATCGCTAGAACGGATAGCCCATCTAGTTTAGATGCCTTTTTTCTGTAAAAATCCTCAAAAATTATCGCGATAAAACTAAAGATGAAATTTCAATTTTCTAATCCTGTCTCTATGAAATCCTCAGAAGGTAATATTTCCTCCTGCAAGCACTGTCAGTTCTACCGAGCAGAAGGACGTCGTGGTGGTAACTGTCAACAGCTTGGAGTTCCGGTTCAAGGAACTTGGAAGATTTGCCCCCTCGCGGTTCCCCCCTTTGTCCCCAACTGGCAAAACCTCCCAGGGATCGCCGCATGGCAAGGATTTGAACCCACTGAAGACCCCGCTCCCCTCCTTCCCAATCCTAAAGAATTTGTGGCTCTAGACGCTTTAGAACTCGAAGTTTTAACCGTTACCGAACCGGCCAACCTCCCGGAACCCAGTCATCGGAATCGAGTCATGTAGTTCACATCCCACCTTTTGAAAAGATTTAATTTTGTAGAAATTTAATTCAGAGATCTAATTTAGAGCTTCAAAAAGGAGAGAGGGAGGCGATCGCCTCCCTCTCTCCTTTTTGGAAATTTAGGAAATCAGACATTTAGAAAAGCAAACCCACTGTAGGTTGGGTGCATCAACGCGCAACCCAACACCTCACTAGATCGCTCGGACTACATTCGATGATCCCTGCATTGAAACAAGATTGAGTATTGAAACAAGATTGACGGCTATAACTGTCGGGTGGAGCAACGCGCAACCCAATATCCCATTAGATCGGATGGGTAGATCGCTTGGATTGAGTTCGATGATCCCTGCATTGAAACAAGATTGACGGCTGTGATGTTGGGTTGCGCTACGCTACACCCAACCTACAGGACTTGAGCATCACCAAAGTTCTAAGACTGAGCCAGAACCCCATTCAGAAAAATCTCGGCCATCGTCTCGGCCATTTCCTGGATTTCTTGGGGCGATGCCTGGTTAGGCAAAATCGAGTCGCGGCTAAATCCGGCGATCGTAAACATTCCCAAAAACACCTGAGCTACCACACGCGGGTTCATCTTGCGATAAACGCCCTGATCCATCGCCGTTTGAAAGAAGGCTTCAGCCACATCTGTCATCTTGACAATGACATCCGCCTGAATGCGCTCCCGCAAATCCGGGTGAAACTGCGCCTCCATGAAACAGACCCGCAGCAGATCCGCGTTCTCATGCAGATTCATCATCCGTCGCCGCATGACCTGGGCGATCGCCTTATAGCTAGCCATCTCGCTCAACTCAGTTAAGAGATCGGTCAAAATCTCAACCCAACCCTGAGTCGCCACTTCCACCAAAATGGCCTTTTTGTTTTCAAAATGCCGAAATAACGTCCCTTCCGCCACCCCAGCCTCTTGCGCCAGGTCACGGGTCGTCGTGCCATCATACCCCCGTCGCGCAAACAGCTTTCTTGCGGCCTGAAGAATACGAGTCTGAGTTTCAGCCTCAGTCTGGGGCGCAGTCCGGAAAATTCGCATGGTCAGGAAACCGCCAGAAGGTCTATTTAGCGATAGTAGCGGTAATTACAAAGGAGTGATTAATCGCTCTAGAAAAGTTTATAGAACGACATATGAGGGAAGGGGAAAGGGGAAAGGGGAAAGGGGAAAGGGGAAAGGGGAAAGGGAAATCTTGGGTTGTTTTGTAGGACTTACCCATGAGTGGTTAGGGAAGTCCTAGTCTGTTTTGTTGAATTTTTCGTGGATCTTTGGGGTTGCAGATCGGGGCTGTGAAATGTGGTGTGGCGGCGCAGCCATACAACATTTCACAGATGAATTCAGCACCGCCGATCTTTTTTGGCATCCCTTGATGAGGGAAACCGGGAAAATTCCCGCTGAGTCCTGCAAAGATTCCTCCCAAGACTCCTTCAATGCTTCCCCTTTCCCCTTTTCCCTTTCCCCTTTCCCCTTCTAAGCTCGCAGCCCCGAAGTCTGAGGAATATGCGACGAGGGGTAGAGAATGATGGGTTGGTCGAGTTGGGTGGCCATGAGATGCTCGATCGCCTTGGCATCGAGGGGGGCGGAGAAAAGGTAACCTTGGGCGTAGTCGCATTGGAGCGATCGCAGTTGAGCCAGTTGTTTCATGGTTTCGACCCCTTCTGCGGTGACCTCCATGCCCAGGTTCCAGGCGAGAGTGATGATGGTACGGGCGATCGCCAACTGTTCGCCATCGACATCAACCTTGCTGACAAAGGAGCGATCGACCTTGAGGGTATCGATGGGGAAACGGTGGAGATAGTTCAGCGAGGAATATCCGGTGCCGAAGTCGTCGATCGCCAGCAGCGTCCCCAGTTGCTTGAGTTGGGTCAGGGTGGACACGGCGGATTCGGCGTTTTCCATGAGGATGCTCTCGGTGATTTCGAGCTTCAGGGAAGGGGCGTCGAGTTTGGTTTCGGCCAGAATTTCGCTGATTTGATCCACCAGATGGGGGCTGAACTGCTTGCTGGACAGGTTGACATTGACGATCAGCGGCTGACGGCTAGGGAATTGTTCTTGCCATTGGCGCATCTGACGGCAGGCTTCCTGCAATACCCACCAGCCCATCGGCGTAATCAATCCGGTTTCTTCGGCGATCGGCACAAACTCAGTCGGCGAAATCATGCCGCGTTGAGGATGCTGCCAGCGGATCAGGGCTTCAAAGCCTGTGATTTGTCGAGTCCGGAGAGATACAATCGGTTGATAGTGAAGCTGGAGTTCCTGGCGATCGATCGCCCGACGCAAGTCCGTTTCAATTTGCAAAAGCGCAACGGCTGTGCTGTGCATTCCCGGATGGAAGATGGCATAGCGGGCACGACCGTGAGCTTTGGCGCGATACATGGCAATATCGGCATCCCGCAGCAGATCCTCGGGGCGATCGTATTCCGGCGTACTGAAGGCGATGCCAACACTGGCGGCACTGAAAACCTCATTGCCGTCCAGATTGAACGGCAGCAGTAATTCTTCCTGAATGCGATCGGCAATGCGAGTCGCACTGTCACGGTCTTTGACATCCGCCAGCAGGATCACAAATTCGTCGCCGCCAAGACGGGCGATCGTGTCACTGGGACGCAGACAGTTGGAGAGACGTTGGGCGATCGCCACCAAAAGCTGATCGCCAATCATGTGCCCCAGACTATCGTTGATCACCTTAAAGCGATCGAGGTCAATAAACAGTACCGCAAATAAATAGTCCGTGCTGCGCTGCGCCAGTTGCAGCGCCTGCCGCAGTCGTTCCATTAAAAAGACACGGTTGGGCAGCCCGGTCAGCGTATCGTGGAGCGCCTCATAGACCAGTTTTTCCTCGGCCTGTTTCCAGGCGGTGATATCGGTCTGAAACCCTGCCATCCGCACCGGACAACCCTCACTGTCCCAAACCGCCATCCCCCGGCTCAACACCCAGCGATATTCGCCATCCTGGTGCAGCATCCGGTGCTGGCACTCAAACTTGGCCGCATGTCCTTCCAGGTGAGCGGTAATTTCGCGTTTCACCCAATGCAAATCTTCCGGATGAATTCGCTCAAACCATTCGTGACAGCGATCGCTCAGTTGATCCACCTGATACCCCAGCATCGTGATCCAGCGGGGAGAAAAGAAAATGCGATCGCTCAGCAGGTTCCAATCCCAGATCCCATCATTTGCGCCATGTGCTGCTAGCGTGTAGCGTTCTTCGCTTTGGCGCAGTTGGTGCAGTTCTTGCTGCATCCGATGGCGATCGAGGGCATAGGCGATCGCTCGCTCCATCAACTCAGGCGTCAGATCCGCGCAGGACAGGCATTCAAAGGCTCCTGCTTTCTGGGCGGCTTTGGCGGTCTGTGGTTCGGATTGGGCGGTCAGGAGGATAAATGGTGCTTCACAGCCGTTGAAAATGGCTTCTTGTAGCAGTTCCAGCCCTTTGAACTCTCCCAGGTCAGCTTCGACCAGATACAGGTCATGCTGCTTGCTTGCAATTTGAGCCAAGGCCGCAACATAGTCCGACACCCGCTCCACTTGAAAGCGATCAGAATGCAATTGAGCAGTCAAACTGCGGGTCATAACGCGATCTGTCTCGTCTCCTTGAACGAGCAGGATGCGAATGAATGGGTGGCACATGAGTTCCCGTTCCTAAAAAGTTCTGAAGTAGAGCCGCAAAATCCTTCGCTGGCTGAAAGTCGAATTAGCAGAGACCCAGTTTCCAAGACTGCAAGCGACAAAGGTATACCTTATGACGGGTATTCTGAAAAACCATCAGAGCCTCGAAGACCGAACTGAGGGCGATCGCACAAACTTGCCCCTTTATCGTTCCCGAAATTTTGTCCGACCTTTGGCACAAGCCTTAGATTGAGACAGGATAGAGAGTTCAAAGGCACAAAAGGCCGATTCGCCCCCGCTCCAGCTATGAGATGCCAAAAATTCAACTTCAGCAGCCACGCCTGAATGCCTCGATGAAATCCATCGATTCACCAGACGAATAAAATGCGGTTTTCTCTAGCCCCAAAGGGAAGGAACACAGGGAATTGAAATCACTCAAACCACAAATAGTCTGTGGGTTAAAGACTCCAAGATTTACTTATAAAAAAGAATACACACTGTTTTCGTTAATTCCGGATAAATACTGGCTAAGTATTAAAAGATACTTCAGTTCGTCATCCTCCACGGAATTATCAATGCAAGCCATCCCCGAAACATTTAAATGAAGTAAGTAAAT
>JALOOP010000451.1 GCA_025454315.1 Oculatellaceae cyanobacterium Prado106
GGTTTCAGTCCCGTTGCCGGGATTTAGTTGATGGAAACCCCGCCATCCAGAACCCTTACAGGGTAAGGATTCTGAAAGCGGTTTTGGCAAACCTTACTGAAAAGAGACATTTGCCCCCTGAAAGCCGACTGAAAAAACGACTTTCAGACCCATTGAAAATCTTGAACATATTCAGTTGTCTAGGTTCTGGCTGTTTTGGCAAACCCCCCGGGGTTTTTGACCTCGCTTAGGTTTGCCAAAAATTGGAGTTTGGTTCGATTCATTATAGGACAAGAATTGGATTCGGGGAACCGATCGGAGGTTAAGACAAGTTGAAGGGAGACGGGGGGCGGGGGGCGATCGCCGACCCATGCAGCGGTTTTGCCCACCAGCCCCGACGATCGCCAGAGTCAAGGGCGATCGCTTTGCAGAAGTTTATAGATCTCCCGGTTTGATCTAGCCCGCATTTCAGGACTTTTAGCCACCATTGCCCCCAGACTATACTTCCTTGGATGAATTTATAACCCGTCGGGGCACTCTAACGCCGTAATCCCTCAAGCTGAAACCCGGATGAATCGAATGGACGTGATTGTTTGGACGATGAACGGTAGAGAGTGGGTCTTGCAGCTTCTTGCAGCTACGAGACTCAACCCGCTCTCTAGCGCAACTGCAACACAAAGGACAATCAGACAGCAGTTGTTCCTCTGGAGCCTCGTCAGCATCACCTCCGCGATCGCCCCTGTGCCTGCGATCGCCCAAATTACCCCCGATCGCACCCTCTCCACCACCGTCACCTCTGCCGATGGCCGGAACTTTGTCATTGAGAATGGCGATCGCGCAGGCCGCAATTTATTCCATAGCTTCAGCGAATTTTCTGTGCCCACGGGGGCTTCAGCCTCGTTTAACAATGCACCAGACATTGAAAATATTTTTGGTCGCGTCACGGGATCATCTCGTTCTGTGATCGACGGCTTGCTGCAAACCAACGGCAGCGCTAACTTATTTCTGATCAACCCCAACGGCATCGTCTTCGGTGCCAACGCCACCCTCAACATCGGCGGCTCCTTCATCGGCAGCAGCGCCGATCGCCTCCAGTTTGCTAACGGCAGCGAGTTCAGCGCGGTGAATCCCGGAAGTCCAGCTTTGCTCACGGTGAGTGCGCCCATTGGACTCCAGTTTGGTCAAAATCCGGGGAACATCCAGGTGAACGGATCGGGGAATCAAGGCGTGCTGCCCATCGTCAATTTGGGATTGGCGATCGCCCCTACCCGCACCCTCGCCCTAATTGGCGGCAACGTCACCCTCAACGGCGGCATTATCACCGCTCCAGCGGGACGAATCGAAATTGGCAGTGTAGTCCAAGGTCGGGTGCAACTGATCCCGACCGCAACGGGCTGGCAGTTGGACTATGATCTGGCGGACACCTTTGGCACAATTCAACTGCTCAACCGGGCTTCCCTCTGGAACCCCTATTCCACTCCCAACGACCAGGGCGGCATCCAGGTGCAAGGGGGAACGATTCGCATCAACAATTCTCAGATCGCGATCGCCAATTTTGCCAACGCCCCCAGCGGCCACCTCCGCCTCAACGCCACCGAATCCCTAGAACTAGCCGGAACCGCAAGCTTTTACCCTTTTGGCAGTTGGCTGCTCAGTGCAGTTACCCCCGGAGCCAGCGGCAATGGTGGCAATATTGAACTCAACACGCCCCAACTGACGCTATTAGAAGGCGCAAGAATTCAAACCGTCAGCCAGGGCAGCGGTAATGCGGGTGATGTCCGAATTAGAGCGCGATCGGTACGGCTCAATGGCTATTCTCCGGCCAATAGCCCCCTCAACCCAGAATCCTTTAGCAGTCAAATCAGTAGCGCGGCGCTGGTGGCTGGAAATGGCGGCGATTTGCACCTCACCACCCAGCATCTGAGACTTCAAAATGGCGCTCAGCTAATTAGCTACGTAGCGCCTCAAGTGGTCGGATCGGGGGGCGATATCACCGTCAATGCGACTCGCTCCATTCGCGTCACGGGCATCAACCCCACCACCCCCTTTGCCACCGGAATCGTCGTATCCAGCTATGGTTTGGGGCAACTGGGTAATCTTCGGGTTTCTACCCAACAGTTGGATTTGCGCGACGGCGGACAGATCAGCACCTTCAACCAGGGCAGCGGTGCAGGGGGAACCTTTCGGATTCGAGCCTCCGAGTCTATTACAGCTCGGGGTATCCATCCCAACTTTGGCTTTATCTCCAGCGGTCTTGCCTCATCAGTGGCTGGAACAGGGCAAGGCAGCGATTTGAGGGTCACCACGAGCCGCTTACGATTGCTCAACGGTGCATCGCTGGCCACCTATGTGCTGTTTCCCCTGGATGGTGCAACCGTAGTCGGTGCCGGGACAGGCCAGGGCGGTAATCTTGAGGTGCAGGCGGACAATAGCATTGAAGTCCGAGGCGATGCACCTAATCAACCCGGTCTACTCAGTAACCTGGGCAGCTACACCCTCGCCTCCGGAACCGCCGGAAATGTAACCCTGAGAACCCAGCGACTCGTCACCCGCGATGGCGGTTCCGTTGGCTCTGGTGTGTTGTTTTCGATTGGAGCCTTGGGTCGCCCTCAAGCGGGAGCAGGCACAGGTCAGGGGGGCAATCTCCGCATTGCAGTGGGCGATCGCATCTCCGTCATCGGCAGCAGTCCCCAAAACGGAGTCGGCAGCACCGTCTCCGTCTACAGTTTCGGCTTAGGTTCAGCCGGTCAACTCACCCTCAACACGCCCCAACTGCTGATCCAAGACGGCGGCACGGTGGGTGCGGTGACCTCGGCGGCAGGAGATGCCGGACGAGTCTCCATCACGGCTGACGAAATCCGACTGAGTGGCACCGATGAAAACGGCACCCCCTCCACCCTCTCCTCCAGTGCCAACCTCTCAGAAACCGAAACACGACAGGCTTTTTTCCTGCCCGATGTGCCCACCGGAGACACGGGCGAAATACGGATTCAAACCGATCGCCTCACCGTCACCCAAGGAGCCGCCATCAGCGTCCGCCACCAGGGCACCGGAAACGCCGGACGACTCCGCATCAACGCCCAGCACATCACCTTGAGCGATCGCGGCCAAATCCTCGCCTCCACCACAGCCGGGGGCGGCGGCGACCTCAGCATCCAAGCCCAAACCCTGCTGCGCCTCGACGATCGCAGCCAAATTTCCGCCGAAGCCAGAGGCCAGGGCAACGGCGGCAACGTCAACCTAGACGCTGCCTACCTCTTCGCCTTCGACAACAGCGACATCCTCGCCAACGCCGAACAAGGCAACGGCGGCAACATCAACATCACCGCCAACGGCATCTTTGGCACCCAATTTCGCGACCAGCTCACCCCCAACAGCGACATCACCGCCAGTTCCCAAATCGGCCTCAGCGGCACCGTCGAAATCACTACCCCCAGCCTGGAGCCGGACTCAGGCTTAGTGAACCTACCCACCGAAGTCAGAAACTACAGTCAGGAAATTAGCGATCGCTGCGCCGTTGCTCAAACCAATCGCTTCATCATCACCGGACGCGGCGGCACCCCCACCCCCCCCGCCTCACCGTCCAACAGCCGCACCTGGGTCGATTTGAGAGGGCGATCGTCTTCACCGGCTGATCCATCCTGGTCGATTGATCCATCTTTGCCTTCTGATCAATCCTTGCCTTCTGATCAATCCTCGACCCCGGTTGCTGAACCCTCCTGGATAGAAGCCACTGAGTTGCAGCGCAATCCAGTAACCGGAGCCGTGGAATTAATCGTGACTGCGAATGGGCGATCGCAAGTTATCGATCCATCTACAGAGAACCGCGCAACCTGTTCTGCAACCCCCTCCACCCTTCATCCTCCGGAACAAGAATAGAATTAAAAGTTCTTTAGTCCTGACAAACCCGCAGGCATTCAATGGTCAATGCATCTTGCAGTGGTAAGGACTAAAGTCCTCACTACAAACTGGCTTATGGCGCTTCTCCAACTCTGCTTTTAGCCTATCCGGGAAAATTGAGGAAGTTGGGAGTAGAGTTTCAAAATCCTCCCCAACAGTTTTGGAGGGAGAGGCAGACTGCGCCCCTCCCTCCAAAAGTTATTTCAAGATTCAAATTAGAACATCATTTCTAGGGCGTTGCAGATCGGGGCGATACACAACATTTCATCGCTGAATTCAGCAACGCCCATCATTTCAGGCTTTGTGTTCGTAGTAGCTGGAAATATGCTCATACACCTGATCCGGGAATTGCAAATCTCGATAAACATTGCAGGCATCCGGATCGTCCGGGTCTGGACAAATTGGAAAATCTTGCTGCTGCTGCCAGGTGAGAATGCGATCGCGCTTAGGCGGACTATAATCCTTCCCCTGCACCTGCTGATAAAGCGCCTTAGCCTCAGCTTCCCCAAAATCCGGGTCTTGCTGCAAATAATCAACCACTTCCGCTTCCGACATAAAATGCCGCGCAATCATGGCAAAAACCAATCGGCCATAATGGCCAATATCCTGTTTATCATCCAACGCATCCATCAGATGCCGCATCACATCACTCTTACGAAGTTCTTCAACAGCCATACTCATTTCTCTTAAACATTAATAACCAGTCATCACCCTAACTGTTATAGACCTCACACTCCCAAAAGCCGTCTACCCTAAGAGCAAAACTAGTAGTTCAAAGGTATTAAATCTCACCCAATTAATCACACCTCCAGAACGGCAAGGAGCGCAGAAGTTCCTCAATCCCCGTCTTGCATTGCTTAGATTGTGACAAGGGCGATCGCAATTCCTTCAGCAATGTGGACACTAATGATAATCTCAATAACCTATCGAGAGGTTTACCCAGCGGTTTACTGGGTAATGCATCGAGAAATGTATAGAGAAATCAAAGAAAAACGAATACCACTCACCCCAACCGCAAAACTCGATCGCCATTTAACCCCAAATTCCATGAAAAAGCTAGACAGACAGAGCCATCCCAAAAGAAATCTGCTGTAATATAAACCAATAGAGTAGAGACCATTTCCTTCTACATCTTATTTCCACCTACTGATTTCCACAGCCCTCCAAAATCGCTTCATCCAAGGCTTTCTATATGACGCTTCAACCATCGCTAAGCTCCGATGTAGAACTTCCCCTACCATTCCCCCACCCATTCCACGGCGTGATCGTTCATGCGATCGCCGGACGACTCCGAATCCGATTTCCTCATCTCTCCTCCGATACCGCTTTGATCACTCACCTCGATCAAAAACTGCAAGCATTGTCTATCATTCGCAGTTTCACCCTCAATCCCACCGCCGCCTCTTTAATTATTTTCTACGATCCAGATCAATGGACAAGTCCAGCCATTCCCCCGATCGAACTTCTAACCGTTCTGGAATCAACCTGCGCGCTCTCACTAAAACTTCCAATTCGTTCTGCAATCCGTTCCTCAAAAAAATCTACCGCTGAGGTTTCAAGCGATTCTACCCCCGTTCCTATTTCTGAACCCAGTGACCTCACTCTGTTTGACCCAGCCTTTGCCCAAGCCCAACTGCGACGAGTCGGGGGAGCCTTAATCGGCGGAGCCGCTGGGGATGCGGTGGGCGGTATGGTCGGGGCAACGGCGGGGGCGATCGTTCTAGGGCCCGCAGGAGCCATCTTGGGAAGTCAAATCGGCGTCTTTGTCGGTGGCGTCATCGGCGCTCAAGTCGGCGCGGAAACCCTCCAACATCTCGACCAAATTATCCCACCTACTCCCTCAACTAAATCACCCCTCACTTCAGAAAAAATGGCCGCCAGCATTCAACTCCGCGCCGGAGAGCGAATCGGTGAAACCACAGGCCAGGTCGCAGGAGGCCTCATTGGCCGAGCAGTCTTTGGCCGTTGGGGCGATCGTCGGCGGCGTCATTGGCAGTCAACTGGGCGAAGATGCTGCTAAGTTCACTCAACCCCAGCCAGCCTCTCCAGTTCTTCAAAACCCAGGAATCCAGCCACAGAACAGTCAATCGCAGGACAGTCAATCGCAGGACAGTCAATCGCAGGACAGTCAATCACAGAACAGTCAATCACAGGACAGTCAATCACAGGACAGTCAATCACAGGACAGGCAATCACAGGGCAGTCAATCACAGGGCAGTCAATCGCAGGACAGTCAATCACAGAGCAGGCAATCACAGGACAGTCAATCACAGAACAGTCAGCCAGCCGCTCAGCAACCTGCCCAGAGTTCCCTGGAAGACACCCAGCAGTGGCTCGGAAAAGCAACCCAAAAATTTGTCAATGAAACCGCCACCATCACCATCAGCGGCGCAGTTGGCAAAATGGTCTTAGGCTCAGCAGGACAGATCGTAGGCATGAAAATCGGCAACCGCATTGCCAAAGTCGTAGACTGGAGCCTAGACAAACCAGCATCCAGCCAACCTTTGACTGAACCCGAAACCAGAATAGAGCCAGACCAGGGATTAGACGTTAATCAAATCTATGATGATTTATTCGATCATAGATCAGAGAACTCATCCAACCCAGAAAAATCATGAATTGTGCAAGACGAAAGTTTATGCAAAAATACATAATAATCCCCACAGGAAAGCACATTGCCGTAGAATGCGTTAGCGATAGCGTAACGCATCACTCCAGCAACACATCACTTCCCCAGAAATAATATTCAAGGAGATCCCCTATGAACCTTCTGATTGCGACCGTGACCGAATTCATGGTCAACTTTATTGTCGAGGTCGTCGCTAAATGGATCGTTGATGTCATGATGCAAGCGATCGCCACCTTCATCACCGAAATTGTGTTGGCTGCGATCGCCGACTGGATCGCCGAAACCGTCAATGTTCTAGTCTCCGAACTGATCGCCCTGATTCGCAGTAATCTTCCTGCCTGGAGTTTCTAATGGACTTCGACCCTGCTGCAACCACAAGCTGGCTACTGATGCTCTCTCTGCTGGCCTTTGCCCTCTGGCGCTATCGAGGAAAACTGCGAAAGCAACGAACCAAGTCAAAACGACTGGGAGGATGAGAGGATAATATCGGAACAAAATCTCGAAATAAGAAATTCAATGAGAAATGGAATAGGAAATGAGATGATGAACCATCATCTCATCTTTTTTGAAAACATAGCAGAGATAATGATTTCGAGAATCAAAGAGAGCATTTCCAACCGTTTCCAATCGCTTTTCTTCACTGAATTCACCACCCATGTCATCAATAAATCTTTCAATCCGAACCGCCCCCCAACCCCCAACTTTGGGGGAGCCGAGCCTTCAAAGTCCCCCAGAATTGGGGAATTTAGGGGGCGGTTCGCCGAGGACTTTAGCTTATTTCAGTGACATTGATCCATAGACCGATGCCTGTCTAGGTGTTAAATCCAGATGAGAGAAAAATTCAGGTCAGTTTGGGCTTTTCAAGGCGGGTAACCAGGAGACTTTTTTCGATGAA